>JAXGTD010000018.1:0-46394 GCA_040775095.1 Chromatiaceae bacterium | reverse complement strand
TGCCTCGCGCGTGCGCGCCATCAGCTCGCGCATCTGCCCGTGGCTGAGGAAGGTCGGCGTGCCTCCACCCCAATGCAGCTGCTCGACTATCCGGTCGGCATCGAACAGCGCCGACTGCATCTGCAGCTCGCGATAGACCCGATCCAGATAAGGCTGGGCGCGGGTGCGATCCTTGGTCGCAATCTTGTTGCAGGCACAATAGAAACAGACCGTGTCGCAGAACGGGATGTGGAAATACAACGAGAGCGGGCGTCCGCTCTCGTTGCTGCGCCGGCAGGTCTCGCGATAGGCATCCGCATCGAAGGCCGGATCGAACTCCACCGCGGTGGGATAGGAGGTATAGCGTGGACCGCTTTGGTCGTAGCGCTTGATCAGATCGAGATCGAAGACCGTGTGCTGGTCCCCGCCGATCCCCTGGTCTTCGGTCCGGGTGTGATCAGACATCGTCATCTATCCCGAGCCCGCGGCGATGGGCCTCGTTGATCTGCTCGAGCAGGGTCTGGAAAGGGATCTCGCCAGCAAAACGCGTGGCGACATCCATGAAGGGGAGGTCTTCACGACCAGACGCAAAATCACCGTCTCTCATCGACGGGAACAGGGCCTTGATGTCGTCATCCAATGGATCGAGAAAGGCCGGAAACCGCGACAGATCCTCGAGCTCGAGGCCCAGGCACTCGCGCAGATCCGCGACCTCGAACACCGCCTGGCGAACCCTTTCGACATATTCGTCAACCGTCTTTGCCCGTCTCAAGCTCATAGGTCCGACACCGCCTCCGCAAACAGGGGATGGAACTCCAGCAGCTGTTCCTGGCGCAGCAGGAACACACCCTCGCCGCCGCGCACAAACTCCAGCCAGATGAACGGCAGATGCGGCAGACGCTGCTGCAGGGTCGGGGCCGTATTGCCCACTTCGACCACCAGGATCCCGCCGTCGTTGAGATAGTTGGGCGCATCGCGCAGGATGCGCAGCACCAGGTCGAGGCCGGTTTCGCCAGCCGCCAGCGCCAACGTCGGCTCGTGCCCATATTCCAGGGGCAAGGTCTCCATCTCCGCGGCGGCGACGTAGGGCGGATTGGAGACGATGATGTCGTAGCCGCTGCCATCGGGCCCGATCTCGTCCAACCCGGCGAACAGGTCCGATTCGATGATCCGCACCCGCCCTTCGAGCCCGTGCAAGGCACGGTTGCGCGCCGCGACACGCAGTGCCGCCGGCGAGATGTCGGCCAGGTCGACGTCGGCGTCGGGGAGATGCACCGCCGTGGCGATTCCGATGCAGCCGCTGCCGCAGCACAGGTCGAGCACACGACCCACCTCTTCCGGCTCGATCCAGGGCGCGAAACCGTCGGTGATCAGCTCCGCCAGAGGCGAGCGGGGTATCAGGACATTCGGATCGACCTCGAGCTCCAGCCCCGCGAACCAGACCCGTCCGGTCAGGTACGCGGCCGGTATACGCTCGGCGATACGCCGCCGCAGCAGCTCGGAGACCGCCGTGCGCTCGCTGGGCGTCAGGCGGCAGCCGCGCCAGTCGCCGGGGAGCCCCGGCGGCAGATGCAGGGCGTGGGCAACCAGCCAGGCGGCCTCGTCCAGCGCGTTGTCGGTGCCGTGGCCAAAAAACAGACCGGCCTCATTGAAGCGGCTGGCACCCCAGCGAACAAAGTCCTGGATGGTCTGCAGGTCGTCAGTTTCTGCCGGCATGGGCTCGGATCATCGGTCACGGCATCGAAACCCGTCGCGGACGGGACGCCACCGTGCACAGCCGCGCCGATCGCGTCTGGACGGTTGATAGCTAAGCATAACACCTTCCGTCTCGATGCTTCAGCCATCGGGTCGGCTGCCGGTAATGCGTCGCGGCCGCGGGTTGTCCAAACGCCCGGGCCCCACCGCGGGGCGCTGCTCTTTTTTCCGTTTCTTGGGCAGAATCAGCCCGCGGGCCGTGGAAGGTCCAGCTTTTTCGAACGCCGCAAGCGCTTGAAAATGGAGCCGCTCGCGCCTCGCGAGCCCTAGGCCGCGCGCTGTTTGCCGACCTGTAGAGACTGTTTGGGCTGGACCTGCCGGCGTTCGCGCTCACGCTGGCCCCGTTCGACCAGATCGGCAAGCGAGATCTCGCTCAGAAACGTAAAGATCTCATCGCTGAGCTGGTCCCAGAGGGTATGGGTCAGACAGCGCTGGCCGTCGCGACAGTTTTCCCGACCGCCGCAGCGGGTGAACTCCACCCATTCGTCGACGGCGCAGATGATATCGGCGATGGATATCTCCTCCGACGCCTTGCCCAGGTAGTAGCCACCCCCCGGTCCACGGATGCCGCGCACGAGCTGCTTGCCGCGTAAGGCGGCGAACAGCTGCTCCAGATAGGAGAGGGAGATCCCCTGGTTGGCGGAGATGTCGGCCAGCGTCACCGGGCCTTTGCCCGAATTGAGCGCCAGGTCAAGCATGGCCGTCACCGCATATCTGCCCTTGGTAGAGAGTCTCATGGTCTTGTGCCCTGGTTGCCTCGGCCCTTTTCCCACTCGCTTACTTGGTTTTAGATTAACGATTGTCAAGAAACGCGGTCAAATTTTTTCGATCTTTTTTCTGACAGATACCGCACGATCGTCCCGTGGTGGACCGCAAACGCGGGGGCGGCAGACCAGATTGGCCCCGGCATCCCGCGCCGCACGGCACCGCGTGGACGCATGAGAAGCCCGGTGCCTGTCCCGTCAGACCTCCCCGATCGGCGCCGGGTTCCGGGCGCCGGATGGCCTGCAGGATCAAAAGCTGGGCGTGAGCTCGAGACCGGGTGGAGAGACGGGGCAAAGGCTGTCGGACGGAAACCGGTGGCCTTCACGCACGCAGAACATCAGCCACTTGGACAGGAACAGATTGGCCTTCCACTTGGCCGACAGCGCCGGTGACTGATAGTGGCGATAGAGCGGCAGCACCGTCTGGCGCAGGTCGAGCACCTCGGCCTGGCCAGCGTCATGATAGACACGCAGGCGGGTGTCTGGATCGGGTGCGGCGAATCCCCCGCCCGCCGCCGAGCCGGCGAACAGGTAGGTCAGCCTGATCAGGCTCGTGTACGGCGCCTGTTCGAGAACGTCCAGATACAGGTCGGCACCGGTGCTGCAACCGGATCGCAAGCGCCCGTGCAGATGCTTGAGGTTCGGGGCGAGTCGCAGCAGCAGGGCATAGTTCTCCTCGCATAGCCCCATCAGATCGCCGACCGTCCGCGAGGCCCCGAACAGATTCAGCCGGGCGACGAGATGCGCAGGTGCCTGCATGGTGTTGACCCTGAGGGGTTACCGGCGCCCGGGTCGGGGCGCTCGCGACTGCAATCCCTTGGAGGCCCGACAGGGTCGTCCGACTGGCTCAGGCGTTGCCGGTTTGAGACTGGGCGGCGATATCGGCGCGGACCTTGTCCATATCGAGCTCACCGGCCTTCGCGAGCAGGTCGCGGAAAGAGGCCTCGGGGAGCGCCCCCGCTTGGGAGAAGATGATGATCTGGTCGCGGAAGATCATCAGCGTCGGAATGGAGCGGATCTGGAAATGGGCCGCGATCTGCTGTTCCTCTTCCGTGTTGACCTTCGCGAACACGATGTCGTCGTGGTCGGCCGATACCTTTTCGTAGACCGGCGCGAACGAACGGCAGGGTCCGCACCAAGGCGCCCAGAAATCAACGACAACGAAGCCGTTGTCCTTAATCGTGGGCTCGAAATTCTCGCCGGTCAGTTCCAAGACAGCCATTGCTTTACCTTCATCGTCAGAAAAAGTTTCCGCCGAGTTTAACAGAATCGCCACCGCATCGCCGCCCGCCACCGACGACATGCCGAGGTGGGAATCGCGCGAGAACGGGCCACGGCGCCGCCGCCTCCCGCGCGGAGGGCCCGGCCTCCCCCGTCATCCCGTGAAGATCCCGAACCCCTGCCACGGGTGGCCAGACCAATGCGCCGCGGGGGCGTCAGGGCCGCAGCCGCTTACGCCTGCGACCGCGCGCAGCGCACCGGCCTCCAGCACCAACGGCACGTAGGGTCTCAGCCAGCCGGGAACGCCCGCCGCTTGAAAGAGCTGTTTGAGCCGCCGCCGATGCCCCGCTGAGTCGCGGCAGCGCAGCCCCTGCAGACCAAAGCCCACAATGCGGGGGGCAAGAGCTCGCGAGCCCAAATCCGGTGGCCGCCAGTGCAGCTCGCCGAGACCGCCGGGGAGCTGGAGCGCCGCCCCACCGGGCCACGGCAGGATCGTCTCATCGGGTCGAGGCGGCAACGGCGAGAGCGCGAACACATCGTCGCGGTAACGCCGAATCTCGCAGCCACGCCATGCCACCAGTGGTTCCGCGTCGCCCCGGGCGCACAAGACCTCGTCGACCACGCGCCCGAGCCGATCGGCCGACGGCGTCAGGAAGCCGAGCGCGCCGACCCAGCGGCGCAGCGCGATGCGCCGTTTTGGATCCGGCAGCGCCAACAGGGCCGCGACCGACAGGGTGCCGGGGCGGGATCCGGCCAGGGCGGGCAGGAGGGCCTCTGCCGCCTCGTCGATCAGCGCCGCGGCATCGGCGCAATGGCGCGCGCCGCGGGCAAGGGTCGCGGCCGCCGCGGGCCAGCGCGCGCGCAGCAGCGGCATCACCCGCCCACGAAGGTAATTGCGATCGAAACCGGTGTCCGCGTTGCTGGGGTCTTCGACCCATGTCAAGGCGTGCCGGGCGGCGTAGTCGCGCAGGTCCGCGCGGTCGAATCCAAGCAATGGCCGGACCAGGAAGCCGGCGCCAAGCGGCATGATCGCCGGCATCGACGCGAGCCCGTGGACCCCGCCGCCGCGCAGCAGCGCCAACAACAGGGTCTCTGCCTGATCATCGCGATGCTGCGCGGTGGCAACCAACTCAGCGGGGCCCAGCAGCGTCGCCAAGGCACGCCGTCGGGCGCTGCGCGCGAGCGCCTCCAGGCTCGCCCCCGGGCGGCGTTGCAGCTTCAGGTGCCGTTGCGCGTACGGCACGCCGAGCGCGGCACAGACCTGGCGGCAGTGCTCGCTCCAGACAGGGGCGAGCGGGTGCAGTCCGTGATCGAGATGGATCGCACCGAGTGAGACCGGCAGGCGCGTGCCAAGGCTTGCGCAGGCATGGAGCAGGCAGTGGGAGTCGAGCCCACCACTGTAGGCAATCCACAACCGCGGGGTCGGCGGCAGCGCCGCGAGCACCGGAAGCAGGGTATCCGGACCGAACCGGGCCACGTCCCGCCTACCCGGTAGTCCCGCGTCCGGCGTCAGCTCTTGAAGCGCCCGTAGCTGCGCAGGCGCTGGTACCGGTTCGCGATGACGAGATCCATGTCCTGCTTCGCGACCTCCTCGAACTGCTCCAGCAGCACCTTCTTCAGCGACGCGGCCATGGTGTCGACGTCACGATGGGCCCCGCCCAGGGGTTCGGGCACGATGCCATCCACCAAGCCCTGCTCGTAGAGCTTCTCGGAGGTGATGGCCATCGCCTCCGCGGCCAGCTGGGCCTTATCCGCGCTCTTCCACAGGATCGACGCACAACCCTCGGGCGAGATCACCGAATAGGTGCTGAACTGCAACATGATCAGTCGATCGCCAACGCCGATGGCCAACGCCCCGCCGGAGCCACCCTCGCCGGTCACGGTAACGATGATGGGCACCCGCAGGCCCGCCATCACCTGCAGATTGCGGGCAATGGCCTCGCTCTGGCCACGCTCCTCGGCACCGACCCCCGGATAGGCGCCCGGTGTGTCGATGAACGTGAACACCGGCAGGCCGAAGCGCTCGGCCATCTGCATCAGGCGCAGCGCCTTGCGATAGCCTTCCGGCCTGGGCATGCCGAAGTTGCGCAGGATCTTTTCCTTGGTATCGCGCCCCTTCTGGTGGCCGATCACCATCACCGCCTGTCCGTCGAGCCTGGCCAGACCGCCGACGATCGCGCGGTCATCGGCAAAGGCACGGTCCCCGTGCAGCTCCTGGAAATCCTCAAAGACTCGCCGGGCGTAGTCGATAAAATAGGGCCGCAGCGGGTGGCGAGAGAGCTGAGAGATCTGCCAGGGTGTCAGCGCCGAGAAGATCTGCTCGGTCAGCGCCCGGCTCTTGGTCTCGAGGTGCTCGATCTCCTCGGCAATATTGATCTCGTTGTCGTCACCGACGTGACGAAGCTCCTCGATCTTTGCCTCAAGCTCGGCGACCGGTTGTTCGAATTCGAGAAAGTTAAGGTCCATAGCGGGGAGGATTCTACTGAAACGGGGGCTGCACGGACAGCAGGGTTTGCATCGGGGTGGGCCGCTTGTACTCGCGGCCCATGGCCGTCACCGTACCACGGCGAGTCGCGGTGGTGCGGAGCTCCCGGAGAGAAGCGGACGCGCTGAGAGCTCGCGCCGGTAGACCACCTCCACGGCGTCCTCGCCGAGCAGGGCGCGCAGACGCTTGAGCAGCACATCGCTGGGCTCGATGCGCCAGGCATCACCGAGGCGTAGCCGGCCTGCCGCGCCCGGTCGGCGATACTCGATGCAAAGCGGCAGGCCCTCGCCACGAAACGGCGCCAGGGTCTCCTGCAGCGCCCGCGGCGATGGCCGGCCATCGGCATGACGTGCGGCGTCCGAGCAATCCAGCCGGAGCATCAGATGATCACCCAGCTCGGCACGGGCGGCCGCCAGCGGCCGCACCGCGCTCGCGCGCAGTGACCAGCTGTCGCGGAAGCTGTCGAAGCTCAAGCCACCGGTAACGGCGAGGATCGCGTCGGCAACCAGCAGCTCTCGCACCTGCTCGTAGAGCTCGCTGAACACGGTCGCCTCGATGCGGCCGGTACGGTCATCGAGAACCACCGAGGCCATGCGCCCGCGCTGGGTCTTGCCGGGACGCACCGCCACCACCAGGCCAACCACGGTGCGCTGCTCGCGCTCGCCACCACGAAACGGCGTCACCCCGGGGGTCGAGGCGCTCTGCGTGGTCTCCATCAGGCGGCCAATGCGCTGGGAGACCATTGCGTTGAGCTCGCCGTCGTAGCGGTTGATCGGGTGGCCGGTGAGGTACAGGCCAAGGGTCTCCTTCTCTCCCTGCAGGCGCTCGTCCTCGTCCCATTCCGGCCAGCGCTGGGCCGCGATCTGTGGGTCTGGCTCCCCGGCCCCGGCCCCGGCGCCGGCGTCGGCGTCGGTCGCGAGCATACCGAACAGGTCGCCCTGCCCCGCGGCCTCGCTCGCGTGATGCTGCTCGGCCAGCTTCAGTGCCAGCGGCAACCGGTTCATCAGCGTCGCCCGGTTGTCGCCGATGTCGTCGAGGGCGCCGGCGCGGATCAACGCCTCGAGCACGCGCCGGTTGGCCTTGTGCAGGTCGATGCGCCGGCAGAAGTCCCAGAGATCCCTGAACGGCCCACCATTCGCACGCGCCTCGAGCATGGCGGCAATCGCCGACTCACCGACGCCCTTGATCGCGCCAAGGCCGTAGATCACGCTGTCCTCGCCGGCGTTCGTGAAATGGAACGCGGAGCGGTTGATCTTCGGCGGCGCGACGTTCAGGCCCATCGAGCGGCATTCGTCGATGAGCGTCACCACCTTGTCGGTGTTGTCCATGTCCGCCGAGAGCACCGCGGCCATGAACGCGGCCGGGTAGTGGGCCTTGAGCCACAGGGTCTGGTAGGAGACGAGCGCGTAGGCGGCCGAGTGGGACTTGTTGAACCCGTACCCGGCGAACTTCTCCATCAGGTCGAAGATATGGGTCGCGGTCTTGGGCTCGACGCCGCGCTCGGCCGCGCCCTGCTCGAAGATGGCCCGTTGCTTCTCCATTTCGGAGGCCTTCTTCTTGCCCATCGCCCGACGCAGCAGGTCCGCACCGCCGAGGGAGTAGCCGGCCAGCACCTGGGCGATCTGCATCACCTGCTCCTGATACAGGATCACACCATAGGTGGGCTTGAGGATGGGCTCCAGGTCGGGGTGCGGATAGGCGACATCGGCACGACCGTGCTTGCGATCGATGAAGTCATCGACCATGCCCGACTGCAGTGGCCCCGGCCGAAACAGCGCCACCAGCGCGGTCATGTCCTCGAAGCTGTCGGGTTTGAGCTTGCGGATCAGCTCCTTCATGCCGCGCGACTCCAGTTGGAACACCGCCGTCGTCTCGCAACGCTGCAACAGCGCAAAGGCCCGCTCGTCGTGGGCGTCGATCGCGCTGATGTCCAGCGGCGGCTCGCCGGCGGCGGCGCGCTCGGCATTGATGGCCTTGAGCGCCCAGTCGATGATGGTGAGCGTGCGCAGGCCGAGAAAGTCGAACTTGACCAGACCGGCCTGCTCCACGTCGTCCTTGTCGTACTGGGTGACCAGATTGGCGCCACCGGGCTCGCAGTAAAGCGGCGCGAAGTCGGTCAGTCTGGTCGGGGCGATCACGACGCCCCCGGCGTGCTTTCCGGCGTTGCGGGCCAGACCCTCGAGCTTGCGCGCCATATCGATGAGCGCGGTCACCGCCTCGTCCTCGGCGTAGGCGGCCTTCAGGTCCTCGCTCTCGCTCAGGACCTTCTCCAGGGTCATGCCGAGCTCGAACGGGACCATCTTCGCGATCCTGTCGACAAAGCCGTAGGGATGACCGAGCACCCGGCCCACGTCGCGCACCACCGCCTTGGCCGCCATGGTGCCGAAGGTGATGATCTGCGAGACCGCATCGCGACCGTATTTTCCCGCCACGTAGTCGATGACCCGGTCGCGGCCCTCCATGCAGAAGTCGACGTCGAAATCGGGCATCGACACGCGCTCGGGGTTCAGGAAGCGCTCGAACAGCAACTCGTGCTCGATTGGATCAAGATCCGTGATCTTCAGCGCGTAAGCCACCAGCGAGCCGGCCCCGGAGCCACGCCCGGGCCCCACCGGGATCCCGTTGTCCTTGGCCCACTGGATGAAGTCCGCGACGATCAGGAAATAGCCCGGGAAACCCATCTGACAGATCACATCGAGCTCGCGCTGCAGGCGCTCGTCGTAGACGCGGCGCCGCTCGGCAGCATCGGTCGCGCTGGATTGGAAGCGGCGCTGCAGGCGCCATTGCAGTCCGGCCCTCGCCTCGGCGGCGAAGAAGCTGTCGATGGTCATGCCCTCGGGCACCGGTGAGTCGGGCAGGAAGCTCTTACCGAGGGTCAGCTCCAGGTTACAGCGCTTGGCGATCTCCACCGAGTTCTCCAGGGCCTCGGGGATATCCGAGAACAACTCGGCCATCTGCGCCGGGCTGCGCAGGAACTGCTCGCTGGCATAGCGGCGCGGCCGACGCGGATCGGCCAGGGTGCGTCCATCGTGGATGCACACGCGCACCTCGTGGGCGTCGAAGTCATCGGAACTGAGGAACGCGACGTCGTTGGTCGCAACGACCGGCACACCCTTGGCGGCAGCCAGATCGCAGCTCGCCTCGACACACTCACCCTCCGCGTCCCGGCCGGTGCGGGTCAGCTCCAGATAGTAGCGGTCGCCAAATACGCGCAGCCAGTCCTCGAGCAGCCGCTCGGCCTCGCCGCGGTGACCGGACACCAGCGCCCGTCCAACGTCACCGCGGGCGCCGCCGGAGAGTGCGATCAGCCCGTCGGCCGCCTCGAACACCCAGTCGCGATCGACCTGCGCGACGCCCTGACGCTGTCCCTCGAGGTAGCCGCGCGAGATCAGCCGCGTGAGATTGCGATAGCCGGTCAGATCCTGCACCAGGAGCACCAATCGATGCGGCTGGGCCTCGTCGGTCGGATTCCACACGGCCAGCTCGGTACCGGCAATGGGCTTGATCCCCGCCGCGACCGCCGCCTTGTAGAAGCGCACCAGGCAGAACAGGTTGGTCTGATCCGTGACCGCGACCGCCGGCATCCCCGCCGCGGAAACGGCCTTGATCAGCGGCTTGATGCGCACCAACCCATCGACAAGCGAATACTCGGAGTGCAGATGAAGATGGACGAAGCGCGGGTCCACGGGCTGGGTAGGATCCTTTCGGGGTGGAATGATCGGGCCGGTATTCTAGCCCGAATGCTGCCGCGGTCGACTCGCCGTGCGCGCCGCACCCCGTGGCTCAGGTAAACAGCGTCAGCACCCCGGTGTAGCCATACAGCCGATCCTGCGAGACCTCGCCGTTGGCGTAGAATCCCACCAGCGGGAAGTCGCCCAACTCGTCGCGGATCTGCCTGAGCTCTTCGGAATCGTCGCCGAAGAGGTTCACCCCGCGACCGAGACACGACACGTATACGCCGCCACGCGGTGGCCCGGAGAGCCGCGATTTCAGGCTGGCGAGCATCCTGGAGAGGTCCTCCCGAGCGCTGTCGGCATCGCGACGGCAGAACATCAGCTGTTGGCCGTTCTCGACCAGGTCGCCGATCGCGACGAGCTTCTGATCCGGGTCGATACCGATCAGATTGCGCACCAGATAATCACCCGTATCCGAGCCGGCAATCGGCAGACCGGCAAAGATATAGCCGCCGACGCGCGACATGTCCCGGGCCAGGATCTCCCCGATGTCTTCCTGGAACACGTCCAGCGCGGCGCGCTCATCGAGCTCCATCAGGATGTTGCGCTGCGCCTTGGTGATGGTCCGATGCGGACCGATCGGCGAGCAGCCCTGGCTGAGATTGGTCTGGATCCCGACCGCGTCGGTGAACATCACACCCGCGAGTGCACCCTGGATCGGCGCATCGGCAATCACCTGCGCGTTGTCCTCCGAGCTGGCCAGCCCGCCGACCAGGAAGCCCGTCGCGGTTCGCGCCGCCAGTTGCTTGATCAGGCTCTCGACCAGGGGATTGGCCGGATCAGCGTGCACCAAGCCGATGTGGGCCGGGCGCGCACCCGGCCGTGCGGCCTCGGCGGCATCGTAGGCCTCGAGGTCCTTGACGATGCCGGGAAAGACCCGGAATGCATCGTCGGGCAGGTCGGCGATCATGACCGCGACCGCGGGGCGCTCGTAGTACTCGATGCCGGTGGCGCAGATCCCGATACCGACGGCGCCGATCCAATGCGCCACGCCGGTTGCCGCGCGGAACATCTCCAGGGCGTGATCCAGATGGGCATTGACCGCGTCGGTGACATAGAGGAAGCCGAGGTTGCCATCGACCGCTCCCAGCCCGTGGATGGCCCGCTCGACGGCGGAGTACCAGTCATCGGCGCTGGCGTGGGCGTATGAGAATGGACGCATGATCGGTTCTCTGAGGATGGAATGGCGTGGCAAGTCCGCAGCGGCGAGCGCGAACCCTGGCGCGGCAGACAGGCCGCGGGGGTGGACCTGGGGAGACAGGCCCGTGGATCTTCTCACGGAATGCCCCGCGAGGCCCAACGAGCGCGCCCGCGCGCCCCGGTCATGGTCGACGATCCGGGACCGGGGCAACGCGCGGCCACCCCGGCCGCGGACGACCCGCCGCCTCAGACCTCCGCCAGGTCGCCCTTCTCCTGGAGCCAGACCCGGCGATCGGCGGCGCGTTTCTTCGCCAACAGCATATCCATCAGCTTGCTGCTGTCATCGTCAGCTTCAACCGTGAGCTGAACCAGGCGGCGTGTGTCGGGATGGATGGTGGTCTCACGCAGCTGCTGGGGATTCATCTCGCCGAGACCCTTGAAGCGCTGCACATTGACCTTGCCCTTGAGCTTCTCGGCGGCGATGCGGTCGAGCACGCCCTGACGTTCGGCGTCGTCCAGGGCATAGAACACCTGCTTGCCGCAATCGATCCGATACAGCGGCGGCATCGCGACATAGACATGTCCCTCGGCGACCAGCCGCGGAAAATGCCGCAGGAACAACGCGCACAGCAGGGTCGCGATATGGGCGCCGTCGGAGTCGGCATCGGCGAGGATACACACCTTGGCAAAGCGCAACCGCGAGAGGTCATCGCTACCCGGGTCGACACCGATGGCCACGGCGATGTCATGCACCTCCTGGGAGCCCAGTACCTCGGCGGGATCCACCTCCCAGGTATTCAGTATCTTGCCCCGCAGCGGCATGATGGCCTGAAACTCGCGGTCGCGCGCCTGCTTGGCGGAGCCACCGGCCGAGTCGCCCTCCACCAGAAACAGCTCGCTGCGCGCGGGGTCGGTGCTGGTGCAATCGGCCAGCTTGCCCGGCAGCGCCGGCCCCTGGGTTACCTTCTTGCGCGTGACGGTGCGCCCGGCACGGAGTCTGGCCTGGGCGGCGCCGATCGCGATCTCGGCGATGCGCTCACCATCGGCCACGTGCTGGTTCAGCCACAGGCTCAAGGCGTCCTTGACGACCCCGGAGACAAAGGCCGCGCATTCACGCGAGGAGAGCCGCTCCTTGGTCTGGCCCGAGAACTGGGGGTCGGCGAGCTTCACGGAGAGGATCCAGCTGGCCCGCGCCCAGACGTCCTCGGGGGCGAGCCTGACACCGCGGGGCAGCAGATTGCGGAACTCGCAGAACTCTCGCACGGCCTCGGTGAGTCCCGTGCGCAGGCCGTTGACATGGGTGCCCCCTTGCACGGTGGGAATCAGGTTCACGTAGCTCTCGCTCACCGGGTCACCGCCCTCGGGCAGCCAGACCACGGCCCAGCTCGCCGCCTCGTTGGCCGCTTCCATGTCGCCAACAAACGGGTCGTCCGGGATCGTCGTCAGCCCCTCCAGGGACTGGCGCAAATAGTCGTTCAGGCCGTCCTCGTAGCACCAGACCTGCTCGTCGCCAGTGGACTCGTCGCGGAAACGCACGCTCAGCCCGGGGCAGAGCACCGCCTTGGCCCGCAGCAGGTGACACAGCGGCCGCACGGCGAACTTCGGGCTGTCGAAGTACGCCGGATCGGGCCAGAAGCGCAACCGGGTACCCGTGTTGTTGCGACCAACGTTGCCGATCTCCTCCAGATCGGTCTTCTTGTCTCCGCCGGCGAAGGCCATGTTGTATTCCTTGCCGCCGCGACGGACCCAGACCTCGAGGTGTTGCGACAGGGCATTGACCACCGACACGCCGACACCATGCAGACCGCCGGAGAAGCGATAGCTGCCGGCCGAGAACTTGCCGCCCGCGTGCAGCTTCGTCAGGATCACCTCGACCCCGGGCAGCCCCTGCTCCGGGTGCATGTCCACCGGCATGCCGCGGCCATCGTCGGTCACCTCCAGCGAGCCGTCGCCATGGAGGACGACATCGATCTGCTTCGCGTACCCGGCCAGGGCCTCGTCGACGCTGTTGTCGATGACCTCCTGGGCCAGATGATTCGGACGCGTGGTATCGGTATACATGCCCGGGCGCTTGCGCACCGGGTCGAGGCCACTGAGGACCTCGATGGCTGAGGCGTCGTAATTGCCGTTCATCGACGGGCTGCTCCTTGAGGAAAGCGCAAAGGGGGGCCACGCGCGGCGCCGGCGGTCGCATCGATTGACCGCAAAACCGCCCTACGTTACCGTAGCCGCAAACACGGATTCAAACTTTATGAGTAGTAAACAAGGCATGGGCCGCGGCCGGACGGAGCACAGCAGTTCCGACACGAAGGGCTTCGAGCAGGCGCTGGGCGAGCTGGAGAAGCTGGTCGACCAACTGGAACAGGGGGAGATGAGTCTGGAAGACTCGCTGGCGGCGTTCGAGCTGGGCGTCACGCTCACCCGCCGCTGTCAGAGGGCATTGGACGCGGCCGAACAGAAGGTCCGCATCCTGACCGAGGCGTCCGAGGGCGCCGAGCCGCAACCCTTCGTGACCGATGACTGAGCAACCAGGCATCCAGTCCTACCTCACCGAGTGCCAGACGCGCGTCGAGCGCCACCTCGAGCGGCTGTTGCCGGCGCCCGATACGCAACCGCACCGGCTGCACGAGGCGATGCGCTACGCGGTGCTCGGTGGCGGCAAGCGGGTGCGCCCGGCCCTGGCCTACGCCAGCGCCCGCGCGCTCGGGATTGCCCCTGAGATGGTCGATACCGGCGCCTGTGCGGTGGAGCTCATACACGCCTACTCGCTGATCCATGACGATCTGCCCGCGATGGACGACGACGACCTGCGCCGCGGGCGGCCGACATGTCACAAGGCGTTCGATGACGCCACCGCGATCCTCGCCGGCGATGCGTTGCAAACCCTGGCGTTCCAGGCCCTGGCGTCGGACAGCTCCTTTCCCGGCGACGCACGGGGGCGCGTGCGGATGATCGCTGCACTCGGCAAGGCCTCGGGCTCCAAGGGCATGGTCGGGGGCCAGGCGCTCGATCTGGAATCCGAGGGCGTAACGCTCGATCTGGTCATGCTGGAGAATATCCATATCCACAAGACCGGCGCGCTGCTGCGCGCCAGCGTCAACATGGCCCCGCTGGCCAGCTCGGACATCGATCCCGCCAAGGCGGCGGCACTCGACCACTACGCCAAGTGCGTCGGGCTCGCCTTCCAGATCCAGGATGACCTGCTCGATGTCGAGGGCGAGACCGCCGTCACCGGCAAGCGCAGCGGCGCCGACCGGGCCCGGGAGAAGGCCACCTATCCGACGCTGATGGGCGTCGGTCCAGCCCGCGAGGCGGCCAACGACCTGGTCGCCGAGGCCATGCGCAGCCTCGATTCGTTCGACGGCGGAGCCGATGCGCTGCGCTGGATCGCCGAGTACATCGTCAGCCGGGACCGCTGAGGGGCCGCTGAACCCCGGCCCAGTGTTCGAGCCGAACCGACCGATGCATGCCGGAAAGCGCGTGTCCACGCGATGCCGGCTCAACTTGTGGGTGTCGGATGCGCCCCTCGTCCATCCGGTCAGCGGGCGGAACACGCGATCGTCCGATGAGCACGGCGGCCTGTGCGGATCGCATCGCGGTCAACCGCCGTTTCGAGGTTAGCCGCGCTTGCGTGCGCTCCATGTCGTTCGGCTCCACATCGAGGACCCCTGTCGGATAGCAGTCGGCTTAACGGCCGCGAGGCGCGGACGTCAGCCAACCGCCTTGCCAGCCGCGGCACCCAAGGAGAACAGGGTTTGCCGCGACGCAACGCGCGCCCCAGGCCTCGCGGCGGCGCCTCCGGCATAGGGGGTCAGGCGTCGTTTGTCGCCCAAAGGGGTTACGGCAAGTTGCAATTTCCCGCATAATCTGCGGTTGCCTGCAGCTCGGCGAAGCCCCATTTCCGGACGAGCCCCGCACCGGTTCGCGGGATCCGACACCCTTATCGTTCAGGAAGACGGTTGACACCTGCCAATGACCGAGCCGAAACCGAGGACGCAATCCGTGGAATCCGTGCTGACCAAGACCGCAACCCAAGCCACCCGCTGCGAGATCGCTGATGTCCAATCCAGCGCGGATACCCGTCGCATCGCGATCGACAAGGTCGGCATCAAGGATATCCGCCACCCCGTGCGTATCAAGGACCGCAACGGCACCGAGCAGCACACCGTGGCGACCTTCAACATGTACGTGTTTCTGCCGCATAACTTCAAGGGCACGCACATGTCGCGTTTCGTGGCCATCCTGAATGGACACGAGCACGAGATCGGGGTGGGTACCTTCAAGGAGATGCTCACCGAGATGGCGACCCGCCTGGAGTCGGAGGCGGGCCACATCGAGATGCGCTTTCCGTTCTTCGTCAACAAGCGCGCCCCGGTTACCGGCGTGAAGAGCCTGCTCGACTACGATGTCACCTTGATCGGGGAGGTTCGCGACGGCAAGCCGCAGATGTCCATCAAGGTCGTCGTGCCGGTCACGAGCCTGTGCCCCTGCTCGAAGAAGATCGCCGATTATGGCGCCCATAACCAGCGTTCGCATGTCACCGTCGAGGTGCGCACCCGCGGCTTCCTCTGGATCGAGGAGATCATCGATCTGGTCGAGGCGGAGGCCTCCTGCGAGCTCTATGGCCTGCTCAAACGCCCGGACGAGAAGTACGTCACCGAGCGCGCCTACGACAACCCGAAGTTCGTTGAAGACACCGTGCGCGATGTCGCGCGCCGCCTCAACGACGACGAGCGCGTGGCGGCGTACGTGGTGGAGTCCGAGAACTTCGAGTCCATCCACAATCACTCGGCCTACGCGCTGATCCAGAGGGATAAGGACGAGGAGGCGCGGGTCGCCGACGCGTCGCTCTGACACCGCTCGCGGGTGGGCAGGCCAGCAGGGGCTGTCGACCCGCATCGCTGGATGCCCGCGCCCGCAAACCACGCCGCCGGCGGGACACCCGCGGGCCGCCTGCCCTCCGGGGTCAGTCCAAGGCCATCACGTCGATGACGTCCGGGTACTGGGTCTGGACCGCGAACGGACGTGGCGCCTCGGCATCGACGCTGACCCAGACGCCGGCCACCGTCGGGGCCCCGGGGACCTCCAGCCGCCATAGACGCTCCCCGGACTCCGCGCTGTCCGGACCCAGCGGGGGATTGTCCAGTCGGAAATGATGCGTATCCCCGTGGATGACCAGCACCGGGCCGGGATAGTCGCGCAGGAGCTGGCGCAGGTCCGCACGCAACGGCTCAAACCCCTTCGCCGGGTGCGCGCTCTCAAACAGCGGATTGCCATGAAAGGCGAGCACAACGGCCCGGCTCCCGCCGCGAACCGCCTCGGCCGTGGCCTCGCGCAGCAGCGCGCGGTTGGCCGCCGATCGTGCCTGCAGCTCGGCAATCGCCGCCGGGTCGTTCGACCCGGCGTTGTTGTTGCTTCCGACAACATGGACCAGCGCAATCACCACCCCATCCCGGACGAACCACAGATTCTCCGGAAATGACGGGTCGCTGACCCGAACCCCCAGACCCTTGGTATGCAGCACCCGCGGATCGGTCCAGAAGGTCTCGCGCAGCGCTGCCAACCGCTCCAGCGGATCGCGCGCACCCGCCGTCGGTCGGTGGCAGTCGGTCCACTCATTGTCTCCAGGGGTGTAGAGCACCGGAAACGGCTGTACCCGGAATAGATCGGCGATCCGGACGTTGCCCTCGTCGGTACAGGGCTGGCTACCGGCCTTGATGTCGCCCACGTGGATCACGAAGGGTGGGCGCTGTTCAGCGACGTCTGCCAGCAGCGACGCGACCTGCAAGCGCTGGCCATCCGAGTAGGGGGTATCCCCCAGGACGAAGAAGCGCAGGGGCGCCGCCCCCGCGAGTAGGGGGAGGCCAAGCAGCAGCGCACTGGCCAGGGCGGCGCGGGCCCCTCGTGTCAAGCCCCCGGCGTGGCACCATGTCGACAGGGTCAAACGCATGATCGATGAATCCCCCTCATCCTCGAAACGGCCGTTGGACGACCCCGGGGTACGCGCCGCCATCCACCCTTGCGGTGAGCCGGCGGGAACCCTGTTAGCGCGGCAAAAACGGAGGGTTGCGTCACGCCCATCGCGGCCAACCGCGGTCGCCGGACTCCTGATCACCGACGGCGTAGCCGCGGCCTGGCCCGAGTGCCGGTCGTCCGGTGTGCGGCCGGCGCCGGCGCGTCAGACGGCGCTTGAGTCCGCTGACAGAACCGGCCCGCGATCCAATCCGCGCCATGCCCTTTCGGGTCCGCCCCCTCCTCACGCGGGCAGAACCTCAGTCGGTGTATCCCTTCCCGGTCGCGCCGCCAATCGAGCGGCCACCCGATCCCGACCAGGCCCGCTCGTGCGCGGCCCCACCAGGCCCAACCCGGGCACCGTACGGGACCCCACCGCCCTCGATCGCGGGGGCGCGTCTCCAGGGCCGCTCCTGCCGCTCGGGTTCGTAGGGAGGGGCAGGCCAGCGAGGGTACGGGATGCGATAGCGCTCCCCCGTGTAGGCGGGATTGTCGCAGTCCCCGGTATGCCCCCAACCCCGGGCGCGCTGCTCGACGCAGCGCTCCGACCAGAACGGGTGAAGCCCGGGATCGGCCGGCGCACCGGAGATCGTGCCGTGATCCCGATCGACCAGGCCGGCACCGGCCGACTGGGGTTGCTGTCCAGACTCCGTCGAATGCCGCCTGGTCTCCCCGCGTGGATGCGCGCGCTCGTCGGCACCCGCCATCGGCGCGGTCGCAACCAAGCCAATCAGGACCATCCAGGGCCACCACGGCCGGCGCGGCATCATGCCGACACCCGCCCGGCGCCGCGCGACAGCACCCGCAGGGCGATCAACGGTCTGGGCAGACCGTCGCGGACGATCGCGCGGTTCCAGGGGATCAGCGCCGTGATCAGCACGTCCTCGACCCGTGCCGAGGTCTCGGCATCGAGATCTGCCTCGACCTGGCAGCGGCAGCCGCGGACCCCGTAGCCACCGTCACTGCACTGACCAATGCGATAGGTCGTCCGCGGCAGCAGACCCTCGGCGACGCAGTCCTCGAACAGGCGCTCGACCAACCGCCCGACCGCCGTAGCATCCGGCGCACCGCTGTGCCGCGACCCACACCAGGCAAGCGCTCGCTGCGTGAGTGCCCGCTCCGGCGCCGCCAGCAGGTGGCCACGACGCGCCTTGATCCAGTCGCCAGCGACGAGCTGCATCGCCACCGACGCCACCTGCTCCGTTGGAAAGCGCCGCTCGGCCATGTCGACAATGGCCCGCGGCACGAAGACACCATGCATCCGCATGGCCCGATCCGCCCCCGCGCGCCACGCGCCCGATTCGCCCCCGGGGGGCCGGTTGCGCTCGGCCAGACGGTACCAGCGCCGCGCCTCGGCCATTTCGTGGGTGTCGCGCACGCACACCTCGCCACCGAGCCCGATCTCCCATCCATCGGGCCACAGGGCGATCTGATAGGTGGGCAATGCCGCAACACGCCTGGCGGCGTCGAGGCGAGTACCGGCACTTCCAATCCGCAATACCGAGGCCAGTGGTTTCATGACACGGCTATCCTGTCGACCTGCCCCGCACCGCGAACGCGATCGCGGTCGCGAGGGTGTCTCACCGGGCAATACCTGCTCCTTGCCACCAAAGAAAACAACGCGGCATCTCCCGGGGGAGACGCCAATCTCGTCCCTCCATACCAACGAAGTCCGCCCGCGGGCCGGACCGCGCGACGCCCAGCCTGCCCGATTCCCCATGGCTTACAAGCCCCGAGCAGGGAGCTGCTCCTGCCCCATGCAGCCATCAGATCGGCATTTTCGAGCGCTGTAAGCACTTGAAAATGCCCCATATCCAATGCACGGAAGGCATTTGATCAGCGTCTCCTTAGTGCAGTCGCATGGGTCGCGATTCGAGGTCGCGCAGGATATCGGCGACGGACGCGATGTCTTCGGCGTTGTCCGAGAGCTCCGAGAACCGGTGCAGGTCTGCCAAGGCGGCCGGGGCATAC
This sequence comes from Chromatiaceae bacterium, assembly GCA_040775095.1. Classification (GTDB taxonomy): domain Bacteria; phylum Pseudomonadota; class Gammaproteobacteria; order Chromatiales; family Chromatiaceae; genus JAXGTD01. Next base: position 27,333 of record JAXGTD010000018.1, on the reverse strand, counting down.
CCCAGGTCCCGATAAAGCAGGCCTCTTTCCCGCAACTCCTCGGCCATGTCCGGGGCCAACGTCAGCGCCGCGCTCAGGGCCTCCAGACGATTCGCGCTGTCACCGCGATGCCGGTAGACGCCAACCAGGTTGCGCAACATGCGTACCAGGATCTCGCGTTTGGTCGCCGGGCGCAGCAGGGAGGGGTTCGCACGGACCGTGAAGACGCCCTCTCCAAACACCTCGGCGAGACGCTGGTCCAGCTCCTCTTCCGCCAGCGACACCCCCCCGGCATAGACGTCGAGCATCAGCGCCGTCGCACCGCGGCCGACACGTACCAGAAAGTGCGCGGGGAAACCAACGCCAAAGGCCGGCAGGCCCAGGCGGCTCGCCACCTCCACGTACACCAGCGCCAGGGAGATCGGGATACCCAGCCGCCGCTCCATCACCTGGTCGAGAAAGCTGTTGCGCGGATCGTAGAAGTCGGCTTGGTTCCCCGCAAAACCCACCTCGCCGAACAGAAATTCATTGAGTGCCGCGACCCGATCCAGCAGCTCGGCCCCATCGGGGACCCGCCGCCCGGCGTCGGCGGCCAGATCGTCGAGCCGCTCCAGGTAGCGCTCCGCAGGCAGCCACGGCTGGAAGAGACGACTGATGGTCAGCGCGCCGGCAGCCAGATCGATGGCCTCGTCCGTCAGGGACGCGAGGGATTCGAGCTGCGGATGGGCTGGCGTCATAATTCACCTCCGTCGAGAGCGGTTAATGCCGCGCGGCGCGGCCGCCGTGTCGGCCCAGGCCCCGCGCCTTGGGCAACCCGCGACCGCATCGGGCATGGGCACCGCTATAATGTCGCGCTTGTTGCATCGACGAAACCCCCAAGGACCAAAAATGCCCTCCAATCCCGCCAAGGGCGCCGCCTTCATGCTCGAAGGCGTCGGCCTGATCACCCGTCCCGGCCTGAAACGGTTCGTGCTGATGCCGTTGCTGGTCAACATCCTCGTGTTCGCTGGCGCGATCTGGTATGGGGCCGCCCAGTTCGAGTCGCTGATGACCCGCATGCAGGCCAGCGTGCCGACGTGGCTTGGATGGCTCGAATGGATCCTGTGGCCATTGTTCGCGCTCGTCCTGCTCGTGATCGTCTTCTACGGCTTCACGCTGGTCGCCAACCTGATCGCCTCCCCATTCAACGGGCTGCTGGCAGAGAAGACCGAGGCACTGTTGACGGGGCGGCCACTGGAAGACAGCGGCGACTACAAGCGGCTGATCAGAGAGCTGCCCGCCACCCTGCTCGACGAGGCCAAGAAGGTGCTGTACGCCTTGATCTGGACCATCCCGTTCCTGGTGATCGCCTTCGTGGTGCCGGTGCTCGGTCCCTTGCTCTGGTTCCTCTTCACCGCATGGATGCTGGTCGTGCAATACAGCGATTTTCCGATGGGCAACCACGGGCTGAAGTTTCGTGACATGCGCGCCCGCCTGCGCAAGCGCCGGTTCCTCAGCCTCGGGTTTGGCGCCGCGGCGGCGGGGCTCACGATGATCCCGGTGGTCAACTTCATTGTCATGCCCGCCGCCGTGGCCGGTGCGACGGCGATGTGGGTGAAGGAGCTGAGCCGCAACCCCGAGAGCCGCTGATCCCGGGTGGGGCGCCGGCGAGGCCAGATCGGCCTGCCCCATCCTGATCGACGGCGGACGGCCCCGATCTGGCAGGCAGTCAGGCGGGTTTGCGCAACAGGTCGACGCGATGGGGCTTGAGGAAATGCGCCCCGCTCGGCGTCATGTGGCGCTCAAACGCGAGCCGGATCTGCGCGCGCCTGTCGGCATCGATATCCAGCACGCTGTGGGTCACATCCAGGAAACGGGCGGCGAAGGCATCCCAGCTCGGATAGGTGCCGGGGACCTGGAAGAACACCTCGGCCTCGGAGACGAACAGCCCCCGCTCCACGGCGCTCTGCAACGCAACGAACGCCGCCTCGCGGGCCTGCTTTTCGTCATGGATCTTCGACATCAGGGCGTTGAACTCGCCCCAGTAGACCGGCTCGGCGAACCAGGCCGCGCCGCCCGGCCGCAATACCCGGTGGATCTCGCGCAGGGCCCGGTCCATGAACGCCATCGGCACGTGATGGAGGGACTTGAACAGACAGACCACATCGAAGCTCGCGTCCGGCTCATCGATGGCCTCGGCGGCACCGTAGCGAAACTGCACCCGCGGCAGATCGGTAATCAACAGGTTCTTCTCGTGCTGGATGCGGTCGACCTCGGTGGCCACCACATCGGCCGCGCCAAAGCGCTCGACCAACTCCCGGGTGGTCCTTGCCGCGCCGCATCCCAACTCCAGCACGCGGGCACCGCGCAGATCCAGCAACTCGCCAATGATCTCCGCCTCGGTGGCGGTGCGATAGGCATGCGGGTCATTGATACGCATCGTCATGATCCTCGAGACCCCAGAGTACGCTCCAGCCGGCCGGGGGGCTGGCACGGGACCCAGGAGCATCCTGGTCGTGGCCGCCAGGCGCCGGTGGCGGATGAACGCGGGCGGATCGCCCGTTCACCGGCTTCAGGCCCCCGTGGCGGCCGCTCCACCCCGCTCGTTCTTCAGCGCCAGCTCCGTGATCTCCTTATAGAGATGCACCACCCGGGCAAACAACGGCTGGTATTGCGGGAACTTATCGACCAGGTGCTTGCTCTCCATCGCCTCCCGGCACACCGCCTCGAGGAAGCGTCGGTCATAGTCGGACAGGGTTCCGCCTGCCGCGACCATGTCCTTCAACTCGAGGATGCGCGCGAGTTGGTGCTTTTCGAATCGCTCGACAAGCACCTCGACAAGACTTTCGGCGTCCATTGGGCTATTCATTGTAATGACCTGCTAAGGGAACGCCGATCCAACCGCTTCCCCGCATTGGATCGGCTCGAAAACCGAAAACGCGATTCCGATTCGTTCCACGTTCAGCCACTTGAGCGGCTGAACATGCCGGGCCTTTCGCGGTCCGGACGGGAAACGCTCTAGAACCGCGTTTCTCTAAGGAGACGCTGATCAAAGCCATCCTTGGGCCTGCTCAGCGCGCCATTCGCGAGGCGCGACTCACGAATGGCTCGGATGGGGAGCGCTTTGGAACGGCGTTTGCCTAAGCGGCCAGAAACACGCTGGCCTCTTTCAGGAAATCCCTCTCCGGCAGCAGTTCCTCGCGCGGAAAGCACACCAGACTGGCGATCCGCGGCCGCTGCCGGCCGACGTGGATCTCGACAAACGGCAGCTCATAGGCGGCACCCGCCTCCAGCGTGTCGTGCTTTACGCCCAAACGGTCGAGGAAGATGCTGCGATTCTCTCCCTTGAGCACCTGCTCCGGGTGAGAAAGCACATCGATCACGAAACCGAGGCGGTCCTCGAGGGTGATCATCCGCGGCCCTTCACCCTGCAGTTGTCCCTCGATTGCCTGCAGCTGACGCCGCAGGCCCGCCTTGTCGCCGCCGCTCGAGGGATGGAGCTCCAGACGCTTGAGCCGCGCGCTCAGGGCTCGATGGCGGTTCTCCAGATCGTGCGCATGGGCCTCCGCCTGCGAGGACTGCTTCTGGATGTAACCGATCAGACTCTTGAAGATGCAACACTTCAGCGCGCAGCGGGCATCGGCCTCGTCGGTACCCGGCGAGACGATCTGGTGATCGGAGAAGCTCACGGTCGTCTGCATCACGTCCTTGTGCACCCGGTCATCGACGAGCGCCATGCCCAGCTGACGACGCTCTTCCCGGAACATGCACAACAACGCAAAGCACTCCGTCGCCTCGGGATTGGCGTCGAACAGCTCACGGACCTCTTTGCTGCGGCTGAAGACCTCCAGCAGATGCTTGTGATCGACGAAGAACGCGTTCACGCGGGGATCTTCCCTGAAAGCCGAGCGCCGGCAGGGGACGGCCTCGGGGACCCGCTCCACCATCTCATCGATGTATGCCAGCGCCTTGGTAACCGGCCCCCGAAGGCGGCGGACGCTGCCCGGAAGCGCACGCAGCCTGCTCGACGCATGGTCGATGACGAGCTCGGCCACCTGATCAATGCTTTGCACGCAACTCGGCCCAGGGACCTGCGCCCCGGTCCATGCCGCGAATCCGCCACTGAATCGTTGGAATGTCTCGTGCAAAAACGCGGTCAACATGCTCCTCTCCTCCAAATAAAGCATTCTTAATGATTATGATTATCAACCAACCAGCGCCGCAATCCCGCGGCCCGCCCGAATCGGAAACGCGCACCGGCCACGCCTCCCGTGGGGCCATTGATGATCCGATCCGGGCATCGCAGCTCCCGGATCGCGGACGAAGCGCGTCCGTGGATGGGAGCAATTCGCCCATCCATCAAGCAGGCTGGGATGCCGCGATACCGGGTTGGGAACCGGCGCGCGGGGCACCGCAGATGTCCGACTGACTCCGACCCAAGACCCGGCCGAATCGCGGCGTCGGTACGCCCCCGACCCACTGGCCGCCGCGAGAACCGACCCGGGAAACGCCAGGCTCACCTGGCCGCTCGACGCGACGACGTTGGCGCGCGCAACGGGCTGAAAATCAGGACGCCCCGGCACCTGTCCGACAGCGTTCCCTTCTGGCTCTCGCCGCCCATGCGGACAAATCTTGGCGACACGGATACCAGAAATGTTACGAACGCGCAACAAACAGGCTCCAAACCGTCCGGTCGTCATCCCCGCGCAAGGACCGCGACGGCGATGCCGCCTCGCGGGCCGCGTATGCGCGTATGGGGGGGCGAAGATGGCCGATGCCATCGTCGGATGTCAAGTCGGCGGCGTGCCATCTACAGCCACCCACCGCGTCGGAAGCGCCACAGCATGGCCCCCGCGATTACGAGACACAGGGTCCAGAAGAGCGGATAGCTGTAGGCCCAATGGTTCTCCGGGATCTCCATATTCATGCCATAGACACCGGCGAGAAAAGTCAGCGGGATGAAGATGGTCCCGATGATGGTCAGTACCTTCATGATGTCGTTGGTGCGATTGGAGACCATCGAGACATAGGTCTCAGCCACCGCGGAGGCGATCTCCCGATAGGTCTCGATCAGATCGATGACCTGCACACAGTGGTCGTAGACATCGCGGAAGTAGGTCTGCGTGACCTGGGACAGGCATTCGTGGGGTTCGCGCTGGAGCTGCGTGATCAGCTCCCGCATGGGCCAGGCGACCCGGCGCAACAGCACCAGATCGCGCTTGATCGCATGGGTGCGATGCAGGCTCTCCGGGTCGGGACGAACCAAGACCGCCTCTTCGACCCCCTCCAGGTGCCGCGACACCTCCTCGAGCATCGGGAAAAACCGGTCCACGACCGTGTCGAGCAACGCGTACAGCAAAAAGCTTGCATCGTTCTCCCGCAGCCGCGAGCGCGGGGTTGCGATGCGGCGGCGCACCTCGTCCATCGCCGGGCAGCTGCTCGACTGGAAGCTCAGCAGGGTGTTGCGCCCGAGAAAGAAGGTCACCTGCTCGGCATGTGGTCCGACCTCTGTACCCATGACCCGACGCGCCACCACGAAAAGCCGGGCGGGAATGTCTCCGCTGGCCGGGAAATCATCGACCTTTGGCCGCTGCTGACCATCCAGGGTATCCTCGATGGCCAGTGGATGGAGCTGGTATTTCTCTGCCAGCGCGCGGATGCTCGTCTGGTCCTGCAGGCCCTCCACGTGGATCCAGCGCACCCGCGACCAGGTCGGACGATGGGCCTGCAGAAAGTCCGCGAGATTGGTCACCTCCACCACCTCGGCCCGCTCCGCACAATAGTCGGTGCACACCACCCGGGCCGGCTCCGCGCCGGGAGATTGCACCAACTCGTGGTATTCGATGCCGGCGGCCGTGCCGGGCGGCGGTTGGTGCAGCCGCGGAATGCCAGCAAACAGGCCCAACAAACGGGACCGATGTCGACGACCCTCGGCATCGGTCCGGGCCGACGCCGTCTCGCCCCGATCGGGGCTCACCTGAGTCACGGTCGCGGGTGGGTTCGTTGCGCTCATCGTTCGGCTCCAGGGGACCAGATTGGATGGCTACTATCCGACGGCGGCAGGCGCCGGGCAACCCGGACCGGGTCCTTTGGGGGCGTCCGGAAGGCGCCGGTGGAGACGGGTGCCGTCAGGAGGCGCCGAAGGATCCGCCCATGAGACAGGTCTGCGCACCAGCAAGCGTCGACCACCACCTTGCCTGCTCTCAACCCAGGAACGTCGACCGAAGCAGCCTGCCCCGCATCCCCAGTCGGGCGACCGCCGGCTCAAGCCATCCGTCGCGTGCGCGGCCGGCGCCAGAGATCGGCACTTCCGCGGGGGGATGCTCGGCGACATATAATCGGCCGCGAGCCGTGCCCGTCACGCGATCGAGCCACTGCTCGACGCTTGGGGCCGCGCCGTTCGCCAGCCAACGAACCTGGACGTTCTCCGATGCCAATCCTGCTCACCGTCGCGGCGATCCTGGGGCTGACCGCCCTGTTCAGCTACATCAACGCGCGCTTCCTCCATCTGCCCACGACCATTGGGCTGATGCTCCTCGCGCTGACCTTCACGCTGGCGCTGATGCTGCTGGACGGACGCGGACTGGCCGGGGCCTTCGCCCGCGAGCAGGCGTTCGTGACGCGACTGTCTCTCGATCAGACGCTGCTCAACGGGCTGTTGTGCTTCATGCTGTTCGCCGGCAGCATCAACGTAAAATACCTGACACTGGGCGAGGAGAAGTGGGTCATCCTCACGCTGGCCATCGGCGCGACGCTAATCGGCGCCTGCTTCACCGGACTCGCCCTCTGGTGGCTTCTGGGGCCGTTCGGGTTTGGCCCCTGGCTCGGGACCGGCGTGGCGCTCGGGTTGGTTTTTGCACTGGTATTCGGCGCCGTGGTCTCGCCGACGGATCCCATCGCCGTGCTGGCGATCCTGGGCAAGGTCGGGCTGCCGCCGCGCCTGGAGGCGATCATCAACGGCGAGTCGCTGTTCAACGACGGCGTCGGCGTCGTGATCTTCACCATCACGCTCACGCTGGCCCTGGGCACCCAGCAACCCACGGCGATGGACGCCGCGCTCCTGTTCCTGCGCGAGGTGCTCGGAGGCGTCGGACTCGGTCTGGTCGCCGCGGCGATGATGCATTACATGCTCATCCGAATCGACGACTACGGTACCCAGGTCCTGATCTCCCTGGCGGTGGTCACCATCGGTTATGTGCTCGCGGAGCGAATCGAGGTGTCCGGCCCGATCGCCATGGTCGTCACCGGACTGCTGGCGGGCAATCTGAGCCTCCCGCGGCTGCCGACACGGTTGCGCACCCCGTTCGAGACCTTCTGGCGGGGCATCGACGAGGTGCTCAACGCGATCCTGTTCGTCGTCATCGGGCTGCACATCGCGATCGTGCCGGAGGACGCGAGCCTGCTCTGGACAGCGACCATCGCCATTGCCGCGTGCCTGGCCGCGCGCTGGGCCAGTGTGTTCTTATCGCTGAACGCGCTGGCCCTGGTCGGTGGACGCAAGGGTCAGACGCTGGGGCTGACCAACCTGCTGACCTGGGGAGGGCTGCGTGGCGGTCTTGCGATCGCGATGGCCTTGTCCATGCCCGACATCCCCGAAAAGGGACTGCTGCTGCACATGACCTATGGCGTGGTCGCCTTCTCGATCATCGTGCAGGGCCTGTCCATCGGCCGGATATTCGGACCCGAGCGGCTCGCGCGGATGCTCGAATAGGAACGGGGCGCCCGACTGGCCGATGGCGCAATGCCCAACCAACCGGCCACGGGCCGAACAGGCGAAAGATCCATGATCCTAGTAACGGCAGTTGACCGCCATGGGCGTGAGCGCGCTTCAACCGTAGCCGCGTCGGCATGGTTTGCCGCGGCCCACCACATGGGTGAACAACGCTACAGCCCCTATGGCACGCACCGCGCGGCCCCCGACCGCGTTACAACTCGTTGGAATAGAATGACTATTCCGCCTCATTGCGCCTTGCCAGACACCACGCGGTCCGCACCCTGGCGGCCGTCCAACTGCCGTTTCTAGAATGACGCGCAGACACCTCGTTCTATGGCTCGTGCCCCCGGTGCTGGCGTCCCTCGCCGGTGCGCTCGCCTATGTATCGGTCTATCTCGCGGGGCACAGGGAGATGCTCGAGGCGGGCGCGACAAAGATCCTCGGGCGGCCAGTCGAGATTGGCGGCGTTGCGCTGTCCTGGTCCTTGCGTCCAGTCCCGACCCTCTCCGTCAGCTTGACCGGGCTCTCGGTGTCGAACCCCGAATGGGCAAAGGCTCCGCGGCTCGCCCACGCGCAACGCGTGGATCTGCAGCTGGATCTGCGGGCGTTGTTGCAACGGCGTGTCGAGATCGAGGGACTCGTGATCCAGGGTGCCGACGTCGACCTCGAGTCCGACCGCGCCGGGCAGAACAACTGGACCTTCGCCCCCGGGCCAGGCGCGGGCGATGGCGTCCAGCTGCAGATCCGCGGGATTCAGGCGCGCGACTCGCTCATCACCCTCAGGACAGCAGACGGCTATGAGTTGAAGGCGCTCATTGCCCGCGCCGACATGACGGGGCTGGGCGCCGGGCGACTGGGCATCGATGCGGATCTGACCCTTCGCGACACGGCGCTCTCCCTCGACGCGGCCCTGGGGCAAGCCGGCCAGGCGCCCGGGCAAGGCTGGCCCTTCCACATTCGGGCGCGTGCGCAGGCCAGCGAGATCGACGTCCAAGGCAACACCGGCGCGGCGTTCGATCCAGCCGTCATCGATGCGCACGTGCGCATGAAGGGCCCGACCACGGCACCACTGGGCCGACTGATCGGTATTGGCGCGCTACCGGAGGGGGCCTACAGCCTCGCGTTCCGGCTCACGCGGGACGGGCCGAGGGTCCAGCTCACCGGGATCGCGGGATCGCTGGACGCGCGGGCCCTTCCCGACCCGGTCACCCTGACCAGCGGCGACGCCAGCTTCGCGGCCGATGGCCCCTGGTCGGCCTCGCTGCAGGGGCGAATCGGCGAGCTGCCCGCGACGCTGGCGCTGTCACCGGCCGCGCTCGCCCAGGACCCGGGCCAGGGGCCGACACAACCACCGCGGATCGCGATCATCGCCGATCTGGCCGACCACCACTTCGATGGCGACCTTCGCCTGGCGTCCAGCGAGGCGCCGCCGCGGCTCAGCGGCAAGCTCGCGCTGGGCGAGCTGCACCTCGACGATAGCGCGATGGGCGTCGCCTCGGAGCGAGCGCGCTCAGGTCCCGCCCCGGCGAGCGGCCCGCCCTCGCGCGCCCCCTGGTTGGAGACGACGCTGCCCGTCACCATGCTGAGCAAGTTCGATGCGGACCTGTCGATTTCGGTCAAGGGCCTGCGCTGGGGCGTGGGCAAGGCCAACGGGATACGCTCCCGCGCCGAGCTACGCGGCGGCCGTCTCGCGCTCGATCGGCTGACCGCCGCCCTGCCCGGCCTGACGCTCACTGGCCAGGCGAGCATCGACGCCGCCGGGCGAGTGCCGGCCCTGAGCGTCGCGCTGCGCTCCGATCGCATTGATCTCGCCCGGGCGGTCGCGGCCTTTACGAACCCGCCAACGATTCGCGGGACCTTCAACCGGGTCGAGCTGACCGCCAAGACACGCGGCGACAGCCCGATTGCACTGATCAGGGACCTGGAGGGCCGCCTGCGGGCCACCTCAGCTGAGCTTCAGATGCCCTCTGGAAAAGACCGCAAGCCTACCGAGATTCGATTGCGCGAACCCGTTGTGGCCGTTACGAGCGGCCAGGGCGTCGGCCTGAAAACGGGCCTGACCGCGGCGGGGCTGGAGTTGGGCCTCGAGCTCACCGGCGGGCCGCTCGCGGACCTGTTGCTCCAGCCGCGACCATGGCCACGCATCCGGATCGCGGCCCACGGCGAGATCGACGGGGAGCGGTTCGAGATCAACGGACACGCGGGACCGCTGCGTGCCCTGCTGGCCGGTCGCAACCTGCATCTCGATCTCGATCTCTCCCGGCCCCCGGCCCGATCCGGTTCGGCCGAGGGATTGGCCGGCCGCGTAACCGGCACACTGGCGCGCGTTGGCGACCTGTCCGGCAGCCGGCTGCGCCTGCAGGCCTCGGGGCCGGACCTGGCCGCGCTCAATCCACTGCTGCAACTGGAACTGCCCGAGCAACCTTTCCAGGCCACCGCACGCGTCGAGGGGCAGCGTGGGCGACTGGACTTCGTCGATCTCCGACTGACCAGCGCGGGCAGCGACATCGAGGGACGGGTCGGTATTCGGCTTGGCCAGCCACCGGGGATCGACGCCCAGCTCGCGGCTGGCACCCTGGACCTGACGCCGTTCATGGACGCGGCCGGCATAGGGGGGATCGACCGGCTCACCGGGAGCGGGAAGACAATGGTCTCCACTGCCGGGGCCGGGCCCGGCCCAGGCTCCGGGAGCGGACCCGCGGACGCGGTGGCGCCACGGCTGCCGTTGGACGGCCTGCTGGCATTCGACGGCGCCTTGCAGCTGCGCGCCGGCCACGTGCGGGCCGGCGACTTCGGCCTCGACGATGGGATCCTCGATGCCAGTCTCGACGCGGGGCATCTCTCCCTGGTGGCCAAGGCCGGCCAGGAGCGCCTGTCGCTCCACCTCGACGTGCGGCCGGAGCAAGACCGATGGCGGGTCGACCTGCGACACAAGGGCAAGCTCGACCTGGGCTGGCTGATCGAGGCGGACAACCAGCGCGCGCCCCCGAGCCTGCCCGCGTCGATCGATCTGCGTCTGCGCGGCGCCGGCGAGACCATGCCCGCTCTGCTCCGGTCCGCGCGCGGACGCATCCAGGTGGTCCTGGGTGCCGGGAGGTTCGCGCAGTCCACCTCCAGGCTTCCGCTGGGTGGCGTCCTGCTGGCCCTGTTGAGTACGCTCAACCCGGTCGATCTGCGCAAACAGGCCGTCGGGCTGCACTGTGCGGTGCTTCAGTTCGAGGTCGCCGACGGGATCGCCACCAGCCATCGCGGGCTCGCGCTGCAAACGGAGGCCTTCAATGTCCTCGGCGGCGGCGCAATCAACCTGCAGAGCAGCGAGATCGCGCTGCGCTTCAAGACCGCCAAGCGCAAGGGGATCGGACTCAACCTCCTTGGGATCGCCGACAAGTTCATCTACATCAGCGGCACCCTGGAGCACCCCCGCGCGGCCATCGACCACAAGGATCTGCTCATCGAGGGCGCCGCGGCCTGGGCCACCAGCGGCCTGAGCCTGGTTGCCGATCAGATCCTGCAGCGCCTGAGCGCCTTCGGCAACCCCTGTGACACGGTGCTCGGCGGGCGCGCTCAGAACTGATTCGGCATCGTTCCGGGAGCACGCGCCATGCGCTTTAAGTTGACACACCTGGCCCATCGGCTCGTCACGGCGACCCTCTACGGCTGCGCGGGCGCCTTATTGGTGTTCGTCGTCGTCTTCGTCCGATACCTGGAAGACCAACCGGATCTGGATGTCTGGCACACCGCCGAGCTCGACGAGGAGTTCACGGAGGATTCGGACGTCGACAGCCTCGTCGGCTATCTCGCCCTCGAGGAGCGCCTGTTCAGGCAGCTCGACGAGCAGGTCTACGCGCGCATCCCGGCCGACGAGCGCCGTCTGATCAACCGGTATCACAAGGGGAGTTTCTCGGATCCGGCGCGCTGGACACCAGACTGGAACCACAGCTTTGTCCTTCCCGCCGAGACGCCGAAGGCGGCGGTGCTGCTGCTGCACGGCATGTCCGACTCACCCTATAGCCTTCGCCATCTGGGCGAGCGATTTCACGACGCGGGCGCGCTGGTGCTCGGCCTGCGGCTCCCGGGACATGGCACCGCACCCTCGGGTCTGCTGGAGGTCACCTGGCAGGACATGGCCGCAGCGGTGCGCCTGGCCATGCGGCATCTGGCCGAACAGGCCGGGGACGCGCCAATCGATATCGTCGGCTATTCCAACGGTGCGGCCCTGGCCGTGCATTACGCGCTCTCCGCGTTGGAAGACGAGACGCTACCAAAGGCGCGGCGACTGGTGTTGCTCTCGCCGGCGATCGGCGTCAGCTCCGCGGCGGCCTTTGCGGTCTGGCAGGCGAGGCTGGGTCACCTGCTCGGGCTCGACAAGCTGGCGTGGAACGCGATTCTGCCCGAATACGACCCATACAAGTATGGCTCTTTCGCTGTCAACGCGGGGGACGTCGTCTACCGTCTGACCCGTCAGATCCAGGTCGACCTGGGCCGACTCTCCGCGTCCGGGAAGCTCGAGCGCTTCCCACCGCTGTTGGCCTTCGCGTCGGTGGTCGATGCAACGGTCTCGACGGCAGCGCTGGTCGATGGCCTGTTCAGGCGACTGCCGGCGGGTAACCACGAGCTGGTTCTCTTCGACATCAATCGCCTGGCGGAGATGGAGCCGATCCTGAAAACTGACCCCATCGGTGAGATCCGGTCCCTCGGCGACGATCCGACTCTGTCCTTCACGCTCAGCCTGGTGACCAACGACAACACCAAGAGTTGGGACCTCATCGAACGACGCAGGCAGCCCGGAGACGCGGCCAGTGAGGATTCACACATCGGTCTGGCCTGGCCCGAAGACATCTACTCACTCGCGCACGTCTCACTGCCCTTTCCCCCGGGGGATCCCCTTTACGGTGGCCACCCGACCAAGGAGAGTCCCGGCATCCGGCTTGGCGACATCGCGCTGCGTGGGGAGCGCGGCGTGCTGCAGATACCGGCCTCGGAGATGTTGCGACTGCGCTGGAACCCCTTTTACGCCTATGTCGAGGCACGGATTCTCGCGTTCCTCGGCCTTGACACCGCCAGTGGGGCCGCGCCCCGGCCTGAGTCCGGAGACGGGAAGGACGCCGCCGACCCCGGGGAGGCGATGCCGGGCCGTCCACCACGGACCCGGGGCCTGGCCCCCGCACGGGTCGCGCCTTTGCCCCGCTCGCCTGTTTACGGTTCAATGACGCTTTCCAACACCTCCGCCGATCCCCCCGGACATGAATGACACGACCGAATCCCCGCAACCCCTGCTGACCCAGGTCGAGGCGCGCGTCCTTGGCTGTCTGATGGAGAAGCAGCGCAGTACCCCCGACCAGTATCCGCTGACGCTGAATGGGTTGGTCACCGCGTGCAATCAGAAGACCAGCCGCTCGCCGGTCATGCGGCTCGAGGTCGGGGAGGTTGGGCACACGGTCAATCTGCTGCGCGACCGGGCGTTGGTCCACGCCAGCTTCAGCGGCCGGACCGAGCGCTACGATCACAGAATGACGGGCCACTTCAAGCTCGATCGCCAGCAACAGGCCCTGCTGTGCGTGCTGATGCTGCGCGGCCCACAGACCCTCGGGGAGCTGCGCACCAACGCCGCCCGCCTCGCCGACTTCGCCGATCTTGGTGCCGTCGGCGACACCCTGCGGGCCCTCGAGGAGCGGGAGCCACCGTTGGTGGTGGAGCTGCCGCGCCTGTCCGGCATGCGCGAGGAGCGCTACGCCCATCTGCTCTGCGGCGAGCCAGAACAGGAGCTGCCGGCATCGGCTGCTGCCCCGGCAACACGGCGTGGCAGCGAGACCGACCAGCGCATCGAGCGCCTGGAGGCCGAGGTCGCCTCGCTGCGCATCGAGCTCGATGCCCTGAAGCAGACCATCGGCCAGTAGCCGGCGCCCCAGGCGCCGTTCCTCGCCGGGGCGCATAGACCGCTGCGACAAGGCGCGCGGCCATCGAGGTCTCGCTCACGTCCTGTCGACGCAACCGCGCGCTGCAGGCGGTTGCCCGACGTCCACGCATCGGCTCAGGGCACGAACCAGTCCATGAAGCGGTTCAGCGGCGTCGCCATCAGGGCCGCCTCGTCCTGGCAAGCATCGTAGATGCGCCGCGCATGTCCCTTTGGGAAGCGGGTCTTCAGCGCGTTTAGGAACTTGGCCTCGAGCAACGGGATGCCCTCCGCGCGACGGCGTCTATGACCGATCGGATAGTCGACCTCGACCTTCTCGCTGCTGCTGCCGTCGCGAAAAAACACCTGTACCGCGTTGCCGATCGCGCGCTTGTCCGGGTCCAGATACTCCCGCGTATAGCGCGGATCCTCGGAGACGGTCATGCGCTCGCGCAGCGCATCGATGCGCGGGTCCGCCGCGACCTCGTCCTCGTAGTCGGCCGCGGTGAGCCTGCCGAAGATCAGCGCCACGGCAACCATGTACTGCAGGCAGTGGTCGCGGTCGGCGGGGTTGTGCAGCGGACCGTCTTTGCTGATGATGCGCACGGCCGATTCCTGGGTCTTGAGCTCGACGCGCGCGATCTCGTCGATGCGCTCCTTGACCTGAGCGTGCAGCGCCATCGCGCACTCCACCGCTGTCTGGGCGTGAAACTCGGCCGGAAAGCTGATCTTGAACAGAATGTTCTCCATCACGTAGCTGCCATAGGGGCGCTGGACATCAAACCGGTTGCCGTTGAACAACACGTCGTAGAAGCCCCAGGTCGGCGCGCTCAGCACCGAGGGCAGCCCCATCTCTCCCTTACTGACCATCATGGCCAGACGCACGGCCCGCGAGCTGGCATCGCCGGCGGCCCAGGACTTGCGCGATCCGGTATTCGGTGCGTGCCGATAGGTGCGCAGCGACTGACCGTCGACCCAGGCCTGGCTCAGCGTGTCGATGACCTGTTCTTTGCTCTGACCCAGCATCCACGCCGAGACGCCGGCCGAGGCCACCTTGACCAGCAACACGTGATCCAGGCCGACGCGGTTGTAGCTGTTCGCAAGCGCGAGGACACCCTGGATCTCGTGGGCCTTGATCATGGCCTGCAGCACATCGCCGACGGTCATTGGCGCATCGCCCTCGGCCATGGCCTTGCGCGAGAGGTAATCGCCTAACCCCAGGATCGCGCCCAGATTGTCGGATGGATGACCCCACTCGGCGGCCAGCCAGGTGTCGTTGAAGTCGAGCCAGCGCACCATCGCGCCGATGTCCCACGCGGCTGTGACCGGGTCGAGCGCGAATGGCGTGCCGGGCACCCTGGCGCCGTGCGGCACGGTCGTGCCCGGGACGATGGGCCCCAGGTGCTTGGTGCACTCGGGGTACTGCAGGGCCAGCATCGCGCAACCCAGCGCGTCCATCAGGCAGTGGCGGGCCGTGGTGATGGCCTCGGCGGAGTTGGTCTCGTGGTCGCAGACGTAGTCGGCGATGGCGACCAGTTCCGAGTCGGGATGCGGGCGGACATTGGCATCGGCGGTGTGCATAGACATTCGGATAGCGTTGTCAGGTTGCGATCGCGAGGGGCGAAGAGTGGCGATTTTCCCTGTTTCGCGCCCTGGGGAAACGCCAGGGGGCAGTTCCCAAACCCACTTTCAGCGCCGCTCGATGGGGACCCAGCGCCGGTTCTCCGGGCCGGCGTAGTTGGCGCTCGGGCGGATAATCTTGCCGTCGATGCGCTGCTCGATGACATGGGCCACCCAACCCGAGGTGCGGGCGATCACGAACAGTGGCGTGAACAGCGCCGCGGGCACGCCCATCTGCGCATAGGACACCGCCGAGAACCAATCCAGGTTGGGGAACATCTTTTTCATGTCCCACATCAGGGTCTCCAGTCGCTCGGCGACTTCGAACATCCGCAGATTGCCGTTGGCCTCGGACAAACGCCGGGCAACCAACTTGATCACCTTGTTGCGAGGGTCGCCGGTGCTGTAGACCGGGTGGCCGAAGCCGATGACGATCTCTCTTCGCCCGACACGTTCGGTGATGTCCGCCTCGGCCTCGTCAGCGCTCGCATAGCGCTGCTGGATCTCGCAGGCCGCCTCGTTCGCGCCGCCGTGTTTGGGTCCCCGCAGCGCGCCGATGGCGCCGGTGATCGCCGAGTACAGATCCGAGCTGGTCCCAGCGATGACCCGCGCGGCGAAGGTCGACGCGTTGAACTCGTGCTCCGCGTACAGGATCAGCGACGTGTGCATAGCCCGCACCCAGGGCTCCGCGGGTGCCTTGCCGTGCAACAGGTGCAGGAAGTGTCCGCCGATGGACTCGTCGTCGGTCTCGACCTCGATGCGCCGGCCATTGCGCGCGAAGTGGTACCAGTACAGCAGCATCGAGCCGAGGCTCGCCATCAGCCGGTCGCCGATGGCGCGCGCCGCGGCCGCCGCCATGTTGTCCTTCTCCGGCTCCAGGGTCCCCAGCACCGAGCAGCCGGTGCGCAGCACGTCCATCGGATGGGCAGACGGCGGCAACTGCTCCAGCACCGTCTTCAGCGCCGCGGGCAGACCGCGCAGAGACCCGAGCTTGCGCTTATAAGCGGCCAGCTCGGCCCGGTCCGGCAAGCGCTCATGGATCAGCAGATGCGCGATCTCCTCGAATTCGGCCTGGTCGGCGAAGTCCAGGATGTCATAACCGCGATAGTGCAGATCGTTACCGGTTCGCCCAACGGTGCAGATTGAGGTATTGCCGGCGACGGTGCCGGACAGGGCGACGGACTTTTTTGGCTTCGGCTTCGGCAGCGGACTCTCGGCCATTGTCGTCTCCTCGATCGTGGTGCCTGTTTTCGTTGTCGTGGTCGCCTTCCATCGCGGCCTCTCCGACCAGTCAGGCCGGCATCATTCACCCTTCGCGAACAGCTCGTCGAGCTTCTCCTCGTAGGCGTGATAGCCCAGGAAATCGTACAGCTCCACGCGTGTCTGCATGCTGTCGACAACCTTGGCCTGCGTACCCTCGGCGCGGATCGTCCGATAGACGTTCAGCGCCGCCTGGTTCATGGCGCGGAATGCGGACAGGGGATAGAGCACCAGCCCGACGCCCGCGCGACCGAGCTCGTCGGCCGTGTAGTACGGCGTCGCGCCAAACTCGGTGATGTTGGCCAGCACAGGCACATCGACAGCGGCCACCATGCGGCGATACTGGTCCAGGTTGATCATTGCCTCCGGAAAGATCATGTCGGCGCCGGCCTCGACACAGGCGACCGCACGCTCGATGGCCGCGTCGATGCCGTGGACGGCCAGCGCGTCGGTGCGGGCCATGATCACGAACCCCGCGCCGCGGGCATCCACGGCCGCCTTGATGCGGTCGACCATCTCTTGCCTGGAGACGATCGCCTTGCCCGGCCGATGACCACAGCGCTTGGCCGCGACCTGGTCCTCGATGTGGCATCCGGCAGCCCCGGCACGGCCCATCTGGCGCACGGTGCGGGCAATATTGAGGGCGCCCCCGAAACCGGTGTCGGCATCCACCAGCAACGGCAGATCCGTGGCGTAGGTAATCCGCCGCACGTCCTCGAGCACCTCGTCGAGGCTCGTCATGCCGAGGTCCGGCAATCCATAGGAGGCGGCCGCAACGCCGCCCCCCGACAGGTACAGGGCGCGGTAGCCCGTGCGCTCGGCCATCAACGCGTGATAGGCATTGATCGCGCCGACCACCTGCAACGGCTGTTCGTCTTCCACGGCCTGGCGCAACCTGGCGCCGGGTGTCATCTTGTCGGTCATGCGGGACCTCGCTGTCGGTCGTCTTGGCTGGTTGCCGAATGGCAGCACACAAAGGTTGGGCCGGGTTGGGGCCAGGCCGAGCCCCCCTCGCCCGTCCGTCGCCGCGCCCCCGGCATCGATGGGGGTCAACCCCGCAGTTCGGGGGGGCCCGCAATCGCACCGAGCTGTCGTTCGACATGACGCCGCGACGCCCGGATGTGGCGGCGCATGAGCCACTCGGCCAACTCGCCGTCGCGCTCCGCGATGGCGTCCACCACCATGGCGTGTTCCTTGAGGGCGTCCCGGGCCCGACCACTCTTTATACCGAACTGGCAGCGGTACATGCGCGCGAGGTGATAGAGGTCGTCGCAGAGCATGCCGATCAGCCGACGATTGCCGGCGCCGTCGACGATACGATCGTGGAGCTCCAGATCGCCCTCTTGTTGGAAAGAGGTCTGCCATTGTTCGTCGGCCAAGTCCCGATGATGCGGTTCCAGGAGCACGCGGAGCTCGGCAATGGCATCGTCCGTCATCCGTTGCGCCGCCAGCCGCGCGGCCATGCCCTCAAGTGCCTCCCGGATCTGGTAGATCTCGATCAGTTGCGCGTTGCTGAGCGTGATCACCCGCGCGCCGACGTTGGGCCGACGTTCGACCAGATTAGTCGATTCCAGCCGTCGCATGGCCTCACGCAGGGGTCCGCGACTGATGCGAAAGCGCTCGGCCATTGCCGGCTCGCTGATCTTGCTGCCGGCAGGGATCTCTCCCTCGACGATGGCGCGACGCATCTGCTCGAACACGCGATCGGCGATGGTGGCAACCTCGCCGGTAACGGCCCCAATGGAATCAGACACGCATGTTGTCGACACTATTCTGCAGATGGCGCGAAACATAGCCGCAACTCTGGCCATGTCAACAATGATGTCGACAATCATCCACTCACCGATCCCTGGCGCCTGTGGTGGCACTTCGGCTCTGGCCATGTCAACAATGATGTCGACAATCATCCACGAACGATCGATGAGCCCGCCGCGGGACGGCGAAACAGGGTCGAGACTGGACGGAGTCAGACGGCACCCGGCTGTCCGGGTCAGTCATTCCATCGCAACAGGGCTGGTTCGTCGCGACCATGCTCGTAGCCAAGCACCGACACCGTGGCGGTCGAAAGCACCAGGTAGCGCCCGTACCCCGGCGGCAGGCCCAGCCAGCGCACCGCGAGCACCCGCAGCAGATGGCCATGTGCAAACACCAGCGCGTCGCCGTCGCATGCCCGTAGCCGATCCACCACCCGGTCCGCACGGCGCCCAATGGCCTCGGGGAGCTCTCCACCCGGGCAACCGTCACGAAACAGATCCCAGCTCGGTCGCGTCTGCCGGATCTGCGCCGTCGTCAGACCCTCGTAGTCGCCGTAGTCCCACTCCACGAGGTCCGCATCGGTGTGCAGTGCGGCACCAAAACCGGCCAGCTCGGCGGTTCGTGTTGCGCGTTGAAGCGGACTGCCGAGAACCAGCACCGGGGCCAGGTCGGTCAGGCGCGTCGCGGCCGAGCGCGCCTCTCGCTCGCCATTGTCCGTCAGCGCGATATCGGTCAAGCCCGTGTGCCGATGGGTTTGCGACCAGGCGGTCTCACCATGGCGCACCAGATAGACCCGTGGCAGCGTGCTCATGGCCGCGATCGCCAGGGGCCGGGATACCGGATCATTTGACCAGAATCAGCTTGCCGTTGCGGGTTAACAGCAGCGTGTAGCAGGCGCCCCCGTGATCGATCAGGATACGTCGCTGCCCACGGAGTAACTCGGCGCTGCTCAAGCGGCGCGTATCCCCGAGACCCGCGGCCCCCGCCGACGCGGTCCTGCCGGACTGATTCGCAACAGATGCACTCATCATGGCCCCTCCGGATGGTTAAGATCGACCCCGTGCGAAACGAGCGGCGCGGCAGGCGCGGCTCGATCCGATTTGCGCGAATGATAACGATTCGCATTAAAATGATCAAGCTATCTGGCATCGGGTCAATCGGGTCCCGGCCGTGGGCCAGCCAAGAGCCCGCGCGAGCCGCTGGCGCCGACACTCAATCGGCCACGTCGCAGCGCTGCTCCTCCGCGCCAAACGGCGTAAAGATGGCCTCGTCCCCCTTGATCCAGAGCAGGTTGCCGCCGTCGGCATAGCGCGCACCCGAGCCGGACGGGACCTGCGTGAGCTCGAGGGCACCATCGCCGTAGCGGACATAGGCCCGCGAGGCGTCGCCGGCGCCGGATTCGAAGCGGACCCAGAGCTCGCGCCCGGCGCCGCAAAGGTAGTGCCTTTCGGCCGCGGTGCCGGCGCCGTCGCGGCATTGGAACCGACGGAACAGGGCCTGATTGCCGAGGCTCGGCTCGACCAGGAACAGGGTATTGGTCGTCAGGTCGAGCCGCAGGCGCCCGTCGTCCGCATCGACACTGTTTCCCGGGTTCCAGATCGCGGTGGCAGCGGTGAGCTGCGCCGCGTCACTGTCGATCCGCGCCGGGATATCCGGACCCTCGTGCTCGTGGTCGAGATTGACGACCCAAAACACGACCGGGCCGTCGGAGCCAGCCGATGCACCCTCGCTGGCCAGCTCTCCGGCCGCGTTGACGACGACCCGTACCCCGGGCTGCTCGTTGCAGGTGAGCTTCAGGTCGGTCGGCACCGCCTTGGTCTGCGCGCTGGCCGCCGATGCCTCGGTCGCGGCCGGTACATCCGACCCGGGTTTCAGATCCGACGGCACCGCCTTGGTCTGCGCGCTGGCCGCCAATGCATGGGTCGCGGCCGGCACATCCGCCCCGGGTTTCAGGTCAGTCGGCACCGCGGTGGTCTGCGCGGCCGCGACACCGATTGCGACCAGTGGGACGACGGCAGTGAGCATGGCGAGGCGCATCGATTGGAGCTCCTATGTTTCGTAGGGTGTTGAACCAGCCTGTCCGTCGCCGACGGCGGCAGCCGCCGGCAGCCACAGAGACAGGATCCCGAACAGCTCGTTGAGCTTGATCGGCTTGGCGATATAGTCGTCCATGCCGGCATCCAGACAGCGCTCGCGGTCTCCTGGCATAGCGTTCGCGGTCAGCGCCACGACGGGCAGATGGGCGCCGGTGGCGGTCTCCTGGACGCGGATCCGGCGGGTCGTCTCATAGCCGTCCATCAGTGGCATCTGGCAATCCATCAGGATCAGGTCGTATTGCTCCCGCGCCAGCCGCTCCAGTGTCTCCAGCCCATCTTCGGCCACATCCGCGACCAGACCGAGCTTATCGAGCATACCCAGGGCGACCTGCTGATTGACCACATTGTCCTCGGCGAGCAGTACGCGGCCGCGCAACAGCATCTGCTCGCCCGCGCCCGGCGCGCCTGAGGGCGCCCCAGGCCGGGACAGCCCCCTCATCTGCATCAGGGCATCGTGCAACACCGACTGTCGCAACGGCTTGGCCATGACGAAGTGGAACCCGGCGGAACGCAGCTCGCTGTCGTTCGCGCCGAGGGAGCTGAGCATCAACAGCCGCGTGCCTGCCGTTGCTGGATCCGATTTGATGCGCCGGCCCAGGGTGAGGCCATCCATATAGGGCATCTGCATGTCGAGGATCGCCACCTCGAAGGGTTTTCCAACCGCGACCGCATCGCGCAGCTGGGCCAGCGCATCGATGGGGTTCTCGGCGATCACAAAATCAACCTTCCACGCATGCAGATAGTGCGCCAGCAGATCGCGGTTGACCGCGTTGTCATCGACCGCCAGCAGCCTGAGCCCTTCCAGCGCATGTTGCGCCGCGTCGCGCTCACGCGCGCTCTGGGTCTCGTACGGCAGTGAAAACCAGAACCTGGAGCCCTGCCCCGACTCGCTATCGACATTGATCTCCCCACCCATGAGCTCAACCAGCTGGCGCGAGATGGCCAGCCCCAGCCCGGTGCCACCGAAGCGCCGGGTGGTCGAGCCGTCCGCCTGCACGAAGGGCTGAAACAGCCGCTCGCGTTGCTCTTTGCTCATGCCGACGCCGGTATCCTTGATCTCGAACAGCAGCCGGACCTGTTGCGCGCCTGCCTCGAGCGCGGACAGGCGCAGCTCCACCCCGCCTGCCTCGGTAAACTTGATCGCATTGTCGACGATATTGTTGAGAACCTGCTGCAGGCGCGTTGGGTCCCCGACGACCAGCGTGGGCACATCCGGGGGAACGGAGCACAGGAGCCGCAGGCCGCGGTGCTTCGCACGCGAGCTAAACAGGGTCACCACTTCCTCCACCGAGAGCCGTACGTCGAACGGGATGTGTTCCAGGTCGAGCTTGCCGGCCTCGATCTTGGAGAAATCGAGGATGTCGTTGATGATCCGCAGCAGCGAGTCCGCCGAGGCACTGGCGGTCTGCACGAAGCTGCGCTGCTCGGCGCCGAGCTCGGTGCGTGCCAGCATGTCGAGCATGCCAAGCACGCCGTTCATCGGCGTGCGGATCTCGTGGCTCATGTTTGCCAGGAAGCGGGACTTGGCGTCAACGGCGTCCAGCGCGGCCTGGCGGGCGCGTTCGGACGCGTGTCGGGCACGGTCGTCGGCGATCGCGACCCCGATCATCCCGGCGATCATCATCAACAGGGCCTCGGCGGCGGGGTCGAGCTCGACGGGGCGGCGCAACCCGAACCAGGCGCTGGCAATCGCGCGGCCGCCGTGTGGGATCGAGATCAGGATGCCGGGGGAAGGACCAGTGGTAACACGCGGCCGCGTCTGACCGGCCAGGCCCTGCGACCAGCCGCCGCGCGGCCGCGCATCGGCGACCGATCCGCGCTGAAACAGGACCTGCTGCGCGGACGCATCGCCAGCGATGACCAGCACGCCATCGCCGAAGGGGATGCCGGGCAAGGAGCAGATCCCGTCGGCGGTGTCGCCGAGTCGGTCGGCGAGACTGTCGCCGCGCTGGAGGATCTCGGCGACCCTCGCGTGGACATGGGCAAAACGCGTCTCACGCTCCTGGCGCTCCGCCTCGAGCACCTCCCGCGAGACGTCCCGTTGCACCGCAACATAGCCGACCACCCGGCCGCTGTCGGAGCGAATCGGCGCGATGGTCGTCTGCGCCCAATAGGGCACGCCGGCACCAGAGTCCTGCCGGCGCAGGTTGAGCAAGCGTCCGGACCAGGTCTTGCCAACCGCGATGGTCTCCCAGAGTGTCCGGTGGACGCCGCGCGGGGTGTCCGGGCCACGCAGGATACTGGTACGTCGCCCCAAGGCGTCCTTCGCCCGCCAGCCCGTGATCGCGGTAAACGCGGGGTTGACGTACTGAATGACGCCATCGAGATCGGTCAGATAAATGGCGTCGGCACTCGCGTCCACCGCCAGCGCCAGACGACGACTGGATAGCTCCGCACGCTGCAGCTCGGTGAGATCCCGAAACGTCAGCGCACACCCGGTGACCCGCCCCTCCTGGACGATCGGATAGATCTGCAGCGAAACGGGCAGCATGCGGCCCTCGCGCGCGAGCAGCAGCGCCTTGTCGTCGCGCAACCCTCCGCCACTGAACACCCGCTCGATCAGCCGCTCGGCGGTCAACGCCGCGGCGGCGGGCCCCGACAGGCGAAAGCGCTTCAACACCGGCTGGCCGGCAATCGGCACCGCGGTGCCGAGCATGGTCTCAGCCGACGGGTTGTAATCCAGCAACCGGCCCTCCCGGTCCAGGGTGCAGAATCCGTCGCTGAACCCATCGATGACCGCGCGCAGCTTGTCACGCTCGGCCGCGACCTGGGACTCGGACACGCGGCGCAGGTCTTCATAGAGCTCGCGCATCTCGATCGATGATCCATCGAGGGCGCGCTCGAGCAGTTGGCGCTCGTGACGCTGCTCGACGTACGAGGCACTCACGCGCTCGAGCAGACCCTGCCAGGTGTCCAGGTCGTTCGGCAGCCGGTCCGGATCCAGACCCGCGCGCCGGAGCTGGAGCAACAAACGCTCGTCGAGCCTCGTGCCCGCGTCATCAGACAGCCGGGATCTTGTCGCATCATTGGCCATCGCGCCTCCGGGCCAGGGCACGGGCCAGGCTCGCCACCGCATCGGGCCGATACTTGCGCGGGGGGCGTGTAATCACGTCCAAGCGCCCTCCGCAACGGGCCCCGCGGTCGCGGGCGGTCTCTTGACCGGGCCGATCCGATTGACGGCATTCGCGGTGGCAGAGCCGAGCCGGATCGGGTCAGGGCGCGGACGCGTGCGCGCGAAGCAGCACGGCACAGCGACCCGACCCCGGTTGCCGTTGCGGGCATCCCGGGGGACCGCGCCCAGGGGATGATCCAGCGGACCCGACCCCGAACGCTGCCACCAGCGCGGTATCAACGGCCCGCGCTCCTCGGGCATGACCCCGGCACGCGCCCGCGCGGGGGTAGCCGACGAGCCGCGACCAGGGAAGATGTGTCGCGACCCGCCCGGTCTGGGGTTGTGACTAAAGGTCTCAATCTCCACGCTGCCATCCACTCAACCACGCTGGGGATTGCGTGTAAGCATATCAGGAACGGCGGGTCCTGATGGCGGCGCCCAATCACAAACGGGCTGCCGCGCGGGGCGTATAATTGCACTTTGGTGATTGGGTCAGCGAAAAGCCGATTGCTTCCATACCATGAATGCAATCAATTTGCGATCCGAAAAGGATGATCCCGGGATCGCGTTATTATTCAACGACTCGAGGTCGTCGAACATGGCCGGGGCGGCGGATCAGCGCCTATGGCGCCGCCGCGGGTTCAGTATCTCGATCTCGATAAGGAAACGCTGATCAATCGGCGTCCAGGCATTGGATTCAGCTCGCGGACCAGGAATGCGGTTTCCGATTCGCTCCGTCGTCAGTCACCTGCGTGACGCAGAATGCCGGGCCTTCCGTGGCTCGGACGGGAAACGCCATAACGAGTGAGGAGCTCACGATGTCCCTTCAGCCTGTCATTCTCTCCGGTGGTTCCGGCACCCGACTGTGGCCGCTTTCCCGCGAGGCCTATCCGAAACAGTTCCTGCCGCTCACCAGCGAGCACACGATGCTCCAGGAGACCGTCAAGCGGCTCGACGGTCTCGACTCCGAGCACCCGAGCCAGGCTGTCGGCACACTGGCGCCCATCGTCGTGTGCAACGAGGCCCACCGCTTTCTCGTCGCCGAGCAATTCCGGCTGATGCATCGGGACATCGACGCCATCATCCTCGAGCCGCTCGGCCGCAACACCGCCCCGGCCATGTCGCTCGCGGCACTGACCGCGGTGCGCGACGGCGCCGACCCGGTGCTGCTCGTGATGCCGGCCGACCACACCATCGTCAACGATCAGGGCTTTCGCGCCGCGGTCGTCGACGGTTACAGGCTCGCACTGCAAGGCGCCGTGATCACCTTCGGCATCGTTCCAGTGAAGCCCGAAGTCGGCTACGGCTATATTCGACAGGGCCAGCGCTTCGACGGTGACGCCCTGTCGCTGCCGGCCTATCGCCTGAACGCCTTCGTCGAGAAACCGGACATGGAGACGGCGCAACGCTACCTCGCCTCGGGTGAGTACCTCTGGAACAGCGGGATCTTCATGATGCGCGCATCGCTGTGGCTGGACCTCATCGGGCGCTTCCGGCCGGACATCCTCGCCGCGAGCCAGGCCGCCATCAGCGGCGGTGAGCGCGATGGTGATTTTGTCCGTGTCGACGCGGAGCATTTCGCGGCCTGCCCGGCCGACTCCATTGACTATGCCGTCATGGAACGCCTCTCGGGCGACGAGGCCCCCGCCGACACGGCAGCGCTGGTGCTTCCGCTGGATGTCGGCTGGTCGGACGTCGGGGCCTGGTCGGCGCTGTGGGAGGTCCGCGAGCACGATGCCTCCGGCAACGTGCTCGAGGGCGACGCCTTCGTGCACGACTCGAGCAACAACCTGCTCATCGCGCAGCACCGTATGGTCGCTGCCGTCGGCGTCAACAACCTCATCGTCGTGGAGACGCCGGACGCGGTCCTGGTCGCGGACAAGGAGCGGGCACAGGACGTGAAATCGGTCACCCAGTTCCTGAACAGCGCCCAGCGCAGCGAGCACCGCCAGCACCAGCACGTGCACAGACCCTGGGGCTCGTTCGAGTCCATCGACCGCGGCGAGCGCTACCAGGTCAAGCGTCTGACGGTCAAACCCGGGGAGTCGCTCTCATTGCAGATGCACCACCACCGCGCCGAGCACTGGGTCGTGGTCTCCGGCACCGCCCGGGTCACCTGCAACGACAAGAGCTTCCTGTTGACCGAGAACGAATCGACGTTCATCCCGGTCGGCGCGTCCCATCGGCTGCAAAATCCCGGTACCATCCCGCTGGAGATCATCGAGGTGCAGTCCGGCGGCTATCTCGGCGAAGACGACATCGTGCGCTTCGACGACGTCTATCAACGCGGCAGCAAAGAGCGCGGCTAACCGATGGCGCCGGCCTTCCACCAGGGAGGCCGGCGTCCCTGCCCTGTCGCCGGTTCCGGGTCCGGCCCGATTGCATCGCAACGGCTGGCTGTTGGCGCTCCCGTTCAGGTATCATTGATGGTTTTTCTGAATGGGCGTCCACGATGGGATTCAAGTGCGGCATCGTCGGACTGCCGAACGTCGGCAAGTCCACCCTCTTCAACGCGTTGACCAAGTCGGGAATCGCGGCCGAGAATTACCCCTTCTGCACGATCGATCCAAACGTCGGCATCGTCGCGCTGCCCGATGCCCGGCTCGATGTGATCGCCAAAGTTGCGAAATCGGCCGCCATCATCCCGACCAGCATGCAGTTCGTCGATATCGCCGGGCTGGTCGCGGGCGCGTCCAAGGGCGAGGGACTCGGAAACAAGTTTCTCGCCAATATCCGCGAGACCGACGCCATCGCCCACGTGGTGCGCTGCTTCGAAAACGACGACGTGATCCACGTCGCCGGCCGGGTCGACCCCCTCAGCGACATCGAGGTCATCGACACCGAGCTCGCGCTGGCCGACCTGGAATCCGTGGAGAAGGCGCTCGACAAGGTCGTACGCCAGTCCAAGACCGGCGACAAGCGCTTGCTGGGACGCAAGGCGTTGCTGGAACGCATTGCGGCGCACCTCGACGCGGCCCGCCCGGTGCGCTCCCTTGGCCTGGGCGCGGAGGAACGCGCCGAGCTTCGCGATCTGTTCCTGCTCACCGTCAAGCCCGCCATGTACATCGCCAACGTTGCCGAGGACGGCTTCGACGACAACCCGCTGCTCGAGCGCATCCGCGCCCGCGCCGCGGCCGAGGCCGCCGAAGTGGTGCCCGTCTGCGCCGCCATCGAGGCCGAGATCGTCGAGCTCGACGAGGCCGAGCGCGCCGAATTTCTCGCCGACCTCGGTCTCGAAGAACCGGGTCTGAACCGGGTCGTACATGCCGGCTACCGATTGCTCGGCCTGGAGACCTACTTCACCGCCGGCCCGAAAGAGGCGCGCGCCTGGACCATCCACAAGGGCGCCACCGCACCCCAGGCCGCCGGCGTGATCCACAGCGACTTCGAGCGCGGCTTCATCCGCGCCGAGGTCATCGCCTACGAGGACTTCCTCGCCTACAAGGGTGAGCAAGGCGCCAAGGAGGCCGGCAAGCTGCGCAGCGAAGGCAAGGACTACATCGTGCAAGACGGCGATGTCGTGCACTTTCGCTTCAACGTGTAACTCGGACAGTCTCCCAGAACAGACCACCGCGGCAGCGAACCACCCCCTCCTGCAGGAGGGACGCCCCGCGCCGCGACTCTTCCCACAACCATCTGCCAAACCCAGTCGCCCTGCAGAGCAGGCCTCCCACAGGCAGACAACATGGGCTATCCCTTTGTGGACAGGTGGCCTTGTGGGATGGCGGTCCTCTGTGGGAGGCTGGTCCTCTGTGGGAGGGGCGCTCCGCGCCGCGACTCTTCCCTGCCATCCACCAGGCACCGGGCCAAATTCCGTCGCCCTGTAGAGCAGGCCTCCCACAGGCAGATAACATGGGCTACCCCTTTGCAGACAGGTGGCCATGTGGGATAGCGGTCCTCTGTGGGATAGCGGTCCTCTGTGGGA
>JAXGTD010000017.1:0-47165 GCA_040775095.1 Chromatiaceae bacterium | reverse complement strand
CGGGTGGGCGCGGCCTTCGCGCCCACGCGCCGCCCGATCCCCCATTGGCAACCGAATCCTGAACCACACAACCCCGTAGGGTGGGCACGGTTTCCGTGCCCACGCGGACCGATCCGACCGCACGGTTGGCGACGGGCACGCGCGACGATGCAATCTGATACGGCCCACGCCGCCGAATCTTTGGATTTTTTGGGGGCCGGTTGCGCGGATGCCGTTCCCGCGTGGGCACGCCGAAGGGCGTGCCCACCCTACGAAATGCGGTCGGGCGGGTATGGCCTTTGTGCCCACGCGGGCCAAGCCCGGTTGCATCGTCGGCGATGGGAACGCGGATCGCTGTAATCGGGTGGGTGGGCCCACCGGGATTGGCGGCCTACGCGAAGACGATGGTCTTGTTGCCGTGCACCAGCACGCGGTCTTCCAGGTGGTAGCGCAGACCGCGCGCGAGCACCGTCTTCTCGACGTCTTTTCCCAGGCGGACCATGTCATCGACGGTGTTGTGGTGCCCCACCCGTACCACGTCCTGCTCGATGATCGGGCCGGCGTCGAGCTCGTTGGTGACGTAGTGGCAGGTCGCGCCGATGAGCTTCACGCCACGCTCGGATGCCTGATGGTAGGGCCGTGCCCCAACGAACGACGGCAGAAAGCTGTGGTGGATGTTGATGATCCGCGCCGGGTAGCTCTCGCACAGGGTGGGCGGCAGGATCTGCATGTAGCGGGCCAGCACGACGGCGTCCGCGTTGGCGTCGGCGATTGCCGCGGTGACGGCGGAGAAATGCGCCGCCTTGTCCGCCGGGTCTACCGGAAGATAGTGGTATGGGACATCGTGCCATTCCACATAACCGCGCAGATCCTCGTGGTTGGATAACACGCAGGGGATGTCGAACTGCAGCTCGCCGCTACGCCAGCGGTAGAACAGGTCGGCCAGGCAATGTTCCTGCCGGCTGGCCATCAGCACCACCCGTTTGCTGATCCCCGTATCGGTCACGGTCCATTTCATCTCGAACGCCCCGGCGATCGGCGCGAACAACTCGCGCAGCCCATCCAGGCCGAAGGGCAGCGAGGAGGCGCGCACTACGTAGCGCATGAAGAACCACTGGCTGGCCGGATCGGTGTAGTGGTGGGCCTCGGTGATCCAACCATGATGGCGGGCGATGAACTCGCTGACGGCGGCGACGATGCCGACCTGGTCGGGGCAGGAGATGACGAGTCGGTAGGATCTTTCCATCGGTGGTGCAAAGCTGGCCTGTGATGACATGGGACGGTAAAGGGCGACGCCCGAAAGTGCAATCGGATGCTCCCTGGCTGACTCTTCCCGGACATCCGCGGCTTCCGGTTTGGTTCAGCCTCTGTTCAGCGTCCGTCGCCTAGGATGACCTCGACAACGGGACATTGGTCTCCCGGTTGCACCAGCAGAGGATATCCAACATGAACCGCAGACAGCTGATCGCCTCACTCGCCGCCGTCGGACTCGTTGGCCTGCTCGCGCTCCCCGCCGCCGCCTCCGCACGCTGGCACGATGACGACGGATACCGTGATTACGACGGGCATCACCACTACCATCATCGGGAGCGCAAGGGCTGGTCCCATCGCGACGTGCACGTGCGCCGTTGCGAGCCTCGCCATGTGGACCGGCCGCGCCTGGTCTATCAAGAGCGGCCGCGGGTCTACGATCGCCGCGACAATGACCTGACCCTGATCTTCCGGCGCGGTTGGGACTGAGGCTTGGAGAGGGCTGACCCCTTGTCTCGCGCAGGTCACGCCTGGCTCGCCGGGCGTGCGCGTGCCGCGGGTGCTGTGTTCGACGCTCGCCGGATTGGACGGTCCGTGACCTGGTCGCAGAACCGGATGTGCTAGATTCGGCTTTTTCACCGCGGGGGATTGCAGGCCAACTCACCATGCGTCTGAAGCTCGTCATGCTTATGGCATTGATGATCGCGATGTCCGCGCAGCCGGCGCTGGCCGGCAAGGGCAGGGGCGACGACTCGGGGCGCTCGAACGGACGGGGGCAGATGACAGCGGCGCAGGCTGCCGATGTCGCAAGGCGGCAGACGGGTGGACGCGTCCTGGCCGTCCAATCGGCCAATGGCGGCTATCGCGTGAAGGTGCTGACGGGTGCGGGAGAGGTCCGTCAGGTGTTCGTCCCCGGCTCGGGTCGTTAACGGGGGCCGGCCACGATGCGCGTCCTGGTCATCGAGGACGAGCCCGAGCTGCGTCGCCAGCTCATCGCGTTCCTTGGCCATGATGGCTGCACCGTGGAAGACACCGGCGATGGTCGCGAGGGGCTGTTCTTTGCCGAGGAGTACCCGTTCGACGTGGCCGTGGTCGACCTTGGTCTGCCCGGGCTCCCTGGTCTGGACATCATCCGCCGCCTTCGGGCCCGGGAGAGTCGGCTGCCGATCCTTATCCTCACCGCCCGGGAGCGCTGGCAGGACAAGGTCGAGGGGCTCGAAGCGGGAGCCGATGACTATCTGGTCAAGCCGTTTCGCAACGAAGAGCTGCTGGCCCGACTGCGGGCCCTGGTCCGACGCGCCGCGGGCACCGCCTCGCCCGAGCTTCGACTCGGTCCGCTGCGCCTGGACCTGAGCGCGCAGAAGGTCTGGGTCGACGACCGCCAGATCGAGCTCACCGCGTTCGAGTATCGCCTGCTCGAGCAACTCGCCGCGGCGCGTGGTCGAGTGCTTTCCAAGCAGGAGCTCGCCGATCGGCTCTATCCGCACGACGAGGACCGCGACAGCAACGTCGTCGAGGTGTTGGTTGGGCGTCTGCGGCGCAAGCTGGATCCGGGCGGCGCTTTGAGACCGATCGAGACCCTGCGTGGTCGCGGCTACCGCTTGACCCTGGAGGACGCCGCCGGATGATGTCGCTGCGCACCCGCGTGGTGCTATCGGCGGCAGCGGTGCTGAGCCTGTCGGTTCTGCTGATCAGTGTCGCCCTGGAGCGGGCCGTGCGCGATACCGCCGAGTCTGCGCGCGAGGAACGCCTGCTTGCCCAGCTCTACCTGCTGATGGCCGAGGCGGAGGTCGATGGGGACAGACTGACCTTTCCAGGGGGGAACGCGGAGGCGCGGCTCAGCCTCCCCGATTCGGGCCTGTCGGCGCGGGTCTTTGACGCCGCGGCGCGTCCGGTGTGGCAGTCGGCCTCCGCGGTCGGTGTCGCCGAGCCCACCCCGCTTCGGTTGGCACCGGGCGACCGGCAGTTCGAGCTCCGCCGGGGGCCCGATGGCATCGACTCTCTGCGCGCCGCCTTTGGCGTGTCCTGGGCGACCGGCGCGATCCCCCGGCAGTACACCTTTGCGGTCGCCGAGCAGACCAGCGCGCTGGAGCGCGAGGTGGCCCGCTTTCGCGCGAGCCTGGCTGGCTGGCTGGCCGCGATGAGTCTGCTGATGCTCCTCGCGCTGGTGCTGACGCTACGTTGGGGACTGGCACCACTGCGCCGGGTCGCGGCAGAGGTGAGCGCGGTCGAAACCGGCGAGCAGGCGCGCATCCAGGGGACATACCCGTCGGAGATCGGCGCGCTCACGGGCAACCTGAACGCGCTGCTCGCGCACGAGCGGGCCCGGTACCGGCGTCTGGACGATGCCCTCGGCGACCTCGCCCATAGCCTCAAGACGCCGCTTGCGGTGATACGCGGTGCCATCGCTGAGCACGACCCTGACGGGGCGCACCGCCCCCGTCTCGATCTGGGGCAAGAGACCCGGGGCCTGCTGCATGAGCAGCTCACCCGAATGGGCCATATCATCGAGTACCAATTGAACCGGGCCCGCACCGGCAGTCGCCAGGCGCCGACGTTGGCATCCCCGGTGCCGGTCGGACAGGTCGTGGAGAGGCTGGTCGCCGCGCTCGCGAAGGTCTATCCAGACAAGGGTGTGAAGGCCGACGTCGCCATCGACGCGGGTCTGCGCTTCCGCGGCGTCGAGGGCGACCTGCTCGAGATGCTGGGAAACCTGCTGGACAACGCCTTTAAATGGTGCGCGCACCGGGTCCGCGTCGCCGGCGGGGCGCGCGATGGCCTGCTGGTACTGACGGTGGAAGACGATGGCCCCGGCATCTCGCCAGGGCTCTCCGAATGGCTGCTCGAGCGCGGTACACGCGCGGACGAGACGACGCCGGGACATGGCATCGGTCTTGCCGTGGTGCGCGACACCTGTGAGGCCTACGGTGGCTCGTTTCGTATTGAACGCGGCGCGCTCGGCGGCGCCCGCTGCGTGTTGGGTCTCCCGGGCTGAGGCGATGGCGGCTGGTACGCCTATTTCCATACAAACTCAGTCGGGAATTTTCTCGTGCATGGGCTATTTCTTATTCTCACGGCCGCGGTGGCCGCCGTCCGAAAACGACCAATCGAAAGGAGTGATGCCATGTACAACGGCGATATCGTCATCCATATCGATGAGTCTCTCGACGACGATCGGATTCACGACCTCGAGCAGGCTCTGGGCCGCGACCACGGCGTCTTCAGCGCTTGCATGCACGAGCGGGCGCGGCATCTGTTGCTGGTGGACTTCGACGCCCTCGAGACACGCCCAAGCCACATCGTCCAGGCCGTACGTGCGCGTGGGTACCACGCTGAGATGGTTGGTTTCTGATGCATCTCCGGTTCAATGCTTCCCGGGCATTGGACCAGCTCCCGCATCGCGAGCAGGCGTCCCCTGGCCCGGCTTGGAAACGCACTGAATCAGCGTCTCAGGGGCGCTCACCCCATGGGCCGCGTCGCCGGTGGTCGTTGGGCCTGGTGGCCGCCATGCTCACTGTTCCTCGCCGGGGGCGACCAGCGGGACCTTCTCGGGTACATCGCGGATCAGCGCATAATCCGTATCACGGACCTCACCGAGCAGCGCATCGACCTCGGCGGTTGAGACACCAAGCCCGCGAAGCGTCTGCGCGGCAAGGCGCAACGTCGCTTCCAATGCCTCGGGGAAGGCGCTGCTGGCGCCCGCGCGTAGCAACGCGTCGCACGTGGACAGGTCCCGCGCCCGGGCGATGATGGTTACCGTCGGCGCGTGGGCGCGGATCAGCTCCGTGGCCTGGATCGCCGCGAGCTTGTTATCGATGGTGAGCACGACGAGCCGCGCATCCTCGACGTTGACGGCATTGATCAGATGTGGATCGCCGATGTCGCCGTCGTAGACCGGGTGGCCCTCGTTGCGCCAGCGCGCGACCAGCTCCGGGTTGGATTCGAATGCCACGTACGGGATGTCGTGCTGCCTGAGGATCAGACCGATGGCGTGGCCGACGCGGCCGTAGCCCCCGATGACCACGCGCGCGCGCGCGGCGCTGCTCTCGCCATCGACGAGCGCGGCCTCGTAGCGCAGTGTCTGATGCACCATCCCGGCGTTGTCTGGCAAACGCCGCGCGATGGCATTGCCAAGCTTCACCAGCAGTGGTGTGAGCAGGATGCTCAGCGAGATCACCGCAATGGCCATCACGAAGGTGCGCTCGTCGATGATATCCAGGACCCGGGCGGCACCGAACAGCACGAAGCCGAATTCACCGCCCTGGGCGAGCAGGAAGCCGACGCGAACCGCGGTCGCGGGTCTGGCGCCGAATACCCGGCACAGTCCGAGCAGGATTAGAATCTTGATGACGACGATGGCGAGCACGTGCAGCGCGAATATCAGTGGCTGGGCGGCCACGACGCCAAGGTCCACCGACATGCCGACGGCGACGAAAAACAGGCTCATCAGCAGCCCCTTGTGGGGTTCGACGCTGGCCTCGATCTGCACGCTGTAGCGCGAGCCAGAAAGCATCACGCCCATCAGGAAGGCGCCCAGCGCCATCGACATGCCGGCAACGTCCATGGCCCAGGCAGCGAGGAGCACCGCCGCCATCGCCGCCAGCAGGAACGCCTCGCGGTTGCGCTGGCGCGCGAGCGCATCCAACAGTCGCGGCACCAGGTAGCGTCCGCTCAGGATGACGAGCGCGAGCATGGCGAAGACGATGGCGAGCTGCTCCCACAGCGGGATCTCATCCGGCAGCGGGCCGCGATGGGCCAGCACCGGCATCAGCGCGATCAGCGGCACGACAGCGATGTCCTGCATCAGCAGCACGGAGAATGCGGTCTGACCGTGGGGGGTCGCTACCTCACCCTGCTCTTGGAGCATCTGCATCACCAGCGCCGTTGATGACAGCGCGAGGCTCAGCCCGATCAGCAGCGCAACGGACCAGCTCGACTCGAACAGGCGGAACCAGGACGCGATGGCGAGTCCCGATAGCAGAATCTGCAGCGATCCGAGCCCGAACAGGGTACGGCGCAGCTCCCACAACCGCCGCGGGTGCATCTCCAGCCCGATCACGAACAGCAGCAGCACCACCCCGAGCTCGGTGAAATGCCGCAGGTCCTCGACATGGCCGGTGACCGACGGTCCCGGCGTGTGT
Source organism: Chromatiaceae bacterium (assembly GCA_040775095.1). Classification (GTDB taxonomy): domain Bacteria; phylum Pseudomonadota; class Gammaproteobacteria; order Chromatiales; family Chromatiaceae; genus JAXGTD01. The sequence continues at coordinate 40,794 of JAXGTD010000017.1, read as the reverse complement.
GGGCCGATCAGCATCCCGGTCACCAGCAGCCCGAGGATCGAGCCCAGTCCGAAATGGCGGGACAGTGCCACCGCCGCGGCGGCCACCACCAACAGCAATACGGCCGAATCGACGAAGGACTTGGGGTCCATCAGCGCGGCGCCGGGCTCGACCCTGCGGTGATGCGCAGGATCTGGGATCGCGCGGCGGACAGGGCGCTCGACTGCGGGTTGAGGGATGACATGGGCTCTCGAAGGGGGCTGTGGCTCGACGCTTGGGATGGGTTGCCACGAATTCGCCTCTGCCGCGGGCGAGGGAGTCCGAATGCAACGTGCGATCGGCGACCGATACGGCCCGATCATAGCGCGAGTCGACCCCACCGGGCAGCCCCGACGTCTTGTGGGGGGTGCTGGCTGTCGCGGATGCGATGGTTCAGATTGCCCCGGCGGCGTAAGCTACGACCGCCTCGGGGGCCCGTCCTCCCGCGCGGCCCCGTCCGCGCCCGGCAGACCCCCGCCGGTGGCGCGGGGCCAGAGCGGCCGCCCCGGCGGTTTCCCCGATCGACCAGATTGCCCAGGCGCCGCTCCCGCCGCGCGGCGGCGCCTGGGACCATCCTCCGCGCGCTCAGGGTTTCGTCATGACTCGAATGTTCGTCGCCGCACTGCTTGCCGCTGGACTGTTTGTCGGGATGCTGGCGTTGCTGGAAGTTGGCCGACGCGTCGGTACCAAACGCCTGGCGCGCGACCCCGATGGTGCCCGGGCCGGCACCGGCGCGATCGAAGGCGCGGTGTTCGCGCTGGTGGGTCTGCTGATCGCATTCACCTTCTCGGGGGCGGCCTCACGCTTCGATGTCCGTCGCGATCTGGTCGTGCAGGAGACCAACGCCATCGGCACGGCCTATCTGCGGCTCGATCTGCTGCCCGAGGCGGTGCGTCCGGCGATGCGCAAGCAGTTCAGAGACTATGTCGATGCCAGGCTGCTGACCTACCAGAAGCTCCCGGATGTGGCGGCCGCCATGGCAGAGCTGGCGAGAAGCAACGTGCTGCAACAGGAGATCTGGCATGAGGCGATCGCGGCTGGTCAGATGGCGGGCGGATCGCCGGACGCGATCAAGCTGTTGCTGCCGGCCCTCAACGAGATGATCGATGTCGTGACCACGCGGACGATGGCCACCCAGATCCATCCGCCGGTCGTCATTTTCCTGATGCTGTTTGCACTGACGCTCGCCGGCGCCTTGCTGGCCGGATACGGCATGGCCGGTGGCAGGACGCGCAACTGGCTGCACATCGTCGGTTTCGCGGCGGTGATGTCCGTCGCGGTCTACATCATCATCGACTTGGAATATCCGCGGGTCGGGCTGATTCGGGTGGATACCTTCGATCAGGCCCTGGTGGAGCTTCGCGCGACCATGTGAGCGCTCGACGGCAAGTGGCGTCGACAGCTTGGCTGCCGCCTCGGTCTCCGGATCAGTCCGCCGTTGTCCGCCGCTGGGCGCGCGCGGGCCGGCCGTGATGGACCGGGCCTGGCGCGAGACCGAGGGTCACACGCAGGCCCGGGTCGTTGTCGTCGAGACGGATCGTGGCGTCGTGGATTTGGGCGACGGCCTGGACCAGGCTCAGGCCGAGGCCGTTGCCGGCCGTGGCGCGGCTGTCGTCGACCCGGAAAAAGCGCTGGAACACCTTGGTACGCAGCGCCGGGGGGACGCCGGGACCCGTGTCGGACACCGTGACCTCGATCTGGCCGTTGGCATGCGCGGCGCCGACGTGGATCTCTCCGCCCCTGGGCGTGTATTTGATGGCATTGTCGACCAGGTTGGCGACGGCCTGAAACAGGAGGTCGCGGTCGCCGTGGACCCGCAGGTCGGTCGATCCCCCGGGCGTATGGGCCGCCTGATCCGGATCCAGGCCGACGCGCAGCTGCTGTTCCTTGTCGGTTGCAATCGGCTCGTAGAGCTCCGCGACGTCATGCAGCAGAGGGGCCAGATCGACGTCGGCAAACTCGGCGCGCCGGTTGCCTGACTCGATGCGCGCAATACGAAGCAGCGCGTTGAACGTGGCAAGCAGCTCTTCGGCGTCATTGATGCATGCGTCGACCTCTTCACGGGCGTCGTCTTTGGCGGTGTTGCCGCGCAGCAGCTCCAGCCGGGTGCGCATCCGGCTCAGTGGCGTGCGCAGGTCGTGCGCGATGTGGTCGGAGACCTGGCGCACGCTCGTCATCAGCGACTCGATGCGCTCGAGCATCCGGTTGAGGTTGACCGCGAGCTGATCGAAGTCATCGCCGGTGCCGTCGGTGGGCACACGCCGCGACAGGTCGCCATCGATGATCCCACGACTGACCTGATTGATGGTCTCCAGGCGCCGCATCACTCCCGCGCTCATCAGCCAGCCCCCGAGCAGGGCCAAGGCGGCGGTCATCGCGAAGCCCCAGGCGAGCGCATCCAGGATCAGCTCGCGGGTGGCCACGAGATCGCGCACGTCGCGGCCTACCAGCAACCGTAGGCCGCCGCGGAGCCGGAACACCTTGGCCCGCGCGGTATGCTCCTCGGCCTTGTCAGGGCCGCGCTCGCGCAGTCGAAACGCGATCCAGCCGTTGGCGTCCGGCTCGCCGGACGGCCAGCGGTCGAGGTTGCTAACGAGGGGCTGGAGCTGCTCGTCGGCGAGCAGATAGACGCTCGCACCACCGGGATCGCGCGCAATCCGCTCGGCGATCAGGGCCGACAGCCCGGTCAGCCCGGCGCGCCGGTACTGCTCGGCGAGACCCTGGATCTCGGCACCGATGGTGGCGTCGGTCTGGCGCGACATGTAGCCGGCGGTGGACCAATAGATGAACACCAACAGGATCGCCACCGAGGTGCCGAGCAGGAGCATGTAGAGCAGTGCCAGCCGGAAGGTCGAGCTGGCGAGGATCGAGCGCGGGCCCTCGCCCGACTCCGTGCCGTCGGGCGCATCCGGTCGCGGTGCCGGGTGCGTCTCAGGGCTCACGGATCACGTAGCCGGCGCCACGAACCGTGTGCAGCAGCGGCCGCGCAAAGTCCTTGTCGATCTTTGCGCGCAGTCGGCTGATGTGTACGTCGATGACGTTGGTCTGGGGATCGAAGTGGTAGTCCCACACGTGTTCCAGCAGCATGGTGCGCGTGACGACCTGACCGGCATGGCGCATCAGGTATTCCAGCAGCCGAAATTCTCGGGGCTGAAGCGTGATGGCCTGACCGCCTCGTTGGACCTCGCGTGTGAGCAGGTCCAGCTCCAGATCGGCCACGCGCAGCCGGACCTCCGGGGCATCGCCGGGGGCGGCGCGGCGCATCAAGGCCTCGATGCGGGCATGCAGCTCGGAGAAGGCGAAGGGCTTGACCAGATAGTCGTCGCCGCCGGCGCGCAGACCGTCGACACGGTCGTCAACATCCCCAAGGGCGCTCAGGATCAGTACCGGCGTCTGATTGCCCGACGCGCGTAGGGTCCGGATGATGGTGAGCCCGTCGAGCTGGGGCAGCATTCGGTCGAGCACCAACAGGTCGTATTCGTTGCCGGCGGCGAGAAACAGCCCCTCGCGGCCGTCGCTGGCATGATCAACGACGGCGCCGATCTCCTGCAGCGCCTTGGTCAGGAAGGCGGCCTGTTGGGAATCGTCTTCGACGACGAGGATACGCATGTTCAATGACGGGTAGGGGAGTGGCGGGCAATAGTTTGCGCCAAGCGGGTAGCGCCTGCCACCCGCACCGCGCGAGCGGTTTGCGGCTCAAAAAAAACCCTGAAGAGCTCAATGGGCCGAGGGGGGGTTATCCTCTTGCTCATCGAACACTTCAGGGGAGTGCCCTTCAGAAGAAAACAGGGTCAAGGTGTCAGGGACCCTGACGATAAGGAGACTCAAGACCTCAACGTAACACCCTCGGATGGGCCGGTGACGCGCGAATGGCCACCGCCATGCGCGTCCCGCCCAACAGCAAGCTCAGGCGAAGGGAACGGCGACGAAGCGCTGCTCGCCATCCTGCTCCACGCGCAACAACACCGAGCGCCGATCCTGTTCGGCCGCCTTCCGGACCAGCGCGACCACCTCGTCGGGACTGTGTACCCGTTGTTGTCCGACCATCGAGATCACGCTGCCGGGCTCGATTCCTGCGCGCGCGGCGGGACTGCCTTCCTGCACCTGCGCCACGACCACGCCCTCGCTGTCGCTTGGCAGACCACGCTCGGCGCGCATCTCCGGGGTCAGCGGGGCCAGGTAGAGCCCGATTCGAGGCTGCCCGTCGTCCACCGAGGTTGGCGCCGCCTGCGCGACCTCGTCTTGCGGCATGTGCCCGATCGTGACCGCGACGTGTTGCGGTTTGCCTTCACGTATCAACTCGAGATCAACGCGGGTCCCGGCATCAATGCCCGCGATAAGCCTGGTGAGATCCCTGTAGTCCTGCATGTGCTGTCCGGCCGCCGTCAGGATGACATCGCCGCTGCGCACGCCGGCGGCCTCGGCAGGCCCGCCCGGCAATACGTCCGCGACGAGTACGCCACTGTCGTTGGGAAGCCCAAGACTCTCCGCGACCGCCTCGGTGACGGGCTGAATCTGCACCCCGAGCCAGCCACGCTCGACATGGCCGGTGTCGCGCAGCTGGGCGACCACATCGGCCACGGTTTCGGCCGGGATCGCGAAGCCGATGCCGACGTTGCCGCCGCTGGGAGAGTAGATGGCCGTGTTCACCCCGATCACCTGTCCCGTTGTGTCGAACAGCGGCCCACCGGAGTTGCCGCGGTTGATCGGCGCGTCGATCTGCAGATAGTCGTCATAGGGGCCGGACTGGATATCGCGGCCGCGTGCGGAGACGATCCCGGCATTGACCGTGCCGCCGAGTCCGAACGGGTTGCCCACGGCGAGCACCCAGTCGCCGACACGCGCGCCCTTGGAGCTGCCCGGCTGGACAAAGGGCAGCGGCCGATCCGCATCGATCTTGATGAGGGCGATGTCGGTCTTCGGGTCGCGGCCGATCACGCGGGCCTCGTGCTTGGTCCCGTCGTTCAGGGTGACCTCAATGCGGGTGGCGTCCTCGACCACATGGTTATTGGTGACGATGTGGCCATCCGCATCGACGATGAAGCCCGAGCCTTCTCCCTGCCGCTCCTTCGGCATGGGCATCCCATGCATGTTGCCAAAGCGCTGGAAGAACGGATACAAGGGAGAGTCCTCCGGCACGATGCCCTGCGGCATATTGCCGTGGGGCGGCGATAGCCGCTGGCCCGGATCCTGGGCGACCGTCACGTTGACCACCGCCGGTGTGACCCGTTCGACCACGTCGGCAAAACTGTGGGGACCGGTCGCGACCGGACTTGCCGGGTCGGTGGTGGTCGTGGCGGCAAGGAGATCGCCGGTGAAGCCGCCCGCCGCACCCGCGAGTACGAGGGCGAGGGCGCCGGCGAGGGCATTCCGGGCGAAAGGCCGTCGTGCCAGGGTCGCCCGGATGCCGGGCTCGACCGTCAGGCCGACGACGCGGGTTGGGTTGGCGCTGCGCTGGTGCATCTTTATCGCTCCGAGTAGTCTGCCATGTGTCGGCACGGGGCGGGGAGTCTGTGCCCGTGACGCCGAACACTGTGTTGTCATCGCATTAGTCTGGGCGCGAGCCGGTTACCGCGTGCTTGCGGCAGGATTAATTTTCGGTAAGAAAACGCGGGGCGCTTGGGGTCGACGGGGCCGTTGCAGTTGCCATCTCGGCGATTTCGGACTAGTTTTGCCGCCTGACCGCGATCGCCCGAGGCTCACCCAGGCGGATCGGCCAGCCTTGGCGAACGAGTACCGACGCGACGCTATTCCGATGTCAGAGGACGAGTAACATGCGACCGACCACGCTGATGACCGCCCGAATCTCTGAGCTGGCCGGCCCGATCCGGACCGCGCTGCTTGCGACTTGCTTGCTTGGGACGGGTGCCGCCGAGGCCGATGATGATCCATCGGCCCTCTCGCAATTGCCGGGGGTCGGCGATGGCGCCGACTGCGTGGCGCAGTGTGATACCGTCTACGCCGGGTGTCTGCAGCAGTGTGAGGGCTCGGTCGCGCGACGCGACTCGGCCCACTACGACGTCGGTGATGTCCCCCTTGGACAATGCATCGAGGACTGTCGTAGCGATCTGAAGATCTGCCGGGAGGACTGCTGAGCGCGGGTACAAGCCGTGCGACGCACAACCGAGCACACCCATCCAACACCGGCGTCGTGCATGCCGCCGTCGCCATCACCGCTGACCCGATAGGGGGAGATATCATGCCCGAACTGGAACAGGTCGAGATCGCGCGGTATCAGAACGAGCTCGTGCACGACGTGCGTCACCTGGTCACGAAATACTGCCGCATCATGGGCTGGGAAGTCCCCGAGCTCGATGAGAAGGAGGCGAGTCGGCTGATCTTCCAGGCGCTGAGGTCGGCCTTGGACGAGGCAGAGAAGGGGTAGGGCGGGGGCGCCTTCCATGCCCGGTCGGGCTCGCGGGCGGTATCTGCCCACCGTGGCGATCAGCGTGCTGGTCGGCTGGTTGGGGGCCTGTCAGTCCTCGGGCGGTACGGCGCACTGCATTCCAAAGGTTGGCATGGACGTGGATCAGCTTGCCGCCTGCGGCTGTCTCGTGGAGCGTCCGGGCGATGCGGCGTCCGGGATCATCGCCCGCTCCGAGGCGTCGCCGAACGTCCGCACCATCATCAACGTCACCTACATCTGCCCGCTGGGGATTCAGGGTATCGCCCGTGTGTCGGTCACCAATGGGGTCGCCGACGCGGTCTATCATTGACCTCCCCCGGGCGCGGACCCGGGCCCATCACCCCGCCACCCCATCCGTGATTCATGAGGACAACCGATGAGCGATCTGGTCGTGATCTCGTTTCCCCAGGAGCAACTGGCGTTTGAAATGCGCGCCGAGTTGGCGAAGCTGCAGAAGGAATACCTCATCGACATGGAGGACGTCGTGGTCGTCACCAAGGACGACGCGGGCAAGGTCAAGCTGCATCAGGCCGTGAGCCTGACCGCGATGGGCGCCATCGGCGGTGGGTTCTGGGGCATGTTGATCGGGATGCTGTTCCTGAATCCTTTGCTCGGTGCCGCGGTCGGTGCTGGTGCCGGCGCCCTGTCCGGAAAGCTGTCGGACATTGGCGTGGATGACAACTTCATGAAAGAGCTGGCGGACAGCTTCCGACCCGGCTGTTCGGCAATCTTCATTCTCATCCGCAAGGCAACCACCGATAAGGTGCTGGAGCGTCTGGCCGAGTTCCACGGCAAGGGTAAGGTGTTGCGGACCTCACTGACCAAGGATGAGGAGGCCGAGCTGCGCAAGGTCATTGAGGGCGACGGCTGAGCATCCTCTGGCGGCCCCTCGAGGAATGGGGCGGCCGGGCTGGCCTGCCCATCGCCTCCGGTTCGCGCGCTGATCCAATGCCAGGACGGCACTGGATCGGCATCGTGCTATGACTCACCCCTAAGGCCCGCCGTTGAGTTGCTGCTGTATGCGCAAGACCGCGGCCGAGTCCAGTTCCCCAAGACCCTGACCGACGAGCGCGTTGAGGAGCTGCGCCACCTGCGCCGTGCCCGGTAGTGCGATACCAAGCTCGTGGGCGGCCTCCATGACGATGCGCATGTCCTTCTGGTGCAGTCTCGCCTTGAACCCCGGCGCGTAGTTGGCATCGAGCATGCGCTGTCCGTGCACCTCGAGCACGCGGCTGTTCGCGAAGCCGCCGAGCAGGGCCTCGCGCACGCGGGCGGGATCCACGCCAGAGGCCTCGGCGAGCACGAAGGCCTCACCGATGCCGGCGATGCTGTGGCTGATGACCACCTGGTTGCAGGCCTTGCAGACCTGCCCGGCGCCGCTGCCGCCAATGTGCACGATATGTCTGCCCATGGTCTCCAGCAGCGGCCGGACTCGCGCAAATGCCGCATCGCTACCGCCGACCATGATCGACAGGGTCGCGTTGTTGGCGCCGATGTCGCCGCCGGAGACCGGGGCGTCGAGCATCTCGGCCCCGCGTTTGCGCAGGCGCTCGGCCATCCGCCGTGTGGCCGATGGCGAGACGGTGCTCATGTCCACGACAATCGAGCCCTCGTCGACGCCCTCGATCAGGCCGTCCCCGCCGAGGATCACCTGCTCCACGTCCGGCGTGTCGGACAGCATGGTGAACACGATGGGCGCCCGCCGAGCGACCTCGGCCGGATTGGCGCAGGGCGTTGCGCCGGCCGCCTCCAGCGGCCGTAGCGCCTCGGATCGCCTTGCGTGGACCGCCAGTGCGTTGCCCGCCGCGATGAGATTGAGGGCCATGGGACGGCCCATGATACCGAGTCCGATGAAGCCGATGGTGTCGTGCATGCTGTGCTCCTGCGCAGTGTGATGTCGCCGTGGTGCGCCCGGTGAGGCGTGCTCGGCCGGGCCCCGGTGTCCGAGGCTGCACATGTCGACGGAACCGTGGCCGGCCAATCGGCGATGCGAAGCGCCGAGATGTCGCGACCGTTGCTTTCTCAGTGTCGCGAGGACAAAAACAGCCTGAGGAGGGCCGGATGGGCCTCGTCCAACGCCCGGCGCGAGGCGATGTCCTCGACATGGTCCACGAGGTGGCGTAGCAGCCGGTAGGCGGTACCACGGTCATCGGCTGGCACCAGCTCCGCAGGCACGGGAGGGGCGCCGGCATCGCTCAGCAACAGCCAGGCCGGGAAATCCTCGGTCTCCAGCGCGGGGTCCAGGTCGCCGAACACCTGCCAGAGATCGGCCAGGCGACGGTCGGGAAACCCCTTGGCGCCCAGCGCTCGCTCCGCCTCCAGCGGGTGGTCCCAACACAGCTGTATCCAGTCAAGGCGGGCGGCGGAGGGATCGTGTCGATGCCAGCAGGCCCGCGCGTGTGTCAGTACCAGCGCGGGCGTCTCGCGCCAGTTTGGCTCCGCCTCGACTGCCTCGCGCGCGGCCTCCCAGCGCCCCGCCCGCGCCCAGGCGTGGCTGGCGTGGAGCCCCGGTGATCGGCAATCGAAGGATCGCCCGGAAAGCGCCTGTGCCAGTGCCGTCCAGAGCGGCGCGAGAAAATCCCTGGCACGGCGGCCGAGCAGCTGATGGGCCAGGGGCTCGATACGCTCCAGTTCCTCCAGCCGCGACTCTCGTCTGGGCGGACTAACGCTCGGGTCGGGTGCATCGATGGCCTGGATCAGTTGCAGGAAGCCGCGCAGATGCGGGTGCCGGGGTTGCTCGCGCATGAGCCGCGCCAACTGCTCGCGGGCCTGATCGTCGCGTCGCTCGGCCAGTGCCTGGCGAATCGCCTCTTCGAGCAAGACCCCGCTGCTGTCGTGGAACAGGTCCAGCTGGGGCCTGTCTGCCGGCGGCGCGTAGAGCACGCTGCAGGTGCGACGAAGCCCCGCGTGTGCACCGATGTGTAGTGGCGCGTCGTGGCCACTCCACCCACGATGCCTGACCGGCGTTGCGCTGAGCCGCTGACCGCGAGCGTACTCCGCTGCCCGATCCATCCACTCGGCGATGCAGGCTGGCGACCCATGCAGCGCGCCCTGGATGTCCGCCCGGAGCCCCATCCTCCAGGCCTCGTAGTCCTCATAGGCGAGCAGGTCCGTGGCCAGGAGGAATTCCAGGGGATCGAGCCGGCCCTGCTCGAGCAACAGGCGGTCGACCTGAGCCCGGATGTCCTGCTCGGAGGGTGGGTCGGAGAGTGGGTCGGGGCCCGGCGGGTGCATCGTGTCTTGGATCGGATCGGGTTGTGCGCGCTGCGGTGGATCGGCGTGGCGTCGCCGCGTCAGTCGTTGATGGGTGCAAACAGCAGATCGAGGTCCTCGGCGCTGAGCGAACGCGCCGCGGCGCCGCCCTCGGCGAGCATGGCATCGGCGAGCGCCTGCTTGCGGGCCTGCAGCTCGGCGACACGCTGCTCGACGGTGCCCTCGGTAAGCAGTTTGTAAACGAACACCGGCTTGTCCTGGCCGATGCGGTGGGCGCGGTCGGTGGCCTGACGCTCGGCGGCCGGATTCCACCAGGGGTCGTAGTGGATCACGGTGTCGGCGGCGGTGAGATTGAGCCCGCTGCCCCCGGCCTTGAGGCTGATGAGAAACAGCGGCACCTCGCCCGCCTGGAAACGGTCTACCGGGAGCGCACGGTTGCGGGTGCGTCCGGTGAGCTTGACGAAGTCCTGGTTCTCTCGCCGGCCACCCTGCATCAGCCCCTCTTCGATCAGCGCCAGCATGCTGGTGAACTGGGAGAACAGCAGCACGCGCCGGCCCTCTTCGAGCAGCTCGGGCAACAGGGTCAGAAGCAGGTCCAGCTTGGCCGAGCCCTTGACCTTGCGCGCGCCCTCCAGCGCGACCAGGCGCGGATCGCAGCAGACCTGGCGCAGCTTGAGCAGGGCGTCGAGGATGATGATGCCGCTGCGCGCGATGCCCCTGCGCTCGACCTCGGCACGCACCGTCTCATGCAGCGCCAGGCGCAGCGTCTCGTAGAGGTCGCGCTGGTCGCTGGCCAGCGGCACCTCGCGCAGGATCTCGGTCTTGGGCGGCAGCTCCGTCGCGACCGCCTCCTTGGTGCGTCGCAGCAGGAACGGCGCGACGCGGCGGCGCAACTGTTCCTGGCGTACCGGGTCGCCGTGGCGTTCGATCGGCGTGCGGAACAGCCGTCGGAAGCGGCGCTCGTCGCTCAACATCCCGGGGATCAGGAAGTCGAGCAAGGCCCACAGCTCGCCGAGGTGGTTCTCCAGCGGGGTGCCGGTCAGGCAGAGCCGGTGGCGCGCCGCCAGCCCGCGCGCGGCCTCTGCGGCCTTGCCGCGGGGGTTCTTGATCGCCTGTGCCTCGTCGAGGATCAACAGGTGATACGACTGCGCAGAGAGGGCCTCGAGATCCCGCGGCAGCAAGGGATAGGTGGTCAGCACCAGGTCATGCTCACCGATGGCCGCGAAGCGCGTGTGCCGGTCCGCGCCGTGCAATAACAGCACCCGCAGTGACGGTGCGAAGCGCTCCGCCTCGCGTCTCCAATTGAACATCAGGCTGGTGGGTGCAACCACCAGGCTCGGCCGATCGGCACGCCCGCTCGCCTTTTCCACCAGCAGGTGCGCCAGGGTCTGGATCGTCTTGCCCAGACCCATGTCATCGGCGAGGATGCCCCCCAGCGCGAGCTCGCGCAGGAACTGAAGCCAGTCCAGCCCCTGCCGCTGATAGGGTCGAAGCTCGGCCTGGAGCTCCGCCGGCGGGGGAGTTTCGCGCATGCCGGAGAAGTTGCGCAGCCGCCGGCCCCAGTCTCGCGCGCTGATGCCACCACGCCAGCCGAGGGCCGGGTCGGCGTCTTCGAGGTCCGCGAGCTGGGCCGCCCGCGGCCGTGGTAGGCGCAGCCGGCCGTTCTTGTCCACCGGCGGTTCCGAGTCGTAGAGCTCGACCAGTGTTGTAAGGATCGGCCGCAGACGTGCCGCCGGCATCAACATGAGCCGCCCCTCGCCCAGTTGCACCGGTAGCAGCGCCGCGTCGTCCTGTTGCGCCAGGGACCATGGCGAGAGATCCCCTTGGGCGCGCCGGAGCATGTCGATCAGCAGGGGTAGCAGATCGATGAGCTCGCCGTCCACCTCCACGCCCAGACCGAGGTCGAGCCAGCGCCCATCGTCGGTCTCGTCGACATCCATCCGCCAGTCGCCGACCTTGGCGACCTGGAGGCGGAAGTCGGGCATCGTCTCCACGCGCCATCCCGCCGCCTCCAGTCTCGCCCGATCCCTACCCATGAACGAGAGCCAGGCGTCGTTGTCGGGCAGCTCGAATCCCATGCCGACCTGATCCGGATACGGTGTGGTCCGGGTGAACCCGATCTGGCCCAGGGTCGCGATGGCCGTGGCCTCGCTTGCGCTGTCACGTTCGCCCTCCAGCAGCACACCCTGCTCGGCGCGACGCACTACCGCAGAGGTATCGCGCGGGTCGAGCCTGTGCCCACCATAGTCGAAGAAGAGCTCCGCGACGTGAGTCCAGTCGGGCTCAGGCGCGGCCCCCCAGTAGCGATTACGGATCGTCTCCGCCCGGTCGTGGCTGTTCAGACACAGGCATGGGACGGGTTTCTCGACCCCGACCCGCCGTCGCTCCGTGTGGGGGGGCATCGGCAGCTCGAGCCGCTGCAGTTGCGTCCTGGCCGCCTGTGTCAGGGCCTCGGCCAGCTCCGGGCTCAGTGCTGGCGCGCCCACCAGCAGCGCGGCCTGGCGATCGCCCATGCCCGTTTCCAGCGGACCGCAGTCACCGGAGACCGGATCCAGGTACCAGGGCGGGGCGACTGGTAACAGGTGCAGTCCGGCGCGCTCGGCCTCCAGCACCACGCGCAGCAGGGCGTCGTCGTCGAGGCGCCAGACCAGCCGGCCCGCCAACGGGCCGGCGTAATGCAGTGGGGGGCCCTCCAGGGAGTGCCAGTAGCCACGTCCGCTCTGGACGATCTCGCGCAGGATGTCCGCACCGGTGATCGTGTCCAGCCGGGCCTCGGAGATCGTTTCGGCTTGGCTCCCGGCCTGGACCAGGGCCATGACGCGCTGATCCTCTGGTGTGAGGAAGGCGGCGCGCGACCGGCCGGCGATATTGAAGTCTTGTGGCTTACCGTAGCCGCCGGTGGCAAGCAGCCGCGCCTTGCGGGCGCGCACGAGCACACGCGGCGGACCCATGTCACGCGCGGTGCCCAGGAGGTAGACCACCCGATAGGGGCCTTCCTGCGCCACGCTGGCCGCCAGCCGCTCGGCTTGGCCGAGCCAAAGGCGTACCTCCAGCGGCAGGTCCGCGTCCGCGGCCGGTGATGTCTGTTGCGTCGTTGGCGCGTTCAACGACAGCAGCACCGCCGCGACGTGCTTGCAGTTGTATCCCACCGGACAGGAACAGTGCCCAATGAGGTCCGCTGCGCCATCCTCCGGCTGAGTGAAGTGAATGATGCACTGATAGATCTGGCCGGCGGAGCCGCGCACGCGTCCCGTCACCATCTGCTTGGCGGCGTTCATGCTTGCGGCCAGTACCCGGCCGTCGCGCCAGTAGCGCCTGCCCCGATCCAGGTATGACGGCGAGAAGACGTTCTCGAGCTGATCGGGGTCGAGGGTTAGGATCGGCGTGGGCATGGCGGCTGGAAGGACGCTCTGGAGTGAATCCACGGCGGCTGCCGCCGCGGGGCAGTCGCAGGGATCACCAGCAAGGTGAGGCGACGCTCGACATCAGACCGAAGGCATCCCAGGGGGTGGGCATTGGCATCCCGCCCCAGGGACCGCCGGACTTGACTCGGATCACATACTCGGCCCACTGCAGCGGGCGCGGCAGATAGCCGACCTGGGCGGCGATGCCACGCAGCTCCGAGACCAGGTTGATGTCGCACGGGGTGTCCGAGCCCGGCCCCGCGGTGCAGAGATCATGGCGCATGCAGGCGGCATCGAAGGCATCCACCGGGGGAGGCCAGCCGTGGTTGGGATAGTTGATGCCGCACCAGTTGCCGTAGATGGGGATGCACTTGAAGGCGGCGGCCTGGGTGGAGATACTTGCGAGCAGCACGCCCGCCAGGCATGCGGCGATGGGTGAGCGGGTCATCCGGGGTCCTCGGCAGTCTTGTCATCGGAGGCGAGCATGTTAGCCAAAGGCGTTGGCCCCTGTGAATCCTATTTGGTTGAATCCTATCCGGCGGAATCGGACTCGGCTGAAGCGGGCTCGGCATGCGGGCGGATCGGGTCGCGGCTCCCCGCCACGCCGATCGGCACCAGGCGCGTCGCCGCCTGAGCCGCGATGGACCTGGACGCCACCGGGGTCGGGCCGATGTCCCTGGGGATCGGCCTCGGCGTGCTCGCGCTCGTCGCGCTGATGTTACTCCTGTACCGGGTTGGCAGGCGCCACCATGCGGTGGTGGAGGATGCCGCCCTGTGGTCGGGTGGCGCCTACCAATGCCCCCGCTGCGGGCAGCCGATGACGCAGGGCTGGGTGCTGCTTGGTAAGGGCGCGATCTGGTCCGACCGCGCGCGAGGCCGTCCGGGTCTGTTGGCGCACATCGGCGATGCGCTGCCCAATACCCTGAGTCTGCATCTGCCGCCAGCCGCAAACATGGCCTGGCGCTGCGACGGCTGCCGCCTGCTGCTGATCGACCACGGCAAGCTGGTGCGCTGAGTTGCCGCCCGGCGCGCTGTCCGCCGATCGAGCCCCCGGGGGTGGCGCGATGCGGATCCTGTTCCAGGACGATGAGCTGGTCGCGGTGAACAAGCCATCCGGGCTGCTGGTGCATCGCTCGCCGGTCGATCGCCACGCCACCGAATTCGCGCTTCAGCGCGTGCGCGAGATGACGGGGCGGCGCGTCTACCCGGTCCACCGGCTCGACCGCCCGACCTCCGGGGTGTTGCTGTTCGCGTTCTCCCCCGACGCCTGCCGGGAGATCCAGCGGCAGCTCGATGCCCACACCGTCGAGAAGCATTACATCGCCCTGGTGCGCGGCTGGACCGAGCCGGCGGGTCGCATCGACTGGCCCTTGCGCGACGATGCGCGCATCCGCGCCGGCCGTATCGCGGTGCGCGACGCGCGCACCGACTACGCGCGCCTGGCCAGCGTCGAGCTACCGGTCGCGATCGAGACCTACCCCACCTCGCGCTACAGTCTGGTCCACCTGATGCCCCGCACCGGCCGCACCCGGCAACTGCGCAGACATATGGCCCATATCGCGCACCCCATTATCGGCGATGCAAACTACGGCCGTGGACGCCACAACCGCTGGTTTCGCGATCACCTCGGATGTGGGCGGCTGCTCTTGCACGCGTTTCGGCTGACCCTGTCGCATCCGCGCACCGCCGCGCCGCTGTCGATCTTTGCACCGCTCGACGACCCGTTGGCGAGCGCGTTGTTCGTGCGCCTGGGTCTGGCGACGATCATCGAGGGGCTGGCCGGTCTTGGCTCGCTCGCCCGGCTCGGAGGTCGCTGATGCTGCATCCCCTGTCTGCCGCGCGTCCGGCTGGCGCGGGCGGTTGTTGCCCTCAATTGTGGTCGAGCAGCGGACATCCACGTTGTTTAATGCGCTGGTTGCACGCTGGATGCGCCATTCGTTGGGACGGGATACTAGACTGTGCACTAGGCGGCGAGACGCGGCCGGGGTCGCCGACCCGATCGGCGCGCGGGGTGGGTTCTGAGGGGCGGCGATGACAGCAAACCCGGACGGGGAGGGGGATCGGGCGACAACCCGGCGGCGGGCGGTCGCACCCTTGTGGCGTGCCCGATGGCCAGCGTCGAAAGCGAGCGCGCGCCGTCTTTTCATCCCGGCCGCGCGAGGGGGCGCCAGGCCGCGCCCGAGCGGCTGGCCCGCACGGGCGCTCGCACTGGGGCTGTCGATGCTATCGAGCACCATCGCCCATGCCGGCCCGTCAGGGCCCCTGCACACCCCTGAGCTGGACACCCCGGCACGGGTCCAGACCCTGGATGGACGCATCTCCGAGACGGGTCTGCAGCTGTATCGTGTGACCGGTTTGCGGCAGGGTCAGACCCTGTATGTCCGCGCCGAGGCGACCGCCGGCTACCTCGACCCATTGGTCGTCTTGCTGAAGCCGGAGACCGATCTCGCCGAGCTGGAACGCGCGCCGCTGGGGCAGCTGATCGAGGCCCTGTCCCAGGACCACGACCCGGTTGAGGTGACGCGACAGCTCCTGGATCGCTACGCGCTGGCTGGAAATGACGACTTCAACGGGCATTACTATGCCGCTTTCAGCGCCGTGGTCCCGAACAACGGGGAGTACTGGGTGGGCGTTGGCAGTTCGTTGGTTCGCCAGTCCGCCGGCAGTTATCGGCTTGTGGTCGGCATCGATGCGCCCGAAGTCCTGTCGGGTCGCGCGCAGAGCAGTGGTCCGCCATTCGTCTTCGCCGGCAAGGACGTGGGTGTGCTCGAACGGGGCATCGTCCTGGTCACCGGCGAGCTCACGGCCAGTCAGTCCCTGCGGATGCTCAACCTCGCGGAGCTGGGCGCTGGACAGACGCTCTATGCCCGTGCCGATGCACTCACCGGGGATCTCATCCCGGTGTTGACCCTCCTGGACCAGAGCGACAAGCCGGTCGCTTACGCCAATTTCGCGGCGACCGGCCCGAGTGCCGCGCTTGCGTATCGGCTGCCGCGCCAGGCGGAGCGTTACCGGTTACGGATTGCTGGCGAAGGGCCGGCGGGTCGGAAGACAGAGGGCAATTATCGTCTGCTCGTCGGCGTGAACGCGCCCGAGGTGCTGCGTGGCGAGGGGGAGCCCACGGGGCGCGATCTCTTGCGTGAGCCGATCCCGGTGCGTATTGGCGTCAAGCTCGAGCAGATCACCGCGGTGGATCAGCGCTCGGAGAACTTCGGGGTCGTCGCGACCTTGGCCATGCGTTGGCGCGATCCGGCATTGGCCTTCGATCCGGAAACCGCCCAGGACCGCTTCAAGATCTTCATGGGCGATGCCTTCAGCGCCGAGATGAGCCGGCGCGGTCAACTCTGGCCGCAGTACACGATCATCAATCAGCAGGGTAATCGTTGGGTGCAGAATCGGGTCGTCGTCCTGTGGCCGGACGGCGAGGCCGCCTACCTGGAGCGGTTTTCGACCACGCTGCAGGCGCCCGACTTCGACTTCCGGGACTTCCCATTCGATACCCAGACGTTCTTCGTTCGGGTCGATCTGCTCGCGCCGCTGTGGCTGTTCGTGCTGCGCGAGATGGACGGCTACAGTCAGGTCGGTACCCGCCTGGGTGAAGAGGAATGGGTCGTGACCAGTTTCCAGACCCAATTTGCCGAGAGCGATGTCCTGGGGCGGCCGGTGTCCCAATTCAATTTCGAGTTCTGGGCCGAGCGGCATCTCGAATACTATGTCTTTCGCATCCTGTTGCCGCTGGCGATCATCATCGCGGTCTCCTGGATCCTGTTCTTTCTCAAAGACTACGCCAAACGTGTGGACGCGGCTGGCGCCAATCTGCTGCTCTTCATCGCCTTTAATTTTACCATTTCCAACGACTTACCCAGGCTGGGCTATCTGACATTCCTCGATACCCTGCTGATCAGCGCCTTTCTCGTCACGGCCGTGGTCCTCGTCCTGGCCGTTTATCTGCGCCGCCAGGACATGAAGGGGCGCAAGGATTTCGTGGCAAGGATCGATCGCTACATACTCACCTTCTACCCGCTCGCCTACGCCGGAACCATCGCCACCGTCGCCATGCTGTTCCGGTAGACCTTTTGGCGATGCCGGTTCAACGCGTTCGGGGCTTCCAATCCGCGCGCCGACCAGGAACGCGGTCTCGATCCGCTGTAGTCTCCGTCACCCGGGTGGGGCGAAAATGCCAGGCCATCCCGGACCGGAATCGGAAAGGCCTCGGGCCACGGTATCCTTGTATATCAGTGGCTTGAGAAGATCCCCCGGGGTGCGGTGGCCTCGGCCCGAGCGCGTCGAGTACCAATCCGGGGCGGGGGGCGACCGGACCGGGGACTCGGGCCGCTTGTGACATCGCCGGAATTGGCGCATCATCCGCGACCCCAGCGCTGACGTACGGGCGTTGCCTCCCTCTATTCGGCTCCACCAGATCCATGCCTCACAATGCTGTCAAGGCCGACGTGGCCGATCTTTATCGTATCGGAGACTGGGGCGCGGGCTACTTTGGCCTGTCGGATGATGGAAATGTAACGGTTTCGGTGGATACCCCGGAGGGGCGAGTATCGGTCGCGCTGCTCGACATGGTGTTTGGCATGCGCGAGCGCGGGCTGCAGATGCCCGTGTTGTTGCGCATCGAGAACTTGCTCGATGCGCAGATCGCGCGGCTGAACGAGAGCTTCCGCGAGGCGATCAGGACGCTCGGCTACCGGGGAGAGTATCGCGGGGTCTTCCCGATCAAGGTCAACCAGCAGCGGCAGGTGATCGAGGAGATCACGCGCTTCGGCGCCTGCTACAAGCACGGCCTGGAGGCCGGCAGCAAGGCCGAGCTGATCATTGCGCTGTCCATGCTGAACAACCGCGACGGCATGGTCGTATGCAACGGCTACAAGGATCGGGAGTTCGTGGAGCTCGGCCTGCTGGCGCAGAAGATCGGTTATCACTGCGTGTTCGTCGTCGAGTCGCCCTCGGAGCTGCCCACGGTACTTGCCTGTAGCAAGGCGCTCGGTATGCGCCCGCGGATCGGGGTTCGCGTCAAGCTCTCCTCGCGCGTTGGCGGCATGTGGACCGAGACCAGCGGCGATCGCAGTATCTTCGGGCTGACCACCAACCAGCTCGTGGATGTCGTCGACACCCTGAAGGCCCGCGGGATGTTGGATTGCCTGCAACTGCTGCACTACCATTTGGGCTCGCAGATCCCGAACGTGCGCGACATCCGCAGTGGTGTGCTGGAGGCGTGCCGGTACTACGCCGACCTGGTGCAGGAAGGGGCGCCGATGGGTTTTCTCGACCTCGGCGGAGGCCTGGCCGTCGACTACGATGGATCCAACGCGAACCATCCCCACAGCAAGAATTACTCGCTCCACGAGTATTGTGCCGACGTGGTCGAGGCGGTGATGACGACCCTCGATCCCGTCGACGTGCCACACCCGGTGATCATCACCGAGTCGGGACGCGCGACCGTCGCCTATGCCTCGGTGTTGTTGTTCAATGTGCTTGACGTGACCCGCTTCGAGCCGGAGGAGGACGAGGCTACCCCTCCCGGCAAGGATGAGCACAGGCTGATCCACTCGCTGCAGGAGGTCTACGAGGCCATCGCTCCCGATACGCTTCAGGAGTGCTACAACGACGCCCTCTACTATCTCGATGAGATCCGCGACCTGTTCCGCCGTGGTCAGATCCGGCTGCGCTCCCAGGCCATCGCCGAGCATCTGTTCCTGCGCATCATGCACGCCCTGACTCGCGTGCTGGCGTTGGGGGGGCCAGTACCGACCGAGTTGGAACGCCTGCCCGAGACGATCGCGGATATCTACTACGGCAATTTCAGTGTCTTCCAGTCCCTGCCGGACGCATGGGCGATCGATCAGCTGTTCCCGGTCACACCGATCCACCGCCACGCCGAGCCGCCCACGCGGCAGGCCATCATCGCCGACATCACCTGCGACAGCGATGGCAAGCTCGACCGCTTCATCGATGCCCATCAGGTCAAGCGGACTCTGCCCGTGCATCGCCTTGTGGATGGGGAGGAATACTACTTCGGCGTGTTTCTGGTCGGCGCCTACCAGGAGACCCTGGGCGACCTGCACAACCTGATGGGCGACACGAACGTTGTCAGCGTCAGGATCAACGCCGATGGCAGTTTCGACTTCGTCAAAGAGATGCATGGCGACAGCATCGCGGACGTGCTCAGCTACGTCGAGTACGACCCGCGCGAGCTGCGTGAGCGTTTCCGCGACGCCGCCGAGCGGGCCGTTCGGCTTGGCAAGATCACCCCGAGCGAGCGCCAGCAGGTGCTCGAGCACTTTGGCGCGAGCTTGCGCGGCTATACCTACTTCGAGCGCTAGCCGGGGCACGTCCCGGCGGGCGATTGGTAGCCCCCATTCGCGTTGTATCGAGAACCTCACCAAACCACTCTTGGCCGGCCAGGTGACGGCAGGTCGGCCGCATTTCTGTGCGCCGCGGGCGCGCCGAGCGCATCGGTGCCGCCGCGCGGCCGTTGTCTGAACTGGAGCGCAACAGCATGGCGAAGGTATTGATCGTCGGCGCCGGTGGCGTCGGACAGGTGGTGACTCACAAGTGTGCGCAGGTGCCCGAGGTCTTCACGGACATCGTTCTGGCCAGCCGAACCCTGGAGAAGTGCGACGCGATCGCCGCCCAGCTCGATCGGCCCATCGAGACGGCTCGGGTCGACGCGGACGATGTGGCGCAGATGACGGCGCTGATCGAGCGCGTGCGACCGGACATCGTCGTGAATGTGGCCCTGCCATATCAGGATCTGCCGCTCATGGACGCCTGTCTGGCCACCGGCGTGGACTATCTCGACACCGCCAACTACGAGCCGCCGGACGAGGCCAAGTTCGAGTACAGCTGGCAGTGGAGCTATCACGAGCGGTTCCGGGAACGGGGGATCATGGCGTTACTCGGCAGCGGCTTCGATCCCGGTGTGACCAATGTCTACACCGCGTATATCAAGAAGCATCTGCTCGATGAGATCCACGAGCTGGACATCGTCGACTGCAATGCCGGCGATCACGGGCAGCCGTTCGCGACCAACTTCAACCCCGAGATCAACATCCGCGAGGTCACCGCACCGGGAAGATACTGGGAGGATGGCGCGTGGCAAAGCACGCCGCCGCTGGCTGTCAGCCGCGAGCTCGATTTTCCCGAGGGTATTGGCCCACGCAAGATCTTCCTCATGTACCACGAGGAGCTGGAGTCCATCGTCAAACACTTCCCGGAGATCCGGCGTGCCCGGTTCTGGATGACCTTTTCCGACAACTATCTCAAGCACCTGGAGGTGCTGCAGAACGTTGGCATGACGCGCATCGACCCGGTCATGTACGAGGGCCACGAGGTCGTGCCATTGAAGTTTCTGAAGGCGCTGTTGCCCGACCCGGCGAGCCTCGGCCCACTCACCAAGGGGCGCACCTGCATCGGTTGCATCGCGCGGGGCATCAAGGACGGCGCGCAGCGGGTGATCTATGTCTACAACATCTGCGACCACGCGGCCTGCTACCAGGAGGTCCGCTCCCAGGCCATCTCCTACACCACCGGGGTCCCGGCGATGATCGGCGCCAAGATGATGCTCACCGGGGCCTGGCGCGGTGAGGGGGTCTTCAACATGGAGCAGTTCGACCCCGATCCGTTCATGGAGGCCCTCAGCCTGCACGGGCTGCCGTGGCAGGTCCGCACGCTCGACCAGCCCCTCGACTAGGCGACCGCCTGGATGTCGTCGCCGAACCGGGAGCGCTTCCGGCGTCTGGACCTCTCGCGGGTGCCCACGCCCTGTTTCGTCGTCGACGAGGCGGGGGTGCGGCACAATCTGGAGATCCTCGGCCGCGTCCAGCGCGAGAGTGGTGCCAAGGTCCTGCTCGCCCTGAAGGCATTCTCCCTGTTTGCCCTGGCACCCTTGATCTCCCGTCATCTCAGCGGGGTCTGTGCCAGTGGCCTGCACGAGGCGCGTCTTGGTCGGGAGGAGTTCGGCGGGGAGGTGCATACCTTCTCGCCGGCGTACACGGGCGCGCAGCTCGAGCAGATTCTCGCGATCTCCGATCACGTGGTGTTCAATTCGTTCGGCCAATGGGAGCGCTTCCGGCCGATGGTGGAGGCGGCGCGGGCACGCCGGCCGGGCCTGCGCGTCGGACTCCGCGTGAACCCGGAGCACAGCGAGGGATGGAACCCGCTCTACGACCCCTGTGCGCTGTACTCGCGGCTGGGGATCCCGTTGGCTGCCTTCGAGGGCCAGACCCTCGATGGCATCAGCGGCCTGCATTTCCACACCCTTTGCGAGCAGGACCTGCCGCCGCTGACGCGGACGCTCGCGGCCGTCGAGGCCCGTTTCGGTCGTTGGCTCGACAGTCTGGAGTGGGTGAACTTCGGCGGCGGACATCACATCAGCCGCCCCGACTACCAGGTCGACGCGTTGATCGAGCTGATCCGCGCGTTCCGGCGGCGCTACGGTGTCGAGGTCTATCTCGAGCCGGGCGAGGCCGTTGCCCTCGACGCCGGCGTGCTGGTCTCGGAGGTGCTGGACACGACGACCAACGGCATGCGCCTGGCCATCCTGGACTGCTCGGCCACCTGCCATATGCCCGACGTGCTCGAGGGGCCTTATCGCCCGGACATCCCGGGCGCCGCCGAGCCCGGCGAGTTGCCCTACACCTACCGACTCGGCGGGCCGTCCTGTCTGGCCGGCGACGTCGTTGGCGACTACGCCTTTGCCGAGCCGCTGCGGGTCGGCGACCGACTGATGTTCGAGGACATGGCGATCTATACCATGGTCAAGACCACCACGTTCAATGGTGTCCCCTTGCCGGCCATCGCCTTGTGGGATTCCGACACCGACGCGTTGCGCGTCGTCAAGACGTTTGGTTATGCCGATTTCAAGGAGCGCCTTTCCTGAACCCATGAATAGCGAGCTTACCGACTATCCGCCTTTCCTTGGCTCGGAGCTCCCGCCCACGTCACCGCAGGAGGCCCGCTTCCATGTGCTGCCGGTACCCTGGGAGCGCACCGTCTCCTACGGCAGCGGCACCGCCCGCGGACCCTCGGCGATCCTGCAGGCATCCTGGCAGCTCGAGCTCTGGGACGGTCACGGCATGCCCGGCAGCGCGGGTATCTACACGCACCCGCCGGTCGACGTCGGCGGCGAGCCGGAGCTCGTACTGGAGCGGATCGCGGCTGCCGTGGAGAGGATCCTCCTGCTCGGCAAGACGCCCGTCGTGCTCGGCGGCGAGCACACGGTAACCGTCGGCGTCATCCAGGGCTACCTGAACGCCGGCTATCGTGACCTGGGGGTGGTGCAGATCGACGCCCATGCCGACCTGCGCGAGAGCTACGAGGGCGACCCCTTCAGTCATGCCTGCGCGATGCGCCGGGTGGTGGAGGCGGGTGTCCCGGTCTTCTCCCTCGGTGTGCGGGCGCTGTGCAAGGAGGAACTGGATGCACGCCGGCGCTTCGGCGTGGGCCATCTCGATGCAGAGGCCCTGGTGCCGACAGGGGTGCATGCGATCAGCCTCCCCGAGGATTTTCCGCCGCGGGTCTTCTTCACGGTCGACGTCGACGGGATCGACCCCAGCGTGTTTCCAACCACCGGCACTCCGGTGCCGGGGGGGTTGGGCTGGTATCAGACCCTCGACCTCTTCGCATCGGTCGCCGCACGGCGACAGATCGTGGGGCTCGACCTGATGGAGCTGGCCCCGTTGACCGGCTTTCACGGATACGATTTTGCCGCGGCGCTGCTGGTCTACAAGCTGCTCGGCATGGTTGAGCGGACAGCGCCGTCCTCGTCCCGTCCGAGCCTCTGATCGCGTGGCAGTCGGGGCCGCGCGCCGCGCGGAGCGCGGGCCGATTTCCCCGGGGATGGGACGACGCGGGTTCCGGGACGCCTTCGCGGGGCGCACGCTCGTAACCCGGAAGCGCCGGGTCGTCGGGTCGGACCGGCCCGCGGTGCGGACCCCATTGGGTGTACCCCTGTTACCGAGGCGGGATGTTGTCAGCTTTTGTGCAGGGCCGGCGTCGGCCTTATCTGGCGCGCGAGCCAGGGCAGCGCGTTAGAATGAGATGTGGGAAGCCGCTGATTTGGTAGGGGCGTTGCAATGGCGCTGCCAGGTCGCGGACGCGGATCGATCCAGGATGGGTCGATCCGGGGCTTCCCTGGCACCTTGCTCATGACCGGCACGGGCGGTACGATCAATCGACTTTCTGGGGACCTCGGCCGACGTTGGTTAAGAATCCTTCCCGGTATGGTCACCCGGCTCGCTTCAGCCTCGGCCCTGCGCGGTGCTCGGGTGTGGCGGCCCCGCCCATTCCGAGAGATCCGGGCTTACACCGGGCAGCAGAGAGAACATGATTGCGAAGCCGAACGGCTGCGGGTTTGCGAAAGCGGAGACGGCGCTAACGTCGACGCCAGTCGGGCGAGAGCGATCGCTGGTCGTTGTCGTCGACGATCAGACGACCGGGCGTAAGATCGTCGAGCAGCTCGTCTGCCAGGTCGATGACGATATCGACGTCGTTGGATTCGCCGATGGCGCCTCGGCGATCGAGTTCATGCTCTCGACGACGCCGGATCTCATCCTCACCGACTACATCATGCCGGAGATGGACGGCATCACGTTCATTCGCCGGGTGCGTGCGATCCCAGGGTGCCACGAAACGCCCATCATCGTTGTCACCGTGGCGGAGGACAAACGCGTGCGCTATGACGCGCTCGACGCGGGTGCGACGGACTTCCTCAATCGCCCGATCGATCAGCGCGAGTGCCGGACCCGGTGCCGTAATCTGCTGACCCTGAGCCGGCAGCAACAGACCATCCGGCACCGCGCGAAGCTGCTCGAAGACAGTGAACGGCGCTTTCGCATCATGGCCGATGAGCTACCCCTGGCCATTTGGGTTCAGGGTGCCGATACCGCCGTGAGCTTTGTCAACAAGACCTGTTGCCAGTACTTTGGTGTCTCCGAGGGCGAGATCGCGGGGCAAGGCTGGCGGTCTCTGGTGCATCGCGAGGACCGGGCCCGTTACTTCGCGGCTCTTTCCCAGTCGTGTCGGGAGAGAACGCCTTTTCACGACCAATGTCGTATGCGTCGCGCGGACGGGCAGTGGCGCTGGCTGGAGTTCATCGCGCGGCCCTTCTTCGGCGCAGATGACGCGTTCGCGGGCATGGTCGGCCACAGCTCGGACATCACCGAGCGCAAGGCGGCCGACGAGGCACTGCGCCAGTCACATCAGGAGTTGCAGCGCCACGCGGAGCGGTTGGCGCACTTGACGTCGCAGCTGGCTTTGGCTGAGCAGCGCGAGCGCGAGCGACTGGCGATCGTATTGCATGACGACCTCCAACAGTTGCTGGTTGGGGCGGCGCTCGGGATCGAGGGATTCAGTCGCCGGTTTGATGCGCAAACCCAGGATGCCGGTAGCAGGGAGGCGCTGGTGCGGGTCGCGGATCTGCTGCAGCAGGCCATCGGATCCGCGCGCAGCCTGGTCGCGGACCTGAGCCCGCCGATTCTGCACGATGCCGGTCTGCCGGAGGCCTTGGAATGGCTGGCGCGCAGCATGCTCGATCGCTATGGTCTGCGTGTCGCCCTGTCGATCGACTCGGAAGCGGCCCCGGTGCGCGCCGATGTTCGCAGCGTGGTGTTCGCATCGGTTCGCGAGGCCCTTTTTAACGCGTTCAAGCACGCCGGCTGTAGCGATGCGCGGGTGACCCTCTCCCGCGTCGACGATCAGCTACTCCTCGTCATCGAGGATCAGGGTAGTGGCTTTGATACCGAGAGACTGTTCAACGAGGGCCCAAACGGCAATGGTTTTGGGCTCATGTCGATGCGTGAGCGTCTGCAGCTTCTCGGTGGCGAATTTGGTATCGAGAGCCGCCCAGGGGAGGGCACGCGCGTGACCTTGCGCGCCCCGGTGCATGCAGAACGTGATGACCTACGGCTGTTTGCTCGTGCGAAGGCAGGCGACCCGCGGGCTTGCACCGAGGCCGACGCCGTGCCGCCTCGCGCGGATGCGCCGATTCGCATCCTGCTGGTGGACGATCACGCGATGATGCGACAGGGTTTGGCGTCGTTGCTCTGCGAGGAGCCGGATCTCGATGTTGTCGGAGAGGCGGCGAATGGCCGCGAGGCCATCGAGCAGGCGGCGCTGCTTGCCCCGGATGTCGTGTTGATGGACTACTCGATGCCAGACATGACCGGACTCGAGGCGACCCGTCGAATCAAGGAGCGTTGGCCAGGGATCTGCATCGTGGGTTTATCGATGTATGAAGAGGCAGACCGCGCCGGGGCCATGCTGGCGGCCGGGGCATCCGCCTACTTGGCAAAGAGCGGCGATACCGATGCCCTGCTCGAGGCGATACGCAACGCGCGCATCGGTGATTCGGTAGACTGAGTGCCGAGCCCCGGTGCGGCGCTGACGCGGTCATCGCCCCTCGGTTTCGAACGTCACAAGCGCCCGAAGTTGGAGCGCTTCGCGAATCGCGCCTTGCCAAGCGCGAGCCGGCCCAATGCCGGGGGGCATTCGATCTGCGACTCCTTTGGCAACACGAGGCCTCGTCCGCCATCGCGCCTTCAACTTGACCGGGTAGGCTGCGGTATTCTCGTACAGGATGTCACGTCGGCCGGGCCGCTCGAGGACAGGTTCGGCGATCGTTTTCCGCGCGCGTTTGGGACGATAACGTCTATGATTCGCAAGTGAGAGCCGCTTCGACCCAGTAACCGATGAGAAGCCGTTGATTACCCCGATTTCCACAGGAAAAAGATCGTTGGTGGTCGTTGTCGACGATCAGAACGCTGGTCGCACCATCCTTGAGCGCGTGATTCGAAGTATTGACCATGAGATCGACGTGGTTGGGTTCCGCGATGCGTTGTCGGCCGTCGAGTTCATTCGCACCACGGCGCCGGATCTCATTATCACCGACTACATGATGCCCCGCATGGATGGGGTGGCCTTTATTCGCTGGGTACGTACAGTACCCCACTGTGGGGACGTCCCCATTATTGTCGTCACGATCATGGATGATCGGAATATCCGATACGAGGCCCTCGACGCGGGTGCAACCGACTTCCTCAACCGCCCGATCGATCAGTACGAATGCCGGGCCCGTTGCCGAAATCTGCTGACGCTGCGCCGCCAGCAACAGATCATCAGCAATCGCGCAAAGTGGCTGGAAGAGCAGGTCGCGGTGGCAACGAAGAAGATCTTCGCCCGCGAGCAGGAGACGCTGCTGCGGCTGGCAAAGGCTGGTGAGTATCGCGATGAGCATACGGGCAACCACGTGGAACGCATTGCCAAGTACTGCTGCCTCATGGCGCAGCGCCTCGGTTTCTCCGGTGCGGAGTGTGATGCGCTCGAGCTCGCCGCACCCATGCACGATATCGGCAAGATTGGGATCCCGGACCACATCTTGCTCAAGCCAGGCAGGTTGACCGCCGACGAGCTCGGTATCATGCGCCAGCACGCGCGGCTGGGCTACGAGATCCTCTGCGACAGCCCGTCGAGCTTTCTTCAGCTCGGGGCGACGATTGCGCTGTGCCATCACGAGAAGTATGACGGCACCGGTTACCCCGCCGGGTTACGCGGTGATGCGATACCGCAGGCGGCACGCATCGTCGCGGTTGCCGATGTCTTCGATGCCCTGACGTCGGTGCGGCCTTACAAGCCGGCGTGGGCCCCGGACCAGGCAATGGGCTATATCCGGGAGCGTTCCGGTCAGCACTTCGACCCGGCCTGCGTGGATGCGTTCGTCGGCTGTCACGTCGATGTCGAGGATGTGCGGGAGCAACTCGTCGACGACACCGACATGCCGACCGAACATGGCCGCGAGGAAGACGATGATTAGCTTAAACCTGCGCACACTCTGGCGGCGCCTGGCGGTGCTGCGCCGCCGCATCCGGCGCGACGGCGCGCAGCGGCTCGACGCCAATACCGCGACCGAGCGCGAGCAGGCGATCATCCGGGTGTTCATGGGTGGCGCCGTAATTCTCTACATGCTTGCCTCCGGGGTCGAGGTGGAGCTGCTCGGGGTCGCTGCAGGAATCCGCCTGCTGTCCCTGTTCTATTTGCTGTCATCATTGGCGCTCCTGATCCAGGTGGTTCGGGCCGATGAGCCCTCGGCAAGCAGGCGTTACGTCGGCATTCTGCTCGACCTGTCCTGTACCACTGCCGCGATGGCCGTGTCGGGCGAGGCGGGCGCCCCTTTGCTCGGACTCTATCTGTGGATCATCGTGGGCAATGGGTTTCGATTCGGGGTGCCCTCGCTGGTTGTGTCCGCCATCGTCAGCTTCGTGGGCTTCTCCGGCGTCATCGTCTATTCGGAATACTGGAGTCAGCATCCGTTGCTCGGCGTGAGCTACCTGCTGATCCTGATCCTGATTCCCGCCTACGTTGCCGCCCTGCTCACGAAGCTGCGCCGGGCAATGCACCGAGCCAGGGAGGCGAGCGCGCACAAGAGCCAGTTCCTCGCCAAGATGAGTCACGAGTTGCGCACCCCGCTCAACGGGGTGATCGGGATGAGCGACCTGCTGATGGACTCGAGTATCGGCAGCAAGGAGCGCGAATTTGTCAAGACCATCCACCGCTCGGGAAAGACCCTGCTGGCGATCATCGACAATGTGCTCGATTTCTCGAAGATCGAGGCCGGGCGGCTGCCGATCCAGACGGTCGAGATCGATATCCACCAGCTCGTCGCGGAAGCCGTCTCGATGTTCTCGCAGCAGGCGCAGCGTAAGGGGATCACGCTGACCAGCGAGTTCGATTATCGCGCGCCCTTTTCCGTGCTCGGAGATGCCTTGCACATCCGCCAGGTCCTGATGAACCTGATCGGAAACGCCGTCAAGTTCACCGATGTGGGCTCGGTCGTGGTTCGGGTCAAACCCCTCCCGGAGCGCCATGGGGACGATCGCCTGATGCTGCACTTCGAGGTGGAGGACTCCGGGATCGGCATCGCCGCGGAGGACCAAATCGGCATCTTCGAGAGCTTCCGCCAGGCAAACGCGGACACGGCGCGGCGATTCGGTGGCACGGGTCTTGGCACGGCCATCGCTCGCGAGTTGGTGCATCTGATGGGCGGCCGAATCGGCTTGCACAGTCAGTTGGGTGTCGGCTCGCTGTTCTGGTTCGAGCTGCCGCTCGAGTTGGTGCCGCTCTCCGCCCCCGACGCGGACGAGGTACTATCCGGTGAGCGCGCCCTGGTCGTCGGTCGGGGCGAAGAGGCGCGGAGACTGTTGAACGCGTTGTCCGCGATGGGGTTGCATGCGGATGTCACCCCGCGCGTCTCCGGCGCCACCGCGTTGATGTCCGAGGCGATCGACGCGGGCAAGGGTTATGGACTGGTACTGGTTCTCGAACGCCATGTCGACCCCAATGCGCCCCCAACCTGGCTTCATGGGGGTGCAGGACAGAGCGATGCCCTGCATTTCCTGGTCAGCGCAAAGGCCGCTGGCGACACCGCCAACTCCTTCCGTGCCGGCTTCGACGGCGTGTTGACCTTGCCGCTGCGACGAGAAGAGCTGCGAAACGCGGTGCATGCGGCTCGGAGCCTTCGGCTGCTTCCCGAGAACGTCGTCTCCCTGGTCGACTACTACCGTCGAATCGCACCCGTCGATCGCGCGCGCCTGCACGTGCTGGTCGCCGAGGACAACGAGATCAACCGGCAGGTGCTGAGGGCGATTCTGGAAAGGGCCGGCCACCGGTTGACGGTCGTCGATGATGGTGAAGCGGCGCTCGATGCCCTCCAGGGCGGCGACGGCGTCTTCGATCTCATGATCCTCGACAAGGGAATGCCCGGGCGCAGTGGGCTGTCTGTCTTCCAGGCACAGAGGTTCATGTATCCGCAAGCGCCGATACCGACCATCATCCTGTCCGCCGACGCAACCGAGGTGGCGATCAGGGAGTGCCTCGATGCGGGGGTCGACGCCTATCTGACGAAACCGGTCGAGAGCCGGCGGCTGTTGGAGACCATCGCGCGCCTGGCAGAAAACGGCCCGGGGCGCGATGCCCCTGGCGAGACCAAGAGGCAGTCCGAGGTCCAGGTCGGGGTGGACCCCGCCGCGGTCGATCGCGAGAAGCTGCGATCCCTGCGTCAGCTTGGGGAAGACAGCAGTTTCTTCTCGGAGCTGGTGTCGGGCTTCCGGCGGGATGCGGAACGTTCTCTCCTCGATATGGCAGATGCCCTGAAGGCCGCGGATTACCCCGCGCTGCGCAGCGCAATCCACGCGCTGGAAGGCAGCGCCAAGGAAATGGGCGCCACGGGATTGGCCGCGGCGGTGGTGCAACTAAGAGAGCTAAAACCCTTCGAGCTGCAGTTGCCAAAGGCGCGCGAACGACTGGAGGTACTACGCGCCTGTCTCTCGGGCACACTGGAGAGGATCATGCGCGAGGAGTCGGAGTCCAAAGAGGAGCATGCGCATTGATCGGCCTGCGCGGGCTGGCCTGATGCGACCGCGCCGCCGCGGCCCGGTTGCACGCATCCGTCCCTGGATGCCTGCCAGCCGCCGATAATGGCACTATGCGGCCTCGGCGCCCACCGATTGCTGACGCGAGACCAGGCGCTCCATCATCCGGAGGTCGCGGGGGTCGAGCTTCAGGGCGGTATCCACCCAGATCTCGAGGATCTGGGTGAGCTCCTCGTAGGGTAGCGGCTGCACGGTTTCACGTACCTTGCGCAGTGCCTGGAATCCGTTTCGCGCCCTGTTCTCGCGCTTGATGTACTCGTACACCGCCGTTTCGCCCTCGCCCGGGTCGGCGAGGATGTCGACCAATCCCATCTCGTAGAGCTCCTCTGACGCAAAGAGCTTCCCGCTGAGGATCATGCGCTCCGCGCGCTTCGCGTCGAGCTTGCGCGAGAGAAGGCTAAAGGCCCCCATTCCCGGAAACAGATTGAAGAGAATCTCGGGGAAGCCCATGCGAACGCCCTTCTCGGCAATGAGCACGTCGCTCGATAACGCGGTCTCGAAGCCCCCTCCCAGCGCGTCTCCCTGCACCAGGGAGATCGTGGTGATCGGGCTGTCGAAATGGCTGAGGTTAGAGTATATGGCGTCGATGCAGGCCTTTGCGTATGCAGAAAGGTTTGCCCGGTCCTGCTTTTGGATGAGTCCGCGGAACAGACCGAGATCCCCGCCGAGGTTGAAGATCCCGGGTGTCGAAGAGGCGATGACGTGGTAGCGGGTGCCGCGCTCGACCCCGTGCTGGCGTAAGTCATCGCACCATGCCTGCAGCTCGGTGAGCAGGTCGACATTGAAACATGGCCTCGGCGTTGGATGCATATAGCACCAGGCGGTCTCATACTTGTTGTCCATATGGACGGCGATCTGCTGGTACGAGGATTTTGCGTTGCCGATGTCGGTGAGCGAAACGACTGCATTCATTGTTTTCTCCGGTACGTGCTGGTGGACGATTGGGCCGGCCTTTTTGGTGGCGACCACTGGGGCAGCGATGTCACGTCTAGCAATCGCGGGAAGATCGGGCACCGCTATGAGCAAATGGCCTGCCGAGATGACGAGATGATGCCAGCCGCCGAGTGGGTGAGCGTTGATGGTTGGCTGTATGGGATGGCATGGGCAATCTCGTCGGAGCAGGCCTGGAGTCTGGATGTGTGCGAGTAAAGTATGCATCGAGATAGGGTTTATGCCTACGCCAAGGGCTCGCTGTCTTGGCACGCTTGCGTCTTCCCCGCAGCCTTCCCGAGCCGTCGAGCGAGCGGCCGAGCGGAGCATTCCCCCTGTTGGCTGCTCACTGCCACCCACCCTTGTGGGCGCCAAGTCATTGAGTCTGGTTTTCCTTTGGTTGCGTCGCCCCCTTTGGGGGAGGGTCTTGGTTATCGCCGGGTCGACGCCGGGTTCCCTTCCGCCCGACCAGGGTCTGATGCCGGTGCAACCCGAGGCGACGTGGGCGCGTGCATGAGCGCGGGCCGATCGGCCGATACACGAAGCCGGGATGCAATTGCTGCATCCCCTTGTTGTCAGTCGCTTACCCGAGCGGGTCTCATGGCCTGGTCGTATCCCCAGGGACGCGGATCTCAGCCGGTGCCGGGCGCTGGCGATGGTCGGGCACGGCCGCAGGGGTTAGCATGATCGTTTTCCCCGCCCAATTGTCGTCCCGGAGGTGTACCGCAATGGAGATTGGACCGCGCGAGATCGTAACCCCGTTTCGTCCCATTCCACTGGATGTGCCGGAGGGCATGAAGCCCAACGAGTTCTTCAACAGCACGGAGAACCTGCGGGACCTGGAGCACAACAACGGATTATTGCGCAATCCGGAGGGTCTGCTTCTCTACCGTAAGGCGTTGGGCCACTCCAACGAGTTTGATGCCTCGATCATCTACAACACCTCCAACGCGATCCTGAATCCCCTCGGCCGACCGGTTCGACGCACCCAGGTCCCGGAGACGGTACGCCGGGTCTGGAATCGGATGAACCAGATCATCATCGCTGACATGATCGCCCGCTATCCCGATCCGGCCGACGCGCTGATCCTGGCCGGCGAGGCGAGCCTCGATGCGACCTGGCCCCTGACGTCCCCCGGCGTGCCCAGCATCCGCATGCTGCACAACCACTTCATCGTCTTCCCGATGCGGCAACTGCGCGATGCGGCCATGGCCGATCCGGGCAATCCCAACCTGACCGACGGCGGCCAGCACAGTCTGTTCCAGGAGTATATGCGGGAGGTCTATCGCAGCTTCTTCGCCGAGGCCCTGGACCTGCGCATCCTCAAGACGGTGCACACCGCCGAGTCTCGCTTCGAGCTCACCGGCTACCCGGAGGGCCTGCCGTGCTGGGAGATTCAGGGCGGTGTGGATGCCCTCGGGGACGTGCGCTTCTGGCAGGAATACGACGAGGTCCTGAAGGGATTTCTGGACTTTTACCGGACCTTCTTCTCGCAGGTTTCGAGCCGCAACGCAACCATGCTCGACGACGTGCACTTCCCCGATCAGGTGGACAGGGTGCTGCTGTTCGACAACGACTTTCTTCGGACCGCAAAAAAGGTTCGCGACCGCTGCATCAGTGACCCCGCCTATGCCAACTCCATCCGTTGGGAGCCGGCGTTCAAGCAACTGATTTACCGCAACGAGGCGGGCAAGCTCCTGGTGACGATCAGCCAGAACTCCATCGGCAATGCCATCACCGAGCTGCTCGGGGTCGTGGTGCGGCGAGTGCCGGACGCCAGCGCCTATGCGGCGTTCGAGCACGCGCTGATCGATCGCCTGCTCGATGTGCGCGAGCAGTTGATCGAGGCGGACCTCGGGGATGGGATCGCGACCGATTCCTGGCCTGCCAGGCGGACCCTGTAGGATCGCGGCGATGGGGGGACCCTCCTGTGCCTTGATCTCCGGCGGAGGATCTCCCTGCATCGGGCTCTCCCTGCATGGCTCGTGCCGTTTGGCGCGTGGGCTACACTGAGACTGATCCAGTCCGGCCCTTGTCCCGATACCTGAATCCGGCGGGAGTGTCCGTCGAGGAATCCACGCCGCCCCGTGAATCGCGACGATCGAAAAAAGGCCTGCCTGCCGTTGTTAGCGGCCGCCCGAGGCTTCTCAGATCTGCCCGACGAGGCCCTGTGTTACCTCGCCGGGGACTGTCACGAGCGGGCCGTCACCCGTGCCCAGGTATTGTGCGAGAAGGGGCAGATCCTCGACGGCTTCTATCTGGTCGTGGCCGGTCGGGTCAAACTGTCGGTGCTCTCCGCCGACGGCGCCGAGCGGGTCCTCGAGATCGTCCACCCGGGGCAGACCTTTGCCGAGGCAGCGGCCTTTCTTGGTCGGCCCTGTCTGCTGCATGCCGAGCCCCTGGTCGACTCCAGGCTGCTGTTTCTTGCCCTCGCTCGGGTCCGGGATGCGATCAGGCGCTGGCCCGATGTGGCGACGCTGATGCTCTCGATCGTCGCCGAACGCGCACACCGCCTGACGGCGGACCTCGAGGCCTGCTGTCTGCACTCTGCCGCGGAGCGGGTGGTTGGCCTGTTGGTGCGCGACGCGGTCTGCGAGCCCGGCAACCCGGATCTTGCCGAGCTGACGCTCTCGGCCGCCAAGACGGTCATCGCATCCAGCCTGAACCTGTCTGCCGAGACCTTTTCCCGGGAACTGCACCGACTCGCGCGACTGGGTCTGATCGAGGTCGACGGGCCGCGGGTGTACATCCCATCTCTGCGTCGCCTGCGTGGGTTGGTCGGCGTCGGCCCGGGTTGACCCCACGAATTGCCAAGGGGCCGTCCAGGTTCCAGCTCCGGTGGCAGGGCGCATGGGGTGCCGGCTTGCCGCGAAAAGCGGTTCAATTGACCTCCATCAATTGATCGTGCTGTCGTGGGCCGTTCTTGATGCGGATCAAGAAGCCGAAGCCGCCTTGAGGGTATCAATTTATCGCGACACTGATCGAACGCCGCCCTGGCTTTGGATCAGCTCGTGAACCGAAAAATGGTTTCCGATTCGCTCCGTGTTCAGTCACTTGGGTGACCGGACATCGGACCCGTCCATGGCCAGCTCGGGAAACGCACCCAATCAGCGTCTCCCGAAGGCGCAGGACAGCGAGGCGATTTTGCATGAGCGATAACATCTGCAGCTGCGTCGTGCACACTCGACCGGGCAACGGGTCCGCGGTCGCCGGCCGTCTGGCCGGACTCTCTGGTGTCGAGGTCCATGCCGGTGCCGCGCAGGACAAGCTGGTCGTCACCATCGAGGACACCCCCGATGCCTTGGCCGCCGACACGCTTGGGGGCGCTGAATCGGATACCAGGCGTCATCAACACGGTGCTGGTTTACCACTTCGGCGGCGACGACATCGGGGACCGGCCGATCGGTTAGCGCTCGCCCCGTGGGGCCGGCCTGGTTCGGTCCCGTCGTCGATCTCGATCATTCAACCGCGCGTTTCAGGTCCACCTTACACTGGCCTTTTGCTGATGCTAGCCTTGTTGCGCCTAGCACATTAGCTCGATACCTCTATATTGATGAATATCTCCGGAATTTTGGTTGTCGTCCCGCCGCCCCAGGTGGAGGAGGCCCAGGTCATGCTCAACGAGCTGCCCGGGGTCGAGGTCCACCACGTCGAACACCATACCGGTCGTATCGTGGTCGTGCAGGAGGCCGAATCGGTCGACGCGGAAGTCGCCGCGCTCAGTCGCATCAAGTCCCTCAAAGGCGTGATGCTGGCCGAAATGGTGTACCACGTCTTTGACGAAACACCACCCGAATGGGTGGCCGTCCCAGACGTGTTAGATCCCCCTGAGCGCGCCAGGTAGCTTGGCCGCCCGTCCCAACCACAAAGAATTCAAATTAGCTTCCGGAGGAACTATGGAACTCAGCCGCCGCTCATTCCTGAAATCCGGCGTCGCCGCCGCCACCGCGCTAGCCGTCGGAATCCCAATCAGCCGGAGCGCAAGCGCCGCGATCGCCGAGTCGGAAAGGGGGTGGCGATGGGACAAGGGTGTTTGCCGATTCTGCGGGACCGGATGTGGAATCCAGATTGCCACCCACGAGGGGAAGATCGTTGCCACAAAGGGAGACCCAGACGCACCGGTGAATCGCGGACTGAACTGTATCAAGGGGTATTTCAATAGCAAGATCCTCTATGGCAAGGACCGCTTGACCCAGCCTTTGATGCGAATGACTGACGGTAAGTTCGACAAGAAGGGGCGATTCACGCCGGTGACCTGGGACCAAGCCTTCGACGAGATGGCCATGCAGTTCCGGAAGGCCTATGAGAACAAAGGGCCTGCAGGGGTCGGCGTCATTGGCTCCGGTCAGTGGACGATCCAGGAAGGCTACGCCATGAACAAACTGATGAAGGCTGGCTTCCGCAGCAACAACATTGACCCCAATGCCCGCAACTGCATGGCATCAGCCGTCGCAGCCTTCATGCAGGTCTTCGGAGTCGACGAGCCCGCCGGGAACTACGATGATATCGAGTACACGGACACCGTGGTGCTCTGGGGCGCCAATATGGCGGAGGCCCATCCAGTGCTCTGGCAGAGGATCATCGATCGTCGCCTGGGACACCCGGACATGAGGGTCGTCAATATCACGACCTACCAGAATATGTCATCGGAGGGTTCCGATCTTGAGATCATCATCAAGCCCAATACGGACATGGCGCTCCTCAACTATCTCGCCCGGGAGATCATCCGCCGTGGCGCGGTGAATCAGGCCTTCGTGGACCAGCACTGCGTCTTCTGCGCGGGACCCACGGATATCGGTTATGGGATGCGACCGACCGATAAGTTTGCATTCGAGGCCGAGAAGGACATCCAGGCAAAGGAGCTGGAGGTGACCCTGACCCGGGAAGAGGCGATCGGGCTCGGCAAGGATCCGGGACAGGTCCATACGGTCAAGCAGGCGAACGCAGCCACCGCTGGAAAGCACTGGTTGATCGAATTCGAGGACTTCCGGAAGGGGGTGGAGCCCTACACGCTCGATTTCGTGGCGGAGTTGGTCAAGGGCGACGTGGACGAGCCACTCGAGGCGTTCAAGGCCAAGCTGGAGCAATTGGCGGACCTCTATATAGAGGACCGCAAGATCGTCAGCTTTTGGACCATGGGGTTCAATCAGCATGTACGGGGGACCGCGGTCAACGAGCAGATCTACAGCGTACATCTGCTCCTGGGCAAGATCGCTGAACCAGGCAACAGCCCCTTTTCGCTGACCGGTCAGCCCTCCGCCTGCGGCACGGCGCGTGAGGTGGGCACCTTCAGTCACCGGTTGCCGGCCGACATGGTTGTCAACAATCCCAAGCACCGCGCCGTGGCGGAGAAGGGTTGGCGTCTTCCGGCCAAGACCCTGAACCCGAAGCCCGGTAGCCATATCACTAAGATCATGCGGGACCTGGAGGATGGCAACATCTCCTGGGTCTGGGTGCAGGTCAATAACCCCTTCCAGCATGTCGCCAACGCCAATCACTATCTTAAGGCGGCCCGTGAGATGGACAACTTCGTGGTCGTCTCCGATGCCTACCCGAGCGTCTCTGCAAAGGTTGCGGATCTGATCCTTCCCTCCGCCATGATCTTCGAGAAATGGGGCGGCTACGGTAACGCCGAGCGCCGGACCCAGGTGTGGCGGGAGCAGGTGGCCCCGCCTGGCGAGGCACGCAGCGATGTCTGGCAGATCCTCGAGTTCTCCAAGCGCTTTACGTTGGGGGACGTATGGAAGGATCAGGCCATTGCAGGTCTTAAGGACGAGGGATTCGAGGATGGCGAGCTACCCGATGTCCTGGCGGCCGCCGCGGATCTTGGCTACAAACCCGAGATGACCCTCTACGAGGCACTGTTCGATACCCCCGAGAGCAGGGAATACGCCTGGCCCGACCCCATCGCGAAGGGACACGAGAACCACACGGTCAAGCACTTGGGAGTCGATTGGTTTGTTGAGAAGGCATTGTTCGAGGAGCATGCGGGCTTCGGCCGAGGTCATCATCACGACCAGGCGCCCTTCGACGTTTATCACGCGGACGACGTGCGGGGCTTGCGCTGGCCTGTGGTGGACGGCAAAGAGACCCTTTGGCGCTTTAATGCCAAGTATGACCCCTACGTCAAGACCGGAGACTTCGAGTTCTATGGCGGCGCCATGAAAGAGCTGCCGAGCGGCAATCTAGATGGCCCGACCACGGAGGAAAAGACTCAGTTCCCCGGTAAGGCGAAGATCTTCTTCCGCCCCTATGCGGCATCCGTGGAATCGCCTGACGCGAACTACGATCTGTGGCTCTGCACCGGTCGGATCCTGGAGCACTGGCACACGGGAACCATGACCCGGCGGGTTCCGGAGCTGCATCGTGCGATGCCCTTCGCGGTCCTCGACATGAATGAGGCGGACGCCGCTCAACGTGGGCTCAAGCGCCAGGATCCAGTGTGGATCGAGTCTCGGCGTGGAAAGATCAAGGCAGTGATCGAGACCCAAGGGCGTAACCGCCCACCGAAGGGCTACACGTTCATGGCATTCTTCGACGAGTCGGTCTTCGTCAATAAGCTGTGCATTGACGCCACTTGCCCGATCTCAAAGGAGGGGGATTTTAAGAAGGCGGCGGTGAAGATCTACAAGGTCTAGGTGGGATCGCGCGTGGTCCCGGTGAGCGCCTGGGCCACCTCGAAGGGCGCAGGTCTCTCTCCGGTTGGTCTCGGGGCTGTTGATGGCCTTTGGGCCGAGCTGGAGGCTCTCCAATTGCGGTCGGTTCACTCTTTCGCTTCCTTTCAATCCCAATGTCTACACGACGCGGTTTCATAGAGAAGACGATCCAAGGGGGGGCGCTAGCAGCCAGTGGAGGGATGCTGTGGTCCTATTTGGTGCTGCAAAATGCACGGGCCGCGCCCTTGGCCCTGCGCCCTCCGGGGGCCTTAGCGGAACGGGACTTCAACGCACTTTGCATCAAGTGCGGTCGGTGCGTGGGTGCTTGTCCCTATGACACCCTAAAGCTCGCAGCCGTGGCCGACGACGCCCCCATGGGTACGCCTTACTTCGAGCCGCGACAGATCCCTTGCTATCTCTGTCATGACATCCCATGCCAAGAGGCGTGCCCCACCGGCGCCTTGGACCCGGCGCTCGAGGATGTTATGCAATCGCGGATGGGTTTGGCCTTTATCGATACGGAGCACTGCTTGTCCTGGCAGGGATTGCGGTGCGAGATCTGCTACCGGGTCTGCCCACTGAGAGAAAAGGCAATTACCGTGGAGACGCGGCGTCGCGGATTGAGCAAGCACGCCATGCTGCTGCCGGTGGTCCACAGTGGCGACTGCACGGGCTGCGGCATCTGCGAGAACGCTTGCCCAACCGAACTCGCGGCGATCCGTGTCATGCCCGCCTATTTGATTCAAGGGAAGGTCGGCGACCACTACCGGTTTGGCTGGAAGCACCAGGCCGCGGCCCCAGGTGACGGAGAGGCGTTCGAAACCCAGCAGCCGACCGTGGACGATACCCAGGACCCGGGGAAGGTTCCTGGTTTGGACTATCTGAATGAGTAGGCAGTGGTGCGAAAGAGTGCCCCTTGCGAAATTGGGAAGACATCACCGTGAGTAGGTTGTGGAGTTGGCGCTATCTGATTCTTCGCCGGATCGTGCAGATCGGGACCCTCCTATTGTTCTTCGGTACCCTACATTGGGGTTGGGTGCTGTTCGGGCAGCCAATCCTCTCCGGAAATCTGAGCTCCTCGAAGTTCCTTGGACAGATACCGTTGGCCGACCCCTTCGCCACCTTGCAGATACTGCTCGCCGGTCACCTCCCAGAGCCCGAGGCGCTGTTGGGCGTTGGCCTCGTCTTGGCGTTCTTTCTGGTGGTGGGGGGCAGGGTATGGTGTGCCTGGGTCTGCCCGGTCAACATGGTGACGGATCTCGCTGGATGGCTCCATCGAAAGACCTGGCGCAAGAACCTGTTCTCGATTCCGAGAAGCCTACGTTACACGGTCTTGGGACTTGCCCTCCTGCTTTCGATGGTGATTGCGCTACCGGCATTCGAATGGGTAAGTCCCATCGGCGCCATGCACCGGGAGATACTCTACGGTATCGGTCTGGGGTGGACTGCCCTATTGGGGCTGTTCCTGTTTGATTGGTTGGTGCTCAAGAACGGCTGGTGCGGCCATCTTTGCCCTTTGGGCGCCTTCTATTCATTGCTCGCGGAGCATACGGCTCAACTGCGGGTAAAGTTCGATCGCGAGAGCTGCAATAGCTGCGGGGACTGCGCGATTGTTTGTCCCGAGCCCCAGGTGTTGAACATCAAGCGCCTGAACCAGGATGGACAGGTATTGTCTGGCGAATGTACCAATTGCGGTCGCTGTATACCGGTATGCTCGAAGGGCAGCCTGGCATTCGGCTGGCGCTTACAGGCCGGATCTTCGGTTACGCTACCATCGAAGGAGACCACGTGATGAAGACTGTGCAATTCACTCTATGCATTCTGGCCTGCGCCATCTTGGGTGGGACCGCCACCGCGGCAGGAGACGTCTCTTGGTTGGACGATGAGATCGGGCTGGGTGCCAGTGTCTTCGATACCCCCGATCCGGTGAGCTTTGACTATATCTCTACCGATCCAGACGATGCGAACACGACACTGCCGACCGCCTTCGACGATGCGCCACCGGCCATCCCCCACAGCATTGCCAAATCCAAAATGATGACCCTTAAGAGCAATAAATGCCTCAAGTGTCATGATGATCAGGATCTCTGGGGAGAGGAGAAGGACGCGGATGAGCCTTCGGCGATGCCGAAGAGTCACTACGTGGACTTCCGACGGGAGCCCGGGGCTGTCAAGCCCAAGGTTATCGGCACACGTTACTTCTGCCTACAGTGTCACGTTCCCCAGGCCGAGGTCGATCTGCTCGTGGGCAATGATTTCTGAGCATCTCGAGCGCAGTTTGTCCGGCGATCAGTAGCGACGGCTATACCAAGACTGTGAAGATGGACAGCACTTCGCTGACCGCCCTTGGCTCCCGCTCCAGGAACCAGAAATCCTTCTAAACCATCCTCCTCAAGGGGATGGTTTAGAAGATGTGTCTAAGGAAGGGTCTGCTTTCGATCCCATTCTCCCCAGCGCTCTCCTGGGGGAGGGGTCTGCACCAGGGATGGCTGTGAGGAATGCTATACAGACGAGTTGGTCTGACTTACATTCCGCACCCCCATCGCCTCACGCGGGGGTATTTTCCAACAACACGGCACTAGACGGCCCGCCCTGCGCATATCAAGCTATGCGTCGGCGGACCGATCGATCGAGATCCGCCCAACTGATTTTTTCCGGTGCTCTCGGTGCGGGAGGAGCAACGGCGGATCCATTTTGTGCGCGGCGGCCGAATGTGCCGCACGGCGTCTCAGCGGCCCGAGTCGATCACCTGCCGATCGTCGCCCACTTTGCGCGGCGTTTGGGACTGGTGCAGATCATCAACCGCCTGGTGACGACCGAGATGACGGTGGAACCCGGCGTCGTTGCGCTGGGCCTGGTCCAGCAATTCCATATTTGCCCCTACCGCTTGCTAGCGCGGCGACGTGGCGGTGGTTGGGCGGGCTAAAGGGCATCGATCATCGAGTCGAACGGGTGCTCCCAGGTATCGAAGGGGAAGTAGAATGTCAGCGCACGCAGGTGTTCGAAGAAGGTGCGCCGCGACGACAGTTGCCAGCGCACGTGCTGATAGCGTTGATCGTACAGATCCAGCAATGTGTGGGCGAGAAACGCCAGCAGGATCGGGTGACCGTCGGGATCCTCGCCGGCATCGTCTTCTGAGGCGGTTTCAATACCGCCATGGAGGCCACCAACAGGGAACAGTTCTGCATCTCATGCCACGAGATGCAGGTGAATGTCTACCAGGAGTATACCGACACGATCCATTACACCAACCGCACCGGTGTCCGCGCCACCTGCCCGGACTGCCACGTGCCCAAGGACTGGGTACACAAGGTCGTGCGCAAGATCCAGGCAAGCAACGAGCTCTATCACCACTTCATGGGTGATGTGGACACGCCGGAGAAGTTCGAACACGAACGCTTCCGCCTGGCGCAGAACGTCTGGCGCACGATGAAGTCCACCGACTCCCGCGAATGCCGCAACTGCCACGACTTCGATTCCATGAATTACACAAAACAGGAATTCCGCAGCGCCCAGGCCCACCAGGATGCGGAAGAGGCCGGCTTCACCTGTATCGACTGCCACAAGGGCATTGCCCATAGTCTTCCGATGCAGTACGACCCGGAGCAGGACGCGCCGGGCAAGAGCATCTTCTATACCCGCAACGAATGATGTTCACAATGGCGGCGGGCCACCCCGTGCGATACTGGGTCAGCAAAGTCATCGACAGCGGCGGGGTTAGATTGCGTCATGTT
>JAXGTD010000016.1:0-49542 GCA_040775095.1 Chromatiaceae bacterium | reverse complement strand
TTCACTCGAAGATGCCCGTCGATATGCGTTCAAACGCACCTTAACAACGGAGCATCCACACAAGCTGACTAGACAAATTGTTAAAGATCTCTTCGCCTTCCACTCAGGGAAGACTAACCAGTCTACACCACCTGGCGGGGGCTGCGCAATCCGCGCCGCGTCCAGCAAGGTGTCCCGGGGTCTTCGGCTTCCGCTTCACCCCTAGCGAGCCGTGCATTCTAGCGACTTTGGCGGGGCTGTCAAGCGGTCGATTGCGACTCTTAATCCCCCGTCAGGGTGACCCGCGCAAACCTGCGTTTCCCGACCTGGTAGACATGCGTCGATCCTGGCGCACAACAGAGGGTGGGGTCGGAAATTCGCTCGCCGTCGACCCGTACCGCACCCTGTTTGATCATCCGCATCGCCTCCGAAGTGCTGGGGACCAAGCCGGCGCCTTTGAGCAGTTGCGTGATCGACAGGCCCGCCGCGTCCACGGCGACCGACACATCTTCGATACACTGCGGCATGGCACCACGTCGAAAACGGGCCACGAAATCCTCCTTCGCCCGCTGCGCATCGGCCGCGCTGTGGAAGCGACCGACGAGCTCATCGGCGAGCCGAAATTTGATGTCGCGCGGGTTGACCCCCTCAGCGATGGAAGCTCGCCAGGCAGCGATCTCGCCCGCAGGGCGCAGACTGAGGAGCTCGAAGTATCGCCACATCAGGTCGTCCGAGAGCGACATCAGTTTCCCAAACATCTCGCCGGGCGGATCGGCAATCGCGATGTAGTTCCCGAGGGATTTCGACATCTTCTGCACGCCGTCAAGCCCTTCGAGGATCGGCATCGTGATCACGACCTGCGGCTCCTGCCCCGCCGCCTCCTGCAGCTGACGTCCCATCAGGAGGTTGAATTTTTGATCGGTCCCACCGAGCTCCACATCCGCCTCGAGCACGACGGAGTCATGACCTTGAATTAGAGGGTAGAGAAACTCATGCACGGCGATTGCCTGGCCGGACCGGTATCGCTTGGAGAAATCGTCGCGCTCGAGCATCCGCGCGACCGTCTGTTGCGCCGCCAGCCGGATCAGGCCATCCGCCCCCAGCTCCCCCATCCAGGACGAATTGAAGACCACCTGGGTACGCTCGGGATCCAGTATCTTGAACACCTGGCTGCGATAGGTCTCCGCGTTGACCAGGACATCCTCGCGGGTCAGTGGCTTGCGCGTGACGCTCTTGCCCGAGGGGTCACCGATCATGCCGGTGAAATCGCCGATCAAAAAGAACACATGGTGGCCGAGATCCTGAAACTGCCGCAGCTTGTTGATCAGGACCGTGTGGCCGAGATGCAGATCCGGCGCGGTGGGATCGAACCCCGCCTTGACACGCAGCGGTCTTCCCCGCGACAGCTTTTTCAGAAGGTCCGGCTCGGTGAGCAACTCGTCGGAGCCGCGGCGAATCAGTTCAATCGTGTCGTGCTGGGCAGGGCGTGGAACGGAGTCCATGGAAGACCTCATAACAAAAGAAGCTGGCGGCTCAAGTACAGGGCGGGTGCAGAATCTACGACGGAATGTAGGCCAAACACAACGCGACCGCCGCGCGTGGGGTGCCCCCAAGGCCAGACGACTCTTTCCATGGCCGATCTTCTACACTAGAATATAGATGTCAGAAATTCTTCTTTATATCAATCTATTGGCAATTATTGATCATGCGCGACTACAAGTTCAGAAGGAGTGACCTCGATTTCTCCGGAGCGCGGCGGCGCCGGCGCCGGCTCGCCGGCCCCTTGGCGCTGCTTGTCTTGCTGGTCGGAAGCGGATACGCCATCTTCGCCTACCTCGGCCCGCCCTCGGCCGGCGAGGTGGAGGGCACGGCACCACAGACTGGAAAAAAGGAAGACATCATCCCTTTGCGTTTACCGGCCAACCCGCACCCAACGCCCGCGCAATCGCGTCATGACCTGAAAAACGCGGAACCAGCGCAGACGACCTCACTGATGCATCCCGGCAACGTGGAAGGGCACGCATAAGATTTGGCGGCGCGCGCACGACGCCGGCTGCCAGCGAGGACACCTGGACGCGCTCCCAGCGCCTCGCCCTGGTTGACACGGATCCAACGAGACACGCGTCTCCTGGCCCGCCGGTCTCAGACTCAGTCTCCCTGACTCACCCCACCTCGCCACCACCTGCCCTCGGACCGCACGGGCATCGAATCCGGCCGTCCATTTTCCCCCACACACCCTATCTGCTCGCGCGTGAGTACCCACATGGGCCGCACGCCAGCATCCTGTTCGCCAATTCGTACATGTTCAGCGAGGCGAGAAGGGAGCAGGGAAAATGAGCTGCAGCCCGGAGCCAGGCGCGACCCGCTCATTGGCCGAGCCGATCCATCCACCGGGGCTCCGCGCCGTTCGGGCTCGAGAACGAGGGCATGGCATCGGCGCGGGCACCAAGGGGTGCGGGGCCCCAACGCCGCACCAACACGCCCGTCCGCCGGGAGATTCGGGAAACGGCGCGGACGAGGAGAGGCGCCTCAGAATCGGCATCGGGGCCACCCGCCCAGACCACCACAACCACAGCACGTGGCCCTGGTCGATTCAGGGCACGATCGTCATCGAGAGCGTCGCCGACGGGCTCCAGCGAGCATCTCTGCCGCGGGGGTCCACTCCACCACAAGACTACCCTGACCAGGATCCTCGCCCCCCCGGGTCCTGAGGTCCGGTTCGGCCGGGCCAAACAACGGAC
Source organism: Chromatiaceae bacterium (assembly GCA_040775095.1). Classification (GTDB taxonomy): domain Bacteria; phylum Pseudomonadota; class Gammaproteobacteria; order Chromatiales; family Chromatiaceae; genus JAXGTD01. The sequence goes on along the minus strand of JAXGTD010000016.1, from coordinate 46,822 downwards.
GCCCCCCCGAGGCGGCAGCACAGGCTAAGAATGCACGCGGGCGATCACACGGCGAAGGATGAACCGCACCCGCAGGTCGTCGTTGCGTTTGGATTGCGAATCACGAACTGGGCCCCCTGGAGCCCCTCGGTGTAGTCGATCTCCGCACCGGTGAGGTACTGCAGACTCATTGGATCGACCAGCAGTTTCACGCCATCGGTCACTACCTCGGTGTCGCCATCCTGCAGGGTCTCATCGAAGGTAAACCCATATTGAAACCCAGAGCAACCGCCGCCTTGGATGTAGACCCGGAGCATCAGGTCGGGGTTTCCTTCTTCACTGATCAGGCTTGCGACCTTGGCCGCCGCCTGCGCCGTAAATACCAACGGCGCGTCTTGCTGTGCTTGTGCGCTCATCTCAACTGGACTCCCGGTTACTGCCTATCGTCTCATTGCCTAAGGATAATGGGATTCCACAGCGACTCAGTCAAGTACTGTGGTATCGGTCCCGGACATCGGCAGCGGCGGCGCTTCCGAGTCGCTCTCCAGCCTCCAAGGGAAACTCTCGGTCGACGGGACCAGCTTCTCCGTGGTCGGCTTGATCTCTACGATCAGGCTCTCCGGTATCACATCCCGAGGTAGCACAAACGCCCCCTCGAACTGCTGAAAGTACTCGAAGCGCATGTCAAACTCGTCCACGGCGTCCGGATCAAGTTCCTTGACGGCGACCATCCGCGTACCGTCTTCATCCCTAACCGCGAGCTTGACAAACACCTTTCCAACCGACTCGCCAAAGTCGGGCACCAACTGGCTGACGGTGAAGCGGTAGTGATAGTGGCCGGGCTCGCCGTCGAGTGCCAGCTCCAGATCCTTGACCTGGATGACACCCGATCCGCCCTCCTGGACCAAATGCTCGAGATAGGAGACCTGTCTCGCAAGCTCGAGCCGCTCCTGTTGAAGCTCTTTGAGCTGTTCGAGCACGGCCCGCCGCGCTTGTTGGTCCATCAGGTGCGAACGCTCAAGCCGAACCCGCTCTTCCCGTGCCTCGGCCAAGCCCTCGGACAGGGCATCGCGTTGCTTCTGGAGCATCGAGATACGCATCTGGGCCTCAGTCGCATCATGCTGGGCCAGAAGGTAGCCCAACCCGAACGCGGTGCCGATCACCAGGAGCCAACCAATGGTCAGGAACAACCGAAATGCAGCATGCTCGCGGCGCGCGGGCGCCTCGGGGTTGAGGCCTGTATTCCAGCTCATGCGTCCGTCATCGGCCTATCACCGGGCTCAGCTCCAGGAGCGACATGCCGGGGTGACCCGCGCCCTCAGCCCCGCTGCCGCGTTCACCGTGACACACACGCCCGCGGCCCTATGGCGAGAGCGCAACAGCCGAGATGCCAACGCCTTCGTCGAGGCCAAACATCAGGTTCATGTTCTGGATGGCCTGCCCTGCCGCACCCTTGACGAGATTGTCGATCACTGACTGCACAACGACGACGCCGCCGGTCACGGGCTCGGTCACCGAGAGTCGGCACAGATTCGTGCCCCGCACGGACCGCGTCTCCGGGTGAGCGCCCATGGGCATCACGTCGACGAACGCCTCGTCTCGATATGTCGTCTCGTAGAGCGCCTGCAGATCGCCGTGAAACGAGGGGTCCCTGCGCGCATAGAGCGTGGCCTCGATGCCTCGGATCATCGGCACCAGGTGTGGGACGAACGTCAGGCCGACCTCGGCTCCTGTCGCCAGCACGAGGTTCTGGCAGATCTCTGGCTGATGGCGGTGGCCATTTGCACTGTAAGCCTTGAAACTTTCGCCCACCTCCGCCATCAGCAGCGCCGCATTGGCCTTACGCCCTGCACCGCTGACGCCGGATTTGACGTCGGCGATCAAAGTCGTTGCGTCGACGGCCCCGGCCATCAGGAGTGGCAGCAGCCCGAGCGTCACCGCAGTCGGATAGCATCCGGGATTCGCGACCAGGCGCGCCGAGCGGATCGCCTCGCGATGAAGCTCCGGCAGGCCATAGACCGCGTCGGCAAGCAGCTCTGGACAGGCATGCGTCATGCCGTACCAGCGCTCCCAAACCGACGCATCCTTCAGCCGGAAATCGGCCGCGAGGTCGATCACCCGAACCGAACGCGACAGCAGATCCGGGGCGTGCTGCATCGCCGTGCCGTTCGGGGTCGCAAAAAACACGAGCTCACACTCGGCGAGCCGGGCGTCATCCGGATCCGAGAACGCCAGGTCCAAGTACCCGCGCAGCTGCGGGAAGCGGTCGGTGACCGCCACACCCGCATCCGCACGCGAGGTGATCGCCGCAACACGAACCTCCGGGTGAGAAACCAAGAGGCGCAGCAACTCCGAGCCGGTGTAGCCCGTACCACCAACGACACCGACACTGATCATCGGTCAATCACCCCCACCGCCGGCGCCGCGAGGCCATTGCCCCGCGCCCTGTCCCACCCGCGGACCCACCACTAGGAGCATCCGCCACCGGATGAAGATCCGCAGCTTCCGCAGCCCGAACCGGCACTCGGCAGATTATTGAAGACGAAGGTCGCCGCCCCATCCCCGCGGTCGACAAAATCGATCTCGACGCCGCGGAGGTATTCCAGGGTATTGTCGTCAACAACGACCTTGAACCCGGCGAACTCGCGCACGCCGTCATCGCCGTTGATCTCGTCGGTAAAGGTCATACCGAAGCTGACCCCGCTGCAGCCCCCAGCGGTGGCGTAGACCCGCACGCCCTCGATGCCGTCCTCGACGGACTGGAACAGCTCACCCATCTTCGACCGCGCGGACTCGGTCAGGGTCAGATCAGTCTCCGACAATGATGCCGCCATGGTGATGATCTCCAAAAGTTTGCCTAGAATAACGTTGGGATGTTAGCGCAGACGACCAGCCCATTACCATACCAAAGCCCCAGGTTTTGACGTCCGGCTGCCTCGAAACGCCGCGGATCCAGGGCATCTCAGGCGTTCTGCCAATCGGATCAAGGCGCAATAACACGGCCGTCGCGGGAACCCGTCACCCCGGGGCGCGACTAAAACTCCACCATCTCGAAGTCCTCTTTTCCAGCGCCACACTCCGGACACTTCCAGGTAAGCGGGACGTCCTCCCACAGGGTGCCCGGTGCGATGCCGTCGTCCGGCCACCCCTGCTCCTCCTCGTAGACCAGGCCACAAATCACACACATGTAACGCTTCATCTTCGCTCGGTCCCAGAAACTGCCCCGCCAAAACACGTTCGGGCCAGGCGCCGCTGCATCGCTCATCCGCCACCCACCCGGCCTTCCGAGATCAGGGTAGATGGCAGGATTTTCAATCCACGCAGGCCGGCCCGGGCGCCGACGCCGGCCTGGGCAGGACGCTGGGGCACCGCTGTCGGAGCCCACGCGAGTTGCCATCCCAGGCGTGACACCAGAAAATGCCGGCCATTGGCTGGCCGCCCCCCCGGCGCGGGCCGCACCGACCACCCAGGCCGCGCGATATGCTTGCCTCCCCCAGCATTGGAGAAACCTGAATGTCCAGATCCCAGGACCTGTTCGCCGCGGCGCAACGCCATATCCCCGGCGGCGTCAACTCGCCCGTCCGAGCCTTCCGCGGCGTCGGCGGCGATCCCGTATTTTTCGAATCCGCGCAGGGGGCCTATGTCACCGACGCCGACGGCAAGACTTATGTCGACTATGTCGGTTCCTGGGGGCCGATGATCCTGGGACATGCCCATCCCGGGATCATCGCCGCCGTTACGGATCGGATCGCCAAGGGCCTGTCGTTCGGCGCGCCGACCGAGCTGGAGACCCTGATGGCGGACAAGGTCTGCGAGCTTGTCCCGAGCATCGATCTAGTGCGCATGGTCAGCTCCGGCACCGAGGCCACGATGAGCGCACTGCGCCTGGCCCGTGGTTATACGGGTCGCGACAAGGTGATCAAGTTCGAGGGCTGTTACCACGGCCACGTCGACTCGTTACTGGTCAAGGCGGGATCCGGCATGCTGACCCTGGGCGAGCCAAGCTCGCCAGGCGTGCCGGCAGCGCTCGCCGAGCTGACGCTCACGCTGCGCTATAACGACATCGAGGGGGTCCGCGAGGCCTTTGCCGACATCGGTGACGAGATCGCCTGCGTCATCGTCGAGCCCGTCGCGGGCAACATGAACTGTATCCCCCCGGCGCCCGGGTTCCTCGAGGGGCTTCGCGAGCTCTGTGACGAGCACGGCGCGGTCCTGATCTTCGACGAGGTTATGACCGGGTTTCGCGTTTCCCTCTCCGGCGCGCAGGGATACTACGGGGTCACGCCGGACCTGACGGCCCTTGGCAAGATCATCGGAGGCGGCATGCCGGTGGGCGCCTTTGGTGGAAAGCGCTCGATCATGGAGCGGATCTCGCCACTCGGCCCGGTCTATCAGGCCGGCACACTGTCGGGCAATCCGATCGCGATGGCCGCCGGCCTGAAGACCCTGGAATTGATCTCGGCCCCCGGATTTTACGATGCCCTGGCCACGCGTACGGCGCGGCTGATGGACGGGCTCATGGAGCGCGCCGCCTCCGCCGGGGTCCCGCTCAGCACCAACCGCGCGGGTGCCATGTTTGGACTGTTCTTCACCGCCGCTGGCCCGGTGACGAACTTCGAGCAGGCCACCGCCTGCAGCCAGCCCCAATTCAGCGCGTTTTTCCATGCCATGCTACGACGCGGTGTCTACCTCGCCCCGTCGGCTTTCGAGGCGGGCTTTGTCTCCGCCGCCCATGGCGATGCCGAGATCCAAACGACGCTGGACGCCGCGGCCGAGGCATTCGCCGAGGTGGCCGGCTGAGGTTGCGGCTCACAACGCACCGCTTGTGCCCACGAGGGGTCTCTGGCGGGCCGGGGGCCGGACTCGGACTGGCGATGCCTGACCAGATCGCGCGCCGTGGCGGGCCAATCGGCAGTCGTGGGGTCTACAGCGCCCGGCGAGGCCACGTTGCTTCCAGGTCGACCCTCTCCACGGCGGACTGGTCCGGAACGACTCGGCCGCCGGCAGGCAAGGGCCTGTCATCGGGGCGGCTCGGGTTGAGCCCCCCCCACGGGGTCCCTGCCGCTCCGATCCAACCTCCCGCGACACCTGCCTGCCATGGATGAGCTGCTCCAGCACCTGCTCTCCTGGGTGGAGGCAAACCCGGGCTGGGCGTATCTGGCCGTCTTCCTCGCAGCCCTGAGCGAGTCGCTCGCCGTCATCGGCGTGGTGGTGCCAGGTGTCATGATGATGTTCGGCGCCGGCGCACTGATCGCAACCGGCGACCTGCGTTTCTGGCCCACTTGCCTGGCAGCGATCGCCGGGGCCGTCGCCGGCGATGGCCTAAGCTATTGGTTGGGTTTTCATTACCGGGGGCGCATCCGCGGCTGGTGGCCGTTCAGGCCCTACCCCGAGCATCTGGAGCGTGGTATCGCGTTCTTCGCTCGTCACGGCACCAAGAGCATCGTGATCGGTCGATTCTTCGGCCCAGTACGTGCGGTCGTCCCCCTGGTGGCGGGCATGATGCAAATGGCGCCACGACGCTTCGTGATCGCCAATGTCGCCTCCGCCGCCGCCTGGGGGCCTGTCTACCTCGCGCCCGGCATTGTCTTCGGGGCCTCGCTGAAGCTTGCGGCCGAGGCGGCAGTGCGACTGGTGATCCTGATGTTGATCCTGGTCGGTCTGATCTGGCTCGTGGTCTGGATCGCGCGGGAGATGTTTCTGCTGCTCAGCCCGCGCGCCACCCTCTGGCTCCAGGGCGTGCTGCGCTGGGCGGACGTGCACCCCAGTATCGGCCGGATGGCGCAGGCCCTTTCCGACTCGAGCCACCCGGACGCCGGCACCCTCACGACCTTGGCCGGCGCGCTGCTGGCCGCGACGCTGGTGCTTGGACTCGCCGTTGGCGCCGGACTGTTCGGCGCCCCCGACATTACCCCCAATACGATCGTGCTGAGACTCGGCCAGAGCCTGCACACGCCGCTGGCCGATGAGTTGATGACGGCCCTCGGCCGGCTCGGCGATCCGAGCATCCTACTGGCGCTGGTGCTGGCCGTGCTCTTGTACCTCTACTGGCGCAAGCAACGGCGCGAGGCTTACTACTGGCTGGCCGTCGCGGCCTTCGCCCTGGTGGCCACGCCGCTGCTGGGTTTGATACTGCAGGTGCCAAGACCAGAGGTCGGCCTGGTGCCGCCTTGGCCATGGTCCTTTCCCAGCGCCCCGGTACTGGGCGCGACGCTGGTCTATGGCTTTCTTGCCGTCGCGGTCTCTCGCGGCCTGCCGAGCCGCTGGCGCTGGGTCCCCTACGCGATGGCCAGCGTACTGGTGCTGTCCGTGGCGCTCTCGCGCCTGTACTTCGGTACCGAATGGCTGACCGATGTCGTCGGCAGCGCGGCCCTGGGGCTGCTCTGGGTGTCGGCGCTGGGCATCGCGTTCCGACATCACACCCGCTTCGACCAAAACTGGGGAGGCCTTGCGTCGGTCGCGCTGGCGACCCTGTGCCTGGGTTTTGCGCTCCTCAGCCTGGTTCGCCATGAGGCAGACGTTGAGCGCTACACACCCCGGTCGGCGCCCCAGTACATCCACGGGCCCGACTGGCACAACGGCGCGGCGATCGCATCGCTGCCCACGCGGCGCGAAGAGCTCTGGCACTCGGGGGGACACAGGCTCGATCTCCAGTACGCGGGCACCCTGCCGGAGCTGACCCGCGCGCTGGAAAGGCGCGGATGGAAGGCCGCGGAGGGCCTGAGCTGGGGCAACGCGATGAGACTTCTCTCACCGTCGCTGCCGCTCGCCGAGTTGCCGGTCATTCCACACGTCCACAACGGGCGCCACGAGGCGCTGCACCTGGTCAAAGACGCCGCCGATGACATCCGCGTCGTGCTTCGGCTATGGGCCACCCACTACCGCCTCGAGGACCAAACACCGCTGTGGGTCGGTGATGTGACGAGCATCACCAAGGAATCCATCCTCGGTGTCATGGCGCTGCCAAAGACCATCCCCGGGCATCGCGAGGCGCAAAGCATTCTGGAGCGGGACCTTGAGGCGGCCCACGCGCTGGAGGTCCAGCAGCGCAACGGGGTATTGAGACTGACGGCGCGACACTAAGGGGGCGCGGCGCTCGGTCAGTCGCCCCAACGCCCGGCCAGGGAATGCGGCACCGAGAGGTGGTCAAGCACGCGCGCCACGACAAAATCGATGACGTCGTCGACCGATTGGGGATTGAAATAGAAGCCGGGGTTCGCCGGCATGATGACGACGCCGGCACGCGCGAGACGCAGCATGTTCTCCAGATGAATGACCGTAAAAGGCGTCTCCCGCACAACGAGGATCAGCTTACGGCCTTCCTTCAACGCCACATCCGCGGCCCGGTCGATCAGATCGCCGCTGATGCCCGCCGCGATGCTCGCCAGGGTGCCCGTGGTGCAGGGGCAGATCGCCATCGCATCCGGGGGGTTGCTGCCGCTGGCGACTGGCGCCGTCCACTGCTGGCGTCCAAATACCCGCAACTGCCCCGGGCTGGCCGAGAAATACTCGGTAAAAAAGCGCTCGGCCTCGGCAGGGCGCAACGGCGCGTCAAGCCCCACCTCCATTTTCAACACCACCTGCGCCGCCTGCGAGATCAGTAGATACACGCGCGTGTCGGCACGGACCAGGCAATCGGCGAGCCGCAGCCCGTAGCGGACACCTGACGCCCCCGTCAGCGCGACGGCGATCGTCTTGGCCCATCGATCCGACACCGGCGCCATGGTGCCGTCCTCGGCCAGACTGGAATCGGTACGAGGGGGACTCATCGCGCGGGCGCTTCTCGGCGGATCATCCCGAGACCGTCTCCAGCGCGTCGAGCAGCCGTTGATGGATGCCGTGGAAGCCGCCATTGCTCATCACCAGCAGGTGATCGCCTGCCGCGGCCCGCGCGACGATCCGCGCCACGATGCTGTCGATGTCTTCGTCCACCTCCAGGCGCCCCCCGAGCGACGCCAACGCCGTCGAGGCATCCCAGTCCAGCCCGGCGGGCACGAACAGGTGCACCCGATCCGCCAGCGCCAACGAGGCCGCCAATGCCCCCGCGTGCACACCCATGCGCATCGTGTTGGAGCGCGGTTCCAGCACCGCGACGATGCGTTCGTTTCCCACCCGTCGACGCAGTCCCTCCAGCGTGCTGGCAATCGCCGTTGGATGATGGGCAAAATCGTCGTAGACACGCACGCCGGCGACCTCCCCCCGGAGCTCCATCCGTCGCTTGACGCCCTGAAAGCGACACAATGAGGAGACGGCGGCCGCTGGATCAACCCCCACGTGGGCCGCTGCGGCCAGAGCCGCCAGCGCGTTTTGGACATTGTGGCGGCCCGTGTGCGCCCAGTCGACGACGCCAATCGGCGCGCCGCGGTGCAGCACACCGAAGCGCGATGCATCAGGCGACTCCAGCACCGCACACCAGTCTCCCCCATCGCCGGTGGACGTCAGTGGCGTCCAACAGCCCATGGCCAACACCTGATCCAGCGCCTCGTCGTCGTTCGGATGCACGATCAGGCCCGACCCTGGCACGGTTCGCACCAAGTGATGGAACTGGCGCTGAATCATGGCCAGGTCGTCAAAGATGTCGGCGTGATCAAACTCCAGATTGTTCAGCACCAGTGTCCGGGGGCGATAGTGGACGAATTTCGACCGCTTATCGAAAAAAGCGGTGTCGTACTCGTCGGCCTCGACCACGAACAGGTTCCCATCCCCGAGCCTGGCGGAAACTCCGAAGGCATGTGCAACCCCGCCGATCAGGAACCCGGGCGCGAGGCCGGCGTCATCCAACACCCACGCCAGCATGCTCGTGGACGTCGTCTTGCCGTGGGTCCCGGCAACCGCGAGCACGTGGCGATCGAATAGCAGGTGCTCCGCGAGCCATTCGGGTCCCGAACAATAGCGCAGCCCGGCATCGAGCATGTATTCGATCGCCGGCATGCCCCGCTTCATGGCGTTGCCCACCACGACAACGTCCGGAGCGGGTGCGAGGTGCGCGGCCTCATAGCCCTCCATCAGCACGATACCCGCCGCTTCGAGCTGGGTGCTCATGGGCGGATATACGTTGGCGTCGGAGCCGGTCACATGATGCCCAAGGGCGCGCGCGAGCAGCGCAATACCACCCATGAAGGTCCCGCAGATACCAAGGATGTGTAAATGCATATCAGACCTGGCTCGGGATGGCCCCACCGACCACGACAAAGGAGACGAAGTCGTAGGTGACGGCAATGAACGCGCCTTGGGCAAGCGTGATCTCAAAGGCGTGGCGCAGGATATGGGCGGCCACGGTGACACTCCAGACAACCAGGAGCAGAAACATCAGCCCCGGGATCAGCAACTGCCCGGTCGAGTCACCACCGGCGGTGGCCAGACTCAAGGGCAGCAACGCCACGAGGCCGATCAGGGTGTCGGCGCCCACCAGCGCGGAGGCCGTCTGGACAAAGCGCTGCGGCTTGCCCACCAGTCTCAGCGCAACCCGCAGCACCCCCAGCAGCAACAGGAGATCGAGCAAGCCTTGTCCAAGGCTCACCGCCACATTCGCCCCGGCCGTGACCGAGAGCAGGACACTGCCGAACAGCCCCGCCGCCAACAGCAGTCCCAGCAACGCCGTCGAGGCCGGTAGCTGCTGCGGCGTACGGCGCAGCATGCACAGATCGAGGAAGTAATAGACGATGGCGAGCAACGGGGCGCCCAGTGAATAAGGGATGAACCGGGGCATGATAACGGCACCAGCCGGCGACGCCAAAACGCATCGACGTGCAAACCGTTGCAGGCCCCGCCAACCTCTCGCCAACCTGTCCGCCAAAACGCGGGCGCAAGGGGCGGCGCACCGCGCTCCCACGGGGCCGAGGACTAGACCCGGCGTCGCCGCAGGAGAAGGGCCGCGACCAGCATCAAGACCGCGACCGCGAGCACCACCGCACTGCCCCAGCGCGAGAATGGTGTCGACCCGGTGCGCGGCTGCACGGTGGCGGTGAGCACCCCGCGCTCGAACAGGGGCAGCGTACCGAGCAGTCGGCCACGATGATCGATGATCGCGGAGATCCCGGTGTTCGTGGCGCGAATCATCGCCCGACCATTCTCCAGCGCCCGCACACGGGCAAACTGGAGATGTTGCGGAGGCGCCAACGAGTCTCCGAACCAGGCGTCGTTGCTGACGTTGATCAGATACGACGCCTCCGGCAGGGCCTGCCGCACCTCTTCAGGGAAGACGTCCTCGTAGCAGATCGATGCCCCCGCGAGCCGGGAACCGATCTGCATCAGCGGTCTGGCCGCCTCGCCGGGGCTGAAATCCGACATCGGTACGTCGAACCAGTCGACCAATGGCCCAAGCCGGGACTTCCATGGCAGATATTCCCCGAACGGCACCAGATGCCGCTTGTAGTAGACATCCTCCGCGCTCCCGATACTGATCAGGCCGTTGAAGTAACGTGAGCGGCCTTCCATGATCGGGATACCGATCACGATTTCGGTCCCGCGCGCGCGGGCCGTCTCGCCGAGGGGCTCAATCAGCGGGGTCTTCACCTCATGCAGGAATTCCGAGACCGCCGTCTCCGGCCATAGGATCACATCGCTGTCGAGGACCTCGCGCGTCAGCCCCAGGTGGGCCTCCAGCGCGGGCATCAGGGCGGCCGCATCCCATTTCATCGACTGCGCGATGTTGGCCTGGACCACGCTCGCGGTAAGCGGGTCCCCGTCCTCGTGCGTCCACTCGACTTGCCCCATGCCCAGGGAAAGGAGCCACAAGGCGAGAAGGCCCGACAGCGCGACCAGTCGCCCCCGCCCACGCCAGCGAAACAGGCCCCATAGCAGCCCGGCGCTCAGGGCCACGGCCAAGCTCATACCGTGCACACCAAGCACCGGGCCCAACCCGGCCAGGGGCGAATCGATCTGGGTATTGCCCAGAATCATCCAGGGAAATCCGGTGAACAGCCAACCGCGCAGCCATTCCAGCAATACCCAGACCGCCGGCAGCACCAGCACCGGCCCGACCCAGGCGGAACCCCGAGCGCGGGCGCGGGGGCGTAGCCGATGGATCGCCCAACCCGCCAGGCCGTAATAGAACGCCATCGCGGCGATGAACAGCAGGGTCAATGCATTGGCCAGTGACGCGGCCAGATTGCCGAACTCGTTCAAACTAATCCGGATCCAAAAGATGCCGAAGCCGAGCAGTCCCAGTCCAAAGGCCCACCCGATCGCGAAGGCACCGCGCGCGTCGCGCTGCTCGAGCAACTGATACCACAGCGCCAACGCCAGCACCGCAAGTGGATAGAGCCCGAAGGGAGCAAATGCGAGCACCGCGAGCGAACCGCTCAGTGCGGCCAGCGGGGCCGCGCCGTACCAGGGCAGGGGTTTGTATCCAGACAACATCAGGGACCGCCGTCGGGCAAGAGGGATTCGCCGCGCTTTCTAACCGTGGCCCACGGCGTGGGTCAAATCGTCACGCATCGTCACCACCGGCGCTCCCCGCCACGCGCCGGATCGATTCGGCGCGCGCCGGGGGCCTCATCAGGGCAACAGCGGGTTGTCAGCCGCCCACGCGAGGGTCGCCGTGACTGCCGGCGACCGATCAGACACCGGCCAGTGCACAACGCGAGTGCCGACCAACGGCACGTGCAAGACCAGCAGTGACCAGGATCAGACCCGTCGCCGGATGCGCCAGCAGTTGTGGATGCGCGGGTTTCGGGCAAAGTCCTTCGGGATGGTTTCGCGGGTGATGTCCTCGATCTCAAGTCCTGGCAGGGCATCCTTGTCCATCCGAAACCGGCGCAGGTTATTCGAGAAGATCAACTCACCGTCGGGCGCGAGCAGCGCAACAGCGTCGCGAATCAGGGCGACGTGGTCGCGCTGGACATCGAACGTGCCTTCCATCCGCTTGGATGTCGAGAAGGTTGGCGGGTCGAGGAAGATCAGTCCGAAGCGGCCCCGATAGGCCCGGGCATTGCGGACCCAGTCCAGACAATCCGCCTGGATGAGCTCATGGTCGCGGCCGACAAAACCATTCAGCGCCAGGTTGCGCCGGGCCCAGTCACAATAGGTCCGCGACATGTCCAGCGTGGTGGTGGAGCGGGCGCCGCCGCGGGCCGCATGGCAACTCGCTGCACCGGTGTAGCCAAACAGATTCAGGAAGTGGCGACCGGCGGCAAGCCGCCCGATCAGCTCTCGGGTATCGCGGTGATCGAGGAACAGGCCGGTATCGAGATAATCCTCGAAGTTGACGAGCAGCCGCAGGTCATGCTCGCGCACCTCATGAAAACGCCCGGTCTCGGCCTGGCGTTCATATTGCGACCGCCCCTTTTGCGGGCGCCGGACCCTGAAGAACAGATCCCGCTCGGGGACCTCAAGGACCTCGGCGATCACCCCAAGCGCCTCGCGCAAGCGGCGACGGGCGTCGCGTGGATCGACGCTCGCCGGGGCCGCATATTCCTGGACCAGCACCCGAGAGCGTCCCCCGCCGTCAGCCTCGATGGTCGTGTACAGATCGATGGCCATCGCATATTCCGGCAGGTCGGCATCGTAGAGCCGCCAGCAGCTGATCCCCTCCTCGCGCAGCCACCTGCCGAGGGCCTTTTGGTTCTTGCGCAGGCGGTTGGCGAGCATCTCGGCACCAGGGCCGCGCTGTTGGGCGGGCAGCGGCCGCGGGCGGTCTGAGACATGGGCCTCGGCCGTCACGTCGAAGTGCAGCAAGCGGCATTCGATGGGCCCGTTGTAGAGGGTATGGAAGCGGCGAGCACGCAGGCCCATGCGCTTACCGAGCTCCGGATTGCCGGTCAGGACCGCCGCGCGCCAGCCATCGAAATGCTCACGCAGCGTGCTGCCCAATCGGCCGTACAGCGCGGTAAGGTCGTCGTCGGCGCCGAGACGCTCGCCATAGGGGGGATTGACGACAAACAGCCCCTGCTCGCCAATCCGACCGGGCCGACAATCCTGCAGCTCGCGCCGTTCGAAGTGCACGCGCCCGGCAAGCCCGCAACGCTCCAGATGGCGCAACGCGCCGCGGATAGCGGCGGGATTGCGGTCGTAGCCACGAATCGAGCCAAGCCGCGTCAGCCCGACCGAGCGCCGATCCACGGCCTCGTCGACGAGGGTCTGCCAAGCGGTCCGGTCGTGGCCCCGCCAACCCAGGAAGCCCCAGTAGTCGCGAAGCAGCCCAGGCGCGATGTCGGCGGCAATCAGGGCCCCCTCGATGGGCAGGGTACCGACACCGCACATCGGGTCGAGCAGCGCGCCCCCCGCCGCGGCAATCTCCGGCCAGCCCGCGCGCAGCAGCACCGCCGCGGCCAGATTCTCCTTCATCGGCGCGGCGGAACCCTGCTCTCGATAGCCGCGTCGATGCAGGGATTGGCCAGACAGGTCGATACTCAACGTCGCCTCGTCACGGAACAGATGGCAATGGATCTGCAAATCGGGGCGATGCCGTTGGACGCTCGGTCGTTGCCCGGCCTGGTCGCGAAACTGGTCGACGATGGCGTCCTTGATCTTCAGGGCGCCATAGTGGGCGTGATCGACCTCCGAGCGGGCCGCGTCCAGGTGGACCGCGAGCGTCTGGGCGGCCCCCATGTGCTCGGACCAGTCGATCGCGCGCACGCCCTCGTACAGGGCGTCGGGCCCAATGGCGGCAAAGCGCGACAGCGGCAGCAGCACGCGATTGGCGACGCGCGACCAGAGCAGCACGCGATAGGCATCGGAGAGGGTACCGTTGAAGGCGACGCCAGCACGGGTCTCGGTAACATCCGACAACCCGAGGCCGCGAAGCTCATCGGCCAGCAGCGATTCCAGATTGCGGGCAGCGGTGGCAAAGAGGCGCTGGGTGATCATGGGCTTGCCAGGGAGGCGAAGTAAAAACGGTTAAGCCGCGGCCACCGGCGGCGGGGACCAACCGGGAGACGCGTTCCCGGAGGTTCATGACCGAGGGGCGCATTGCCGACACACGCGCACTGGCCGCCCCCGCACACCAAAGCGACCGTGTCAGATGCGCCGCAGCGGCCTGACCGTGTTGGGCAGGCGCTCCATCGCCACGTCGGCAAAGGCCTACAATGCCTGACGCCGCGGAAAGCTGCGTCGATACACCAGGGAGATGCGCCGGTAGGCGTCGTCGGACTCGATGGGGCGCGCGATGATGCCACTGTCGGTCATCCAGCCGCCGCGAATCGCCAGCGCTGGAACCAGGGTGCAACCGAAGCCGGCCCCGACCAACTGCAGCAGGGTCTCGAGACTGGCGGCACGCAGGTCCGCCATCTCGCCGGCCTGGGAGCGCTCGGCCAGACGGCAGACCTCCATGACCTGATGCGTCAGGCAATGCCCGTCGGCCAGCAGCAACAGATCCAGCCCCTCGAGCTCGGCGCGTGTGATCTCGTCCTTGTCGTAGAGCGGGTGACCTCGCGGATGAGCAAGCCAGAAGGGTTCTTCGAACAGGGGCATCGCGGCCAGATCCGGGTCCTCGACCGCGGTTGCCAACAGCACCGCATCGAGCTCGTGCTGCTGCAGGCGGCGCAGCAACGAGTCGGTGACCTCCTCGAACAGGACCAGCTTGAGCTGCGGTATCCGCTCCCGCAACGGCACCAGAATCAGCGGCATCAGATAGGGGCTCAGCGTGGGGATCGCGCCGATGCGAAGCGGCCCGGAGAGCGGGTCGCGGTGGGCCTGTGCGACCTCCCGGATGGCATCGGCCTGGTCCATCAGCAGCCGCGCGTGCGCAACGATGGCCTGGCCGATGGGCGTGAGCTCCACCGAGCGATTGGTACGCTCGAAGATCGTCACACCGAGCTCGACCTCCAACTTCTTGATCTGGCCGCTCATGGTCGGCTGACTGACAAAGCAGCGCCGCGCGGCCTGTCCGAAGTGGCGTGTCTCGGCCACCGCAAGGATGTATGTCAGATCGCGCAGGTTCATGTTGAGATCGACGGCGATCCACCGACCGCCCCGGGCAGTGGCTCTGGGGCGGGCCGGGTCAAGTGCACCGCCTGTTCAGAGTGCGCCCCGCAGGGCCTCCAGGAACGCGTCATTGTCTGCTGGAGAACCGACGGTAACGCGCAGACAGTCGGCAAGTTGAGGATGGCTGCCATCGAGCTTCTTGATCAGGACCCCCTGTGCCTTGATCCGATCGAAGATCCCGGCCGCCCGCCCGGGCGCGGTCCGGATCAGGATGAAGTTGGCATCGGAGGGGTACACCCGCAGAGCGCCAACGCGCGTCAATGCATCGAAGAGTCGCCCGCGTTCATCGCGGATCGCCTGGGTCTGCGCATCGAAGACATCGCGGTGGCGCAGCGCAAAGGCGGCGCTGGCCTGGGTCAGCACATTGACATTGTAGGGTAGACGCGTCTTGTCGATCTGCTCGATCCATGGCCCCGCCCCCGCCATGTAGCCCAGGCGCAGCCCCGCAAGCCCCATCTTGGACACCGTGCGCATGACCAGGAGGTTTGGCCAGCGGCCCAGCTGCGGGAGGAAGGTGGTGTCGGTGAACGGGGCATAGGCCTCGTCCAGGATCACCAGCCCGGGACTGGCCTCGAGGATACACTCGAGCGCCGACGCATCGAACAGGTTCCCGGTGGGATTGTTCGGATAGGCAATGAACACCAGCGCCGGCTGTTCGCGTTGGATTGCGGCGAGGGCGGCATCGAGGTCCAACGAGAAGTCGTGCGGGCGCAGCGGCACACCGACGTACTCCAGGCCCACGAACAGCGCGATCATGCGGTACATCACGAAGCCGGGCTCGAACGAGAGCAGCTTGCGACCAGGCACCGCCACGCTCAGCGCAAGCATCTGGATGAGCTCGTCGGAGCCGTTGCCGAGCAACAGGTCCATGTCATCGGGCACACCCATCGCGCAACGCAGGGCGCGCTGCAGCTCGGTGGCGCGCGGGTCCGGATAGCGGTTCACATCGGCACCGCGCAACTCCGCGAGCCAGGCCTCGCGGAGCTCATCCGGCCAGGGATAGGGGTTCTCCATCGCGTCGAGCTTGATCAGCCCCTTCGCCTCCGGCACGTGGTAGGCGCGCAACGCACGGATCTCGGGGCGGACCAGCTTGTCGATCAGATCTTTCATGGAATCGGCATGGAATAGGGAAATGGCGAGTGGCCGGGGCCTTGCTACTTCTCACCCTGACGTCCCCGATATTCCGCCGAGCGGGCATGCGCGGTCAGCCCCTCGCCACGCGCGAGCACCGAGGCGGTCGCGGCCAGGGTCGCGGCCCCATTGGCCGACGCCATGATCAGGCTGGAGCGCTTCTGGAAATCATAGACGCCCAGCGGCGAGGAGAAGCGCGCGGTTCGGGAGGTGGGCAGCACGTGATTCGGCCCGGCGCAGTAGTCGCCCAAGGCCTCGGCGGTATAGGGGCCCATGAAGATGGCGCCGGCGTGGCGAATCTTCGCGGCCAGCGCCTCGGGCTCGGCAACCGAGAGCTCCAGGTGCTCTGGCGCGACGTGATTGGCAACTGCAACGGCGTCGTCCTCGTCCCGGGCCAGAATCAGCGCTCCTCGGTCCTTGAGCGCGGCAGCAATGATGGCGCTGCGCTCCATGGTCGGCAGCAGCCGGTCGATGCTGGCGGCGACACGCTCCAGATAAGCAGCGTCCCAGGCGATCAGGATGGACTGGGCATCCTCGTCGTGCTCGGCCTGGGAGAACAGATCCATCGCGATCCAGTCCGGGTCGGTCCGCGCGTCGCACAACACCAGAATCTCCGACGGACCGGCCACCATGTCGATACCGACCTGGCCAAACACGGCGCGCTTGGCGGTCGCGACATAGATGTTGCCGGGGCCGACGATCTTGTCGCAGCGGGGCACCGATTCAGTGCCGTAGGCGAGCGCGGCCACCGCCTGCGCGCCACCGATCGCAAAGGCGCGGTCGACTCCGGCGATATCGGCCGCGGCGAGCACCAGGTCGTTGAGCTCGCCATCCGGGGTCGGCACGACCATGATCAGCTCGGGTACCCCGGCCACCTTGGCCGGCACCGCGTTCATCAAGACCGACGACGGATAGGCGGCTTTGCCCCCGGGCACATAGAGCCCGACGCGATCCAAAGGCGTGACCTTTTGCCCGAGCAGGGTACCGTCGGCCTCACGATAGCTCCAGCCGCGCAGACGCTGGTACTCGGCGTAGGCCCGGATGCGCTCGGCAGCGGCTTGGAGCGCGTCGCGCTGCGCCTGGGGGACGCGCTCCAGCGCCTCGGCGAGCCGGGCGCGCGGGATCTCCAACGCGCTGGCGTCAGCGGGCTGCCACCGATCGAAACGCGTCGTGTAGTCGATCAGCGCCGCATCGCCCCGCTGGCGGATGTCGTGAATGATGCCCTCGACCGTCTGCCTCACCCGTTTGTCCAAGACCGGGTCCCAGGCGAGCAGGGCGTCGAGTCGGGCGTAAAAATCGCTGTCGGTGGTGGAGAATCGTCTGATTGCGACCATGGGGAACAGTAGGGTTGATTCAGCGATGGAGGAGCAGGCGACCCGGCTCAGGCGGGGGCGTCCGATGCAACGGCCCGACGCAGGTCCGCCAGCAACGCGGTCACCAGGGCATGTTTCATCTTCCACGACGCCTTGTTGACGATGAGCCGGGAGCTAATGTCGCAGATGTGCTCGAGCGGCACCAGACCGTTCGCCTTCAGCGTGTTGCCACTCTCGACCAGATCGACGATCAGGTCCGCCAGGCCCACCAGGGGGGCCAGCTCCATCGAGCCATACAGCTTGATGATCTCCACCTGTTTGCCCTTGGCGGCGAAGTATCGCTCGGCACTGCGGACATACTTGGTCGCCACGCGCAGGCGCCCGCGCACGGCGCGGCGCTCGGGCTGACCGGCAACCATCAGGCGGCAGCGGGCGATGCGCAGGTCCAGCGGCTCATACAGTCCCTCGCCGCCGTGCTCGAGCAGGACATCCTTGCCGGCCACACCGACATCAGCGGCGCCGTATTGCACATAGGTCGGGACGTCACTGGCCCGAATGATCAGCAGATTGACGCGGCGGTCGTTGGTCTCGAGGACCAGCTTGCGGCTGGTATCCGGGTCATCGTATGGTTCGATTCCGGCAGCAGCGAGCAGCGGCAGGGTCTGCTCGTAGATGCGGCCCTTGGAAAGCGCAATGGTCAGGTGCTCTGTGTTTGCCATGATGGCCGCTCAACCCGAGACGCGGCGAATCACGGCGCCGAGGGCGGAGAGCTTTTCCTCGATGTTATCGTAGCCACGATCGATGTGATAGATGCGATCCACCAGGGTATCGCCGTCCGCCACCAGAGCGGCCAGGACCAGGCTGGCGGAGGCACGCAGATCCGTGGCCATGACCGGCGCCCCGGTCAGGCGTTCCACACCGCGGCAGATCGCGACATTGCCCTCGATGCGGATGTCCGCGCCCATGCGCTGCATCTCCAACGCGTGCATGAAGCGATTCTCAAACACCGTCTCGGTCACCGTGGCGACACCGTCGGCGATGCTGTTCATCGCGCAGAACTGCGCCTGCATGTCGGTCGGGAACGCGGGGTGCGGGGCGGTATGCACGCTCACCGACCTTGGGCGGCGCCCGGCCATATCGAGCTCGATCCAGTCGGGGCCGATCTCGATTCGCGCACCGGCCTCGCGCAGCTTCATCAGTACCGCATCGAGCAGACCCTCACGGGTGGCCCGGACCCGGACATGGCCGCCGGTCATGACGGCACCAACCAGGTACGTGCCGATCTCGATGCGGTCCGGCAAGACACTGTAGGCGGCCCCCTCGAGCCGGTCGACACCGTCGATGACGATGGTATCGCTGCCTGCGCCCTGGATGCGGGCGCCCATGCGGTTGAGGAAATCGGCGAGGTCGACGACCTCGGGCTCACGCGCGGCGTTCTCCAGGATGCTGCGCCCTTTCGCCAGCGCGGCCGCCATCAGCAGATTCTCGGTGCCGGTGACGGTCACCATCTCCATCACGAATCGTGCCCCGCGCAAGCGATCGGCACGGGCGTGGATATAACCGTTTTCGACGCTGATCTGCGCGCCCATCGCGCGTAGCCCGTCGATATGCAGATTCACCGGTCGCGAGCCGATGGCGCACCCCCCGGGGAGCGAGACCTCGGCCTCACCGAAACGTGCCAGCAACGGGCCGAGCACCAGGATCGACGCGCGCATCGTCTTCACCAGGTCGTAGGGTGCGGCAAAGCTGCTGACCCCGCTCGCATCGGCATGGATGCGCATGCGCTCATCCACGGTCAGGCGCACGCCCATCCGACCCAGGAGCTCCATCGTGGTCGTGATGTCGCGCAGATGCGGGACATTCGACAGTTCCGTGCGCCCGTCGGCGAGCAAGGTCGCGGCGAGGATCGGCAGCGCGGCATTCTTTGCACCCGATGCCCGGATCTCGCCTTCGAGGCGCCTGCCCCCGGTGATCAGCAGCTTGTCCATGATCAGGCGGCATCCTCGCGCAGATCGAGCAACGCCTCAAGGTTCGAGAAGTCGGCAATGCGCACCATCGACGGTGGACAGTTTTCGAAGCGCAGGCGGCGACCGGCCCGGCGGGCCTGGCCCTGCCATTCCAACAGCAGCGCGACACCCGCGCTGGAGGACTGACCGACCCCCGAGAGGTCCACCCGGGCCTCCACGTTGCCGCGCGCGTTGAGCACGCGCGCGCCGGCGCCCACAAGCGGCACGACCGTGCTGAGGTTCAGGTCGCCGTCGACACGAAAGCGCCCCCCGCCAAGGTCGATCAACTGCGCCACGCTCAAGCCCCGCCGGCGTTCTTGGACGTGAGCTCGGCGATCAGCCCATCGATGCCACTGCGCCCGATGACCGTCCGGAACTGGCTGCGATAATTCGCGATCAGGCTGACGTTCTCGATGACCACGTCGAACACCTTCCAGCTACCACCCTTCTTGTGCATGCGATAGTCGATCGGGATTGGCGGCGCGCCCGGTGCGCGAACCTGGGTGGGCACGACGACGGTGCCCTTGCGCGTACCGGGTTTGGCCTGTTCATAGACGATCTCCTCACCGGAGTACTTGAGCAGGGCCTTGGCATAGGTCCGGACCAGGACCTCCTGGAAGGCCGCCACCAGCGCCCGTTGTTGTTCTGGCGTCGCCTTGTTCCAGTCCCGGCCAACCGCCGCCTGGGTGATCATCTGGAAGTCGAAGTGCGGGACGAGATTCTGGCCAACCAGCTTGTAGATCGTCTGTGGGTTACGGTCGATCTCCGCGCGGCGCGCGTCGAGCGTGCGCAGCATCTGCTCGGCCGTGCGCTCCACCAGTTGCGTCGCCGTTTCCTCGGCCAGCACCGGCGCGGTCGCGCTGGTCAGGGCCAACAACACGCCGATCAGGAAATAGGGGGCCTTCATTGCGTATCCTCCTCTGCCTTGCTGAACAGAAATTGCCCGATCATTTGCTCAAGCACGAGGGCGGACTGTGTGTGTTCCACCTCGTCGCCGTCAACGAGGTAATCGGGGCTGCCGCCTGGATCCAGGCCGATGTATTGCTCGCCAAGCAGGCCCGCGGTAAAGATATTGGCGAAGGTATCGCTCGGGATCTTGTTGAAACGCGACTCGATGCGCAGCGTCACGAGTGCCTGATAGGCGTCCTGATCGAATTCGATCGCCTCGACCCGGCCAATACGCACGCCCGACATGCTTACCGGTGCGCGCACCTTCAGGCTGCCGGTGTTGTCGAAGCGCGCGGTGATCCGATAGCCATCTCCGCCCGTGGCCGTACTCAGGTTGCTGACCTGCATGGCCAGGAAGAACAACGCCACGAAGCCCACCGCCATGAAGGCGCCGACCAGAATCTCTATGGTGCGCATTCTCGCCATGCCCTACCCCCCAAACATCAAAGCCGTCAGAACGAAGTCCAGCCCCAGCACCGCCAGCGCGGATTGAACGACCGTGCGGGTCGTCGCCCGGCTGACTCCGGCCGAGGTCGGGGTCGCATCGTAGCCCTCGTAGAGGGCGATCCAGGTCACGACGATCCCGAACACAATGCTCTTGACGACACCGTTAACAATATCCTCTCCAAAATCCAGCTTGGACTGCATCTGACTCCAGAACGCGCCATCATCGATGCCAAGCAGGCCGACACCGACGAAGTATCCGCCCAATACGCCGACCGCGCTGAACATGGCCGCCAACAACGGCATCGACAAGAGGCCACCGAAAAAACGCGGGGTCAGCACGCGCCGAACCGGGTCGACCGCCATCATCTCCAGTCCGGAGAGCTGCTCGGTGGCCTTCATCAGACCAATCTCGGCGGTCAGTGCCGAACCCGCGCGCCCCGCGACCAAGAGTGCCGTCACCACCGGACCGAGCTCCCGGACCAGCGATGCGGCCACGACGACACCGAGACTCTCTCCCGCGCCGAACTGCGACAACACGTAGTAGCCCTGCAACGCGAGCACCATCCCGACGAAGAGCCCTGAAACGACGATGATCAGCACCGAGAGCACGCCGACGCCAAACAGTTGCGCAACGAGCAGGCGCGGGCGCATCAGCAGGGAGGGCAACCCACCGAGGATGCCGATCAGCAGCAGATGCGCGCGCCCGAGACTCGCGACGGCGTCGAGACCGACGCGTCCAAGCCTGGCCAGTGCGTCGAACAAGGCGTTCATCCGCCGAACATGTCGCGCTCGAGGTCGGGCGCGGGATAGTGGAAACGCACGGGGCCGTCCGGCAGTCCATCCATGAACTGGCGCACCCACTGCGAGCGATTGGCGGCCACCTCCGCCGCTGTCCCGTGGCACATGACCTGGGCGTTGGCGATGATGTAGATGTAGTCGGCGATACTGGCCGTCTCCTTCACGTCGTGGGAGACGACAATGCTCGTCAGCCGCGAGGCGTCGTTCAGCTGGCGAATCAGGGTCACGAGCACACCCATCGAGATCGGATCCTGGCCCGTGAAGGGCTCGTCATACATGATCATCATCGGGTCCAGGGCCACCGCGCGGGCCAGCGCGACGCGCCGGGCCATACCACCGGAGAGCTGGCTCGGCATCAACGGCGCCGCACCGCGCAGTCCCACCGCCTCCAGCTTCATCAGCACCAGCTTGCGCAGCAACGCCTCCGGCAGCCGGGCATGCTCTCGCAGAGGAAAGGCCACGTTCTCGAACACGTCCAGATCGGTCAGCAGCGCACCGCTCTGGAACAGCATCCCCATGCGCGTGCGCAACCGGTACAGGTCGCGCCGGCCCAGTCGGTGCACATCGTGACCATCGACCTCAATGGTGCCAGCCTCGGGCCGCAACTGCCCGCTGATCAGCTTCAACAGCGTTGTCTTGCCCGTTCCGCTCGGGCCCATGATCGCGGTGACCTGACCGCGCGGGATGTCGAGGTCGATCCCTTCGAAGATCGGCTTTCCCGCGTGCATGAAATGCACGTCCCGGATCCGCACCAGGGGTGCGTCGGCCGTGCGTTCGCGCGATCGCCACAACACGGCGGGTGGGCTGCTGGTACGGCCGCGCGAGGCGGATGTCTGCTGGAGGGGTATGCCTTTCCCCATGCGGCATCTCCCTGGAGACGGTGGGCTTATGCTTTAAGAGGCCGGCAATTGTCTGTGTGCCGACGGCGTGCGTCAAGCGCCGCGCCGGCGACGCATGGCCATCAGCCCCCCATCAACGCGGCCAGATCGCGCAAGCGGCGAAGCCCGGTCTCCGACCATGGGACCTCGGGAACCACAAGGGTGGCGGCGTCGCCGTGGCAGACGCGCACGCGTTCGAGCCACGCCCGTGCGCCTCGCAGATCACCGGCCAACGCCGATGGGAAGCGCAGCGCAACGCCGACCCCGGGGACGGCCGGTACGGGTGAGCAGGCCGACCGCGGCACGCCGACCCAGTGGAAGAGCGCCAGATCACGCGGGACCCCGGTCGCGCCCCGATCAGCGACCAACCCGCCCAAGGCCGGGCCCAGGGCCGCCCGGGCCCGCCCGAGGCAATCGCTTCCGGGCGCCCCGCCTGCCGGCCATCCGAGGTAGAACAAGAAACCCGCCCAAACCTCGTCGCGCCAGCGTTTCAGATCCACCTCTGCGACCCCACTCCAATGGTTCGCGTCGACGAAAACCGCGGGGAAGGCGTTGGCAAAATAGGTCAGTCGCCAGGCCGCCGGGAGATCATCGGGGTAGAAATCATCCCCGAGCTCCGACCAGTGGCCGGCGACGATATCAAACGGCATAGTCGAGCGGGATCCAGAGCGCGGGGACGCCCCCGGCAGGGGCAGAGCGGGACCCTCGGGCATTCCGGAATGCCGGGTGGCCATGGAGTCGGTATTATAGCAGCTGGACAACCCGATCGATGCCCAAGCACCAACACGAGGACCGCACCGCGATGCACGACCCGATGAAGCGCGCCGAATCGATCCGTGCCGTCATCTTCGACGTCGACGGAGTGCTCACCGATGGCAGCCTCTACCTGGGCGACGATGGGCAGGAATATAAGGCGTTCAACTCGCGCGACGGTCACGGCATGGTCATGCTGCGCGACAGTGGCGTGGTCCTGGGGATCATCACCGGACGACAATCCGAGGTCGTGCGCATCCGCATGGAGAGCCTTGGCGTGGAGCACCTGTATCAGGGCCAACGCGACAAGCTCCCCGCCTACGAGGCACTCAAGCAAACGCTGAGGCTGGAGGATGCCCAGATCGCCTTTGTCGGCGACGATGTGGTCGACCTGCCCGTGCTGTGTCGCGCCGGGCTCGCCATTGCGGTGGCCGACGCCCACCCGATGGTCAAGCGGCACGCGCATTGGCAGACCCCCACTCTCGGGGGGCGCGGCGCCGCGCGCGACGTGTGCGAGCTGATCCTTGCGGCCCAGGGGAAGCTCGACCGGATGCTCGCGGCCTATCTGGCCTGAGACCCGGGTGAGCAGATGACGACAGCGCACTGGATGTCACTGACATCTCGGCAGATACTACTTGGACTTGCGCTGGCGTTTGCGGGGGCACTGGCCTGGTGGCTCGAGCGCGAGCCGGCACACGAGATGCCCAACGCGCGCGGCACCGAGCGCCGTCCCGACTACATCATCGACGATCTCAGCGCGGTGAATATGGACAGCTCCGGCAGGCCCGCGCACCGCATGCAGACACCGCAACTGAGGCACTACCGCGATGATGGCAGCAGCGAGCTGGAGCGGCCCGTACTCGACCTTTACAAAGACGACGGACCACCCTGGCGCATCCGCGCCGAGACGGGCTGGGTCTCTGCAAACGGTGACGAGGTCCTGCTCCAGGGCCAGGTTGTGATCGATCGGGCCGGTTTCGACGAGCAACCCGCAATCGAGCTGCGCAGCAGTGAGATGCTGGTCATCCCGGACAAGGAGTATGCGGAGACCGACCGTTTCGTCGAGATCGAGAGCGCGGCGGACTGGATCACCGCCATCGACGGCATGCAGGCGTGGTTTGGCGAGGCGCTGCGCGCGAAGCTGTTCGGTCGCGCCCGCGGCCAGTTCACCGGCACCCGGGCGGCGAGCTCCGGATCCGACCCCGGCCCCGGGGGCGTCCACGATGACACGCCTCCCCGAGACAAGGACCAAGGGGCGATCGCACCATCGCCGGCGAACGGGGCACCACCAGCGCCACCGCCGCATGCTGCAAAGCAATCCGCGGCAACGGACAACGGCCGCCCGCTCCATCACCCACGGGTGGCGCCCGACGCGCCGCGTGGGCGGACCCGCCCAGTATCCACCATCGCCCCGGGCCTGGACGGGCATCGCCGACAGGCGCCTGATCGCGCGCCCAGCACGGCTGGACGATGCCAACCGGGCCGTCTATTGATCAGCGCGGCAGCCGCGCTTTCACCGCCGAGGCGGCCACTGACATGATCGAAATCCACCCTCCTTCCCGAAGGCATCACGCGCTGGCCGGCGTGCTGGCACTGCTTTGCGCACTCGCGGCACCGCCGCTGGCCGCGCTGAAGGAGGACGAGGAGCAGCCGGTCTATATCGAGGCCGACGCGGTCGAGCTCGATGAAAAGCAGGCCTTGAGCCTGTATATCGGCCACGTGGACTACCAGCAAGGCAGCATCCGTATCCTGGCCGACGAGGTGCTTGTTCACCACAAACCCGACCGGCAACCACAGAAGATCATCGCCGTTGGCAACCCCGTGCGGTATCGCCAGTTGCTGGACAATGAGCCCGAGGAGGTCACCGGCCACGCACAGCGTATGGAATACGACACCGACCGCGAGGAGATCACGCTGATCGACAAGGCCGAGCTGATGCAGAGCGGAGACCACTTCGCCAGCGACCGTATCGTCTACAATCGACTGACCCAGCGCGTCACCGCTGGCACCAGCGCCAGCGGTCGCGAGCGCGTGAAGATCACCATCCAGCCCGACGCACAGTGACAACGCTGCGCGCACATGGGCTTGCCAAGAGCTATCGCCGGCGACGCGTGGTCGACGGGGTAAACCTTGACGTCGACGCGGGCGAGGTCGTCGGGCTGCTCGGGCCCAACGGCGCCGGCAAGACCACCAGCTTCTACATGATCGTCGGGCTGATCAGCGCCGACGCGGGCGCAATCCACCTGGATGATGCGGATATCACGCTGCAGCCGATGCACGCCCGCGCCAGGCTCGGACTGAGTTACCTGGCCCAGGAACCGTCGGTGTTTCGCAAGCTCAAGGCGCGCGACAACCTGATGGCGGTACTCGAGACGCGCCGGGATCTCACCCAGAACGGGAAGCGCCAACGCTGTGACGAGCTGCTCGACGAGCTCGGCATCGGCCATGTGTCCGAATCGCTGGCCCTGAGCCTGTCGGGGGGCGAACGCCGTCGCCTCGAGATCGCCCGCGCTCTCGCGGTAGAGCCGAAGGTGATGCTGCTCGACGAGCCGTTCGCGGGCGTCGATCCAATCGCTGTCGGCGAGATCAAGGCCATCGTCGGCCACCTGCGCGCACGCGATATCGGCGTGCTGATCACCGATCACAACGTCCGCGAAACCCTCGATATTTGCGATCGCGCCTACATCATCAGCGAGGGCCGTGTGATCGCCGAGGGCGCACCATCGGCTCTCCTGCAGAACGCGCAGGTGCGGGCCGTGTATCTCGGCGAACACTTCCGTCTCTAGGGGTCGGAGGCAGGGCATTGGAGCGCGAGTCCAAACCGATACAGACCACCCATGGCCAACTGGTGGCGACTGGATCCCGGCACCAGGCGATTTGCCGGCCTGGCGGCGAGCCAATTTCGGCTAGAATCCGCGCACGGGTAGTCAACATGCGTACCACCCCCTGTCAGCCGTCTCGATGAAGCAATCCATCCAGCTCCGCCTTGGTCAGCAGTTGACCATGACGCCACAGCTTCAGCAGGCTATCAAGCTGCTGCAGCTCTCGACACTCGACCTGCAGCGCGAGATCCAGGACGCGCTGGAATCCAATCTGATGCTCGAGAACGTCGAGGACGTCGAACCGGGCGTCGACGCTGAGAACGGCGACGCGTCGCAACACGCGAACGAGGCACGGGTCGACAGCGAGCTGCACCCCGAGAGCTCGAGCATGCCCGACGAGCTCCCCACCGACAGTCAGTGGGCGGACACCTTCGACAGCTATGTCGCACCGACCTCCCACGCCTCGGACGACAATCCCGAGTTCGACCTGTTCGCTCAGCAGGCACGCCCGCAGACGTTGCACGACCACCTGATGTGGCAGCTGAACCTGGCCCGTCTCGGCGATCGCGACCTGGCCATCGCCGAAACCCTGATCGACGCCATTGATGCCAACGGATACCTGCACCTGGATATCAGTGAAGTCCCGTCGATCCTGGGCGACGATGACATCGAGCTGGATGAGGTCGAGGCGGTGTTGCATCGTGTCCAGTCGTTCGACCCGGTCGGGGTCGGTGCCCGCGACCTGCGCGAGTGTCTGCTGCTGCAGCTGCGCCAACTCTCGGCGGAGCAGCCGCATCGCGATGCCGCGCTCATGATCTGCGACGCGCATTTTCCGGCCCTGGGACGCAACGACCTCGAAGACCTGCGGCGCCACACCCGCCTCGCGGACGACGGCCTTGGCCAGGCACTGACACTGATCCGGTCTCTGCATCCACGCCCGGGTTCCCTGATCGCCGACATCCGTCCCGAGTACGTGATCCCCGACGTGCTGGTCCGCAAACGGGAGGGCCGGTGGCAGGTCGAGCTAAATCCCGAATCTACGCCTAGACTGAGAGTGAACGCGGGCTACGCGAAGCTCATCCGTCGCGCCGACCAAACCGCTGACAACGCCTGCCTGAAGACCCACCTGCAGGAGGCGCGTTGGTTCATCAAGAGCCTGGCCAGCCGCAATGACACGGTGCTGCGCGTTGCGCGCAAGCTCGTCGAGCTGCAGCAGGACTTTTTCGAACATGGCGCGGAGGCGATGAAACCACTGGTACTGCGCGACATTGCCGACGCCCTGGAGCTGCATGAGTCGACCATCTCCCGCGTGACCACCCAGAAATATATGCACACGCCGCGCGGCACCTTAGAGTTCAAGTACTTCTTCTCCAGCCACGTCAACACGGCGTCCGGGGGCGAGTGTTCGTCCACCGCCATACGCGCGTTCATCCGCAAGCTGGTCGCCGCGGAACTTCCCAACAAACCGTTGAGTGACAACAAGATTGCGGGCATCCTCTCCGATCAAGGCATCAATGTGGCACGGCGAACCGTCGCCAAGTACCGCGAGGCTCTGGGTATCCCACCCTCGAACGAGCGCAAGCGCCTGACCTGACGCTTGGCAACAGAAGGAGTGACACCATGCAAGTAAACCTGACGGGACATCACATCGACATCACCGAGGCATTGAAGGGCTATGTCGACAATAAGTTCGAGCGCCTGACACGCCATTTCGATCATGTCATCAACGTCCACGTCATCCTCAGCGTCGAGAAACTGCGCCAGAAGGCGGAGGCAACCCTGCACATCAATGGTGGCAAGGTCTTTGCCGACTCGGTGCACGAGGATATGTATGCCGCCATCGACGCCCTGATCGACAAGCTCGATCGGCAGGTCCTGAAGTCCAAGGAGAAGCGTCAGAGCCACCGGGGTGCCGGCAACAAGACCGCGGGTGCGATAACCGAACAGACTGATGAGGGCCAAACCGAATCGTAAATCGCGGCCCGCCGGTTGCACTGTTGGCGCAACCGGCGTCTACTGCCGGGGTCCGGCGTTGCCGACTCCGGCATTTTGATTTTGAATCGGGAGCCATTGCCGATGTTTCCGTCAAACCTGCTCACCGAGTCTCGCGTGCAGAGTCACTGCGAGATCGCGAGCAAGAAGCGCATGCTCGAAACGCTCGCGGCCCTGCTCGCCGCCGGGCGCACCGACCTGACCACCGAGAGTATCTTCGAGCGTCTTCTGGAACGCGAACGTCTCGGCAGTACCGCCTTGGGCCACGGCATCGCGCTCCCACATGCACGTATCCGCGGGATCGAGCACCCCATCGGGGCCTGTGTACATACCCGCTCGGGGGTCGACTTCGACGCCATCGACGACAAGCCCGTCGACTTGGCCTTCGCACTGCTGGTACCTGAATCCGCTGACGAGACCCATCTGCAGATCCTGGCGACCCTCGCCGAGATGTTCAATGACGCGGCGTTACGCAAGCGACTTCGCAAGAGCGAGAACGCGCATGAGCTCTTCGACGCGCTGGTCGCCGAACGAGGATCGACCGAGCCGTCATGAAGCCGGTGCGTTCGCTGCAGGGACTGATCGAGCACATCGGCCCCCGTCTGCGGCTGCGCTGGCTGACACCGCCACCGGAGGAGGACTGCTCCCTGGTCGACGAAAAGACGAGCCACTCCGCGCAGAGCCTGGTTGGCTCACTCAACTGCATCCACCCCAACCGCCTGCAGGTTCTCGGACATGCAGAGATGGAGCACCTTGCCGACCTGAGCAAACCCGCCTTCGACGAGACCGTGCGGCGCCTGTTCGCCGGCGCCCCCGCGGCGATCATCTTCGCCGACGACATTCAGCCAGACCCGGTCTTCTTCGACTGGGCCAAACGCTACCCAACGCCGCTGCTCAGCGCGTCGGCGAGTGACGTGGAGATCGTCGATCGGCTGCAATATTTTCTCACCAACGCCTTGGCCGAGCGCATCGTCGTGCACGGCGTCTTCATCGAGGTGCTGGGAATGGGCGTGCTGCT
Organism: Chromatiaceae bacterium; assembly: GCA_040775095.1. GTDB lineage: Bacteria > Pseudomonadota > Gammaproteobacteria > Chromatiales > Chromatiaceae > JAXGTD01. The sequence goes on along the minus strand of JAXGTD010000016.1, from coordinate 17,812 downwards.
GGTCGGTGACCCTGGCATCGGCAAGAGCGAGCTGGCGTTGGAGTTGGTCGCCCGGGGGCATCGCCTGATTGCCGACGATGCCCCGGAATTCGCCCGCGTCGCACCCGAGACCCTGGAGGGGAGCTGCCCGGCCCTGCTGCGCGACTTTCTCGAGGTTCGGGGCCTCGGCGTACTGAATGTTCGCGCAATGTTTGGCGAGAGCGCCGTACGCCAGCACGCAACCCTGAACCTGATCGTGACGATGCGCTCTTTCCCCCACGACGAGCTCGCCCAGATCGATCGGCTCCGCGGCAGTCTCTCGGCGCAGACGATCCTCGGGGTTGCGGTGCCCGAAATCACGCTGCCCGTCGCCCCGGGGCGCAACCTCGCGGTGCTGCTGGAGACGGCCGTGCGCAACCAAATTCTGCGCATCCGCGGCTATGATGCCGGCGACGACCTGGTCGACCGTCAAGCGCGCGCCGTCGAAGACAACGGCCAGACGCTGGCCGCGGGTTCGCTCTGAGACCACCGATGGCACGCTTACCGAAATCGCCCCCGGACGATCAGGGCGCTGCACGGGGAGACGCCCCGATGGATCTCATCATCGTCAGCGGCCTGTCCGGGGCCGGCAAGAGCGTGGCGTTGCACACGCTGGAGGATATCGGCTATTCGTGCATCGACAATCTACCGCTGTTCCTGCTCAGCGAGCTCGCCCTGGGCCTGCTGCGCACCCGCGTCGACCGGCCCAGTGACTTCGCAGGCACCGCGGTGGGTATCGACGTGCGCAACCAGCCCGAACAGCTACGCGACCTGCCGGAGGTAATCCAGGATCTCAAAGGGCGGGACATCGACTGCCGCGTGCTGTTCCTCGATGCAGGCACGGAGACGCTGATCAAGCGCTTCAGCGAGACCCGGCGTAAACATCCGCTAACGCGCACCGATCGGTCCCTGGCCGAGGCCATCGCACTCGAGCGGGAGCTCCTCGAAGCGTTGCAACAGGTCGCCGATTCTTGCATCGACACCACCCATACCAACGTTCACGAGCTGCGCGACCTGGTACGCGAACGCATCGGCGGGCGTACCGCGGCGCAGGCATCGGTATTGCTGCAGTCATTCGGGTTCAAGAAGGGCCTTCCCCAAGGGGTCGATTTCGTGTTCGATGTGCGCTGTCTCCCCAACCCGCACTGGCAACCCAAGCTGCGTTCCCTGACCGGCCTCGACACCGACGTGGCCCAGTTCCTCGAGGCCGCCCCAGAGGTGGCGGAGATGCGTGGTGACATCATCCGGTTCTTCGATCGCTGGATACCCCGATTCGAGACCGACGGGCGCAGCTACCTGACCATTGCCATCGGCTGTACCGGCGGGCAGCATCGCTCGGTCTATATGGTCGAGGCGTTGAAAAGGCATCTTGTCGATACCGGCCACCGCGTGCTGGTCCGTCACCGGGAGCTACCGTGAGCGTCGGCCTGTTGCTCATCACCCACAACCGGATCGGCGCCGAGCTTCTCGAGACCGTGACCAGCGTGCTCGGCCGATGCCCGCTAAAGGTCGCCTGTCTGAGTGTCTACGCGGGAGACGACCCCGACGCCCTGCGTCACCAGGCGCAAGAGCTTGCCGCACGCGTCGACGGGGGCGACGGGGTTCTAGTCCTGACCGACCTGTTCGGCTCGACCCCGGCCAACGTCGCCGCGAGCCTCCGACAGCTTCCCGGCGTGCCGCTGCGCGTGCTCGCTGGAGTCAACCTGCCGATGCTGGTCCGAATCATGAACTACTCTGGGCTTGAGCTCGATGCGGTCGCGGACAAGGCCCTGAGTGGCGGGCGTGACGGCGTGCTGGCGTGCCGCGACGAGCGTGGCTGACCGCCACCACGCCTCCCGCCGGTCAACCGGCGCGGCGTGATCGGCTCGTGACCGAACGAGGATCCCCGTGATCAAGAAAGAGCTCGAAATCGTCAACCGCCTCGGCCTGCATGCACGTGCCGCGGCCAAGTTCGTGACCTGCGCCGGTGGTTTCCAGAGCCACGTGCAGGTCGAGCGCGAAGGACGGCGCGTCAACGGCAAGAGCATCATGGGCGTCATGATGCTGGCGGCAGCCAACGGCACGAGCATCCTGGTCGAGACCGAAGGTCCCGACGAGGCCGAGGCCCTGGCCGCGCTCGAGGCACTGGTTGCCGAGCGGTTCGGAGAAGACGAATGACCACCGCCTTCCACGGGCTCGGCGTGACCACCGCCAGGCCGGTCGCGATCGGCCCTGCCTACGTGCTGGTGCGTGACCCCGCGATCACGCAGGAGCACGTCCCGCCCCATCGCATCGACGCTGAGCTGGAGCGACTGGACGAGGCGCTGACCCGCGCAAGGCGCCACCTGGAGGCCGTGCGCACGCAGATACCGGCCTCGACACCCTTACACATCGCCGAGTTCATCGACGCCCACCTGTTGATGCTGACCGACGCGGCCCTTGTCGATACCACGCGGGAGCTGATCCGCGAGCGCGCCATGAACGCGGGCTGGGCGCTGCAGCAGCAACGCGACACCCTGGTGGCGGTATTCGATGCCATGGAGGATCCCTATCTGCGCACCCGCCGCGACGATGTCGAGCACGTGGTGCACCAAGTCCAGATCTTCCTGGGAAGCGAGTCGAGGCAGGACACCCTGCCAAACGCGGATATCGGCGGCCGGGTGGTTGTGACGCGAGATCTGACCCCAGCCGACGCCATCCTGCTACGCCACCGCAATGTCGCCGGGGTGATCACAGAGCGCGGCGGGCCGATGTCCCATACCGCGATCCTGGCGCGCAGCCTCGACATCCCGACCATCATGGGCGTACACGATGCCACGCATCATCTGCGCCACGGAGAGACCCTGATCGTCGATGCCGAATCGGGCACCGTGCTGGCCGAGTCCGATGAGCGCACCTTGGCCTACTACCAGGCGCGTCTGGCGCAGGCGGATCATCGCCGCAGCGGCCTGCGGCGCCTGCTGCACAAGCCGTCGACCACGGCCGATGGGGTGCCGGTGGTGCTGCTGGCCAATCTTGAGCTGCCCGAAGACGTCGCCGCGGCCCGATTCAATGGCGCCTCCGGGGTCGGTCTCTATCGTACAGAGTTCCTGTACATGAACCGCCACGACCTCCCCGACGAGGAGGAGCACCTCGCAACCTACCTGGAGATCGTTCGCGGGCTCGATGGCATCCCCCTCACCATTCGCACCCTGGACCTGGGTGCGGACAAGCAGGTCGCACAGGGCCCAGTCCTGCAGTCGAGCCAGTCCAACCCGGCGCTCGGCCTGCGCGCGATCCGCTTGTGCCTGAAGGAGCCGGGTCTGTTCCGTCCCCAGTTACGCGCCATTCTCCGCGCCTCGGCGGAGGGCCCCATCCGGCTGATGATTCCGATGATCACCAGCATCGGCGAGGTGGAAACAGTACTGGCGATGATCGGGGATATTCGCCGTGAGTTGCGGCGCGATGGCCTGGCCTACGATCCACTGATGCCCATCGGCGGCATGGTCGAGGTGCCAGCCGCCGCGCTGGTCGCCGGCGGTCTCGCACGTCGGCTCGACTTCCTGTCGATCGGAACCAACGACCTGATTCAATACACCCTGGCCATCGACCGGCTTGACGATGCGGTCAGCCATCTCTACGAGCCCCTGCACCCGGCAGTGCTCCGACTGATCCGCGGCACCATTGAGGCCGGCCGCAGGAGCGGTACCCGCATCAGCATGTGTGGCGAGATGGCGGGCGACACCCGCTTCACCCGTGTGTTGCTCGGGCTCGGTCTGCGCGAGCTCAGCATGCAGCCCAGCTCACTGCTCGAGGTCAAGGAGGTCGTGCGCGGATGCGATTCCCGGGCACTCGAGCAGACCATGGCGGCGATGATGGACCGACTCGAAGAGATCGAGCCGCAAGACCTGCTCGACGCCCTCTACGAGGCATCGCCCGGTGATGCACCCCTCACGACCGCCTGAGAGATCAGCGGCGCCCGGGTGACCACGAACCCGCGAGAGCCACTGGCGATCGCGGCGACGCGACCAAGCCACAACGGGCGCAATACACACCCTGCCCAGCCCCATTTGTAATCGCTCGGGATCCCTGACCATGGCGCGCCGTCCGTGCCCCGCGGCGGCCAGGTGTAAACCCGCGTTGACCTTGGCTCCGGCACCGAGACGCCACCATACCGACTGGACCGACCGCGATGTTCGCCGCGCTCTCCAACGAGTCTCGCCGGCGCTGCATGATGCTTCTGGGCACACACGAGCAGCCGTGCGTGTGCGAGCTGACCCACGTCCTTGGCCTCTCGCAGCCGCGCGTCTCCCGTCATCTGGCCCAATTGCGGGAGTCGGGCCTGGTATCGGACCGTCGCGCCGGTGCCTGGGTGTACTACCGCATCCGCCCTGGCCTGGCGCCATGGGCGCTTGCGGTGCTGAGCCAAACCGTCCGCGGACTCGCCAGCCAGCCGCCGTTCAGCGTCGACGCGAGGCGCCTGGCGGACATGCCCAATCGCCCCGACACCGCGCGCCGCACCGAATCGAGCTCCGCGGCGATCCCCGGGCGCCTTCCGACCGAGTCACGCGCGCGCCTCGGCTAAACATATGAATTTCCAGATATGATCGCCAACTTCGTGGTATGCTGCCTGCAGCCACGACAGCGCGGGAGGCCGACTTCGGCCGCCGTCGAAGGCCGCCAGTCCCGCCACGAGGATGTCGGCGCGAACCATGCAGAGGACGCCTCGACGGGAGACGACACCGTGAGTATCCGCATCAGCACCAACCTGGTCGGCGGCTGCCCTGGAGCACGCCCCGGACTGACGCGCACCCCGGACATCGGCTTTGCGATCGACCCCGCCGTCCACTCCCGCCTGCTTCGGGCCGACTCCGTCCCCGATTCCGAGAAGGGAACCATGCCTGCTCGCCCCGGTTACACGGTCGATGCCGTCGGCTGGCTGACCGGCGCGGTGCCCTCGGGTCTGGTCTGGCAGAGGCCAGGGCTCCCCCACACCCCGTGGCCGTCGAGTGGCCTCGTCGTCGGAGCACTGCCGCGATCACCCCGGGTAGCCGGGGCCGTCGCGTTGCGTTCGATCTGCTCGGGCTCGACCCTGTCTCGCGCACCGGCGCGGCGCTGCAGTTCTTCGTCGCGGACTTGGCCAAGCCCTTTGCCTTGTTGGTCATCGTGATCTACCTGATGGGCCTGCTGCGCGCGCTGCTGGCGCCCGAGCGGGTGCGCGCCTTCGTGCGCGGCCGGCCGGACTGGCAGGCACCGCGGTCTCGCGGTGGGCGTTGGCGCGCTGACGCCCTTCTGCTCCTGGTCCTCGGCACCCCTGTTCATCGGATTCGTCGAGGCAGGCATCCCGCTCGGCGTCACGTTTTCATTCCTGATCGCCAGCCCGATGATCAACCAGGTTGCGGTGGTCATCGTGGGCGCACTGTTCCATGGCTTCGTGCCCACGGCCTGGGTCACGGCGCACCTCGGCGGGGATGCCTGGTACAGCGTTCCGGGCGCCGTGCTGCTTGGCATCCCGCTGTATTCGAACGCCACCGGCGTGATCCCGGTGGCCGAGGCGATGCTTGGCAAGGGGGTTGCCCTGGGCGCGACGCTGGCGCTGATGATGGGCGTTGCGGCGCTATCGCTGCCCGAGATGCCAATCCTGCGCCGGGTCATTCGCTGGCCCGCGCTGGCGCTGTTTGCCGGCGTGCTCGCGCTGGCCTTCACGCTGGTCGGCTGGGGCTTCAACCTGCTCGCGCGAACGATGAGGACATCCGAGGAGTCGCAAAACCATGAAACAGATCAAGATCCTTGGCGGCGGCTGCCGCAACTGCGGGATCACCGCCAACGCGATCGCGCTGGCGGCCGAGCAGGCCGGCACCCAGATCAGTCTGGAAAAGGTCGCCGACATCGCCGAGATCATGCGATATGGCGTGATGTCGACACCTGGGGTCGTTGTCGATGGCAAGGTCGTCCACAGCGGTGGTATCCCCGGTCCCGACCTGATCCGTTCATGGATCGCGGACTGATCCTGGCCGGCGCCCGCGCGCTGTTCGCCGACGCGGTGCGCCTCACAGCCGCCGCGGCCCGAATGCCGTCTTTGGGGCCGATCGGACATCCCGGCGTGGCCACCGGGGTTGGCGCACCGCGCGCCGTGTCCCGGACCGGTCTGTCGCCGCCACCCAGGCGGCCCCACCCAATGGCCCACACGGGGATCGGCCATGCATGAGCTCTCGGTATGCCTGTCGCTGCTCGATCAGGTTCAACGCATTGCCGCCGAGCACGGCGCCACCGACGTGGAGCGCATCGTGTTGCGCATCGGTCCGTTGTCGGGGGTCGAGGCGACCCTGTTGGCAAACGCGTACCCCCTGGCGGCCGCGGGCACAATCGCTGAACGTGCGGTGCTGGAGATCGAATCGATCCCCGTTCGGGTTCACTGCGACGATTGCGGGAGCGAGAGCGACGCGCTGCCAAACCGCCTGCTCTGCGCCAGCTGCAACAGTTGGCGCACCAAGCTGCTCAGCGGCGATGAGATGTTGCTCGCCAACCTCGAGCTGCGCGTACCCGACGCCGACGATACCCTGTCCGAAACCAACCCGGCCGGCGCGCATTGACTGCTATAGTCTGCAGTTAGCGCCCATCACGGCGGATCAAGCGACGGAGACGACCATGTGCGACACCTGCGGCTGCAACATCACCCCTGCCAATGAGCATCTGATTCAGGCCGGAGGACGTCACGCCGAGACCGCGGACGGGCGCGCCGCGGTCTCGGTCCTGCAAAGCCTGCTGGGCGAGAACGACCACCAGGCAGCGCATAACCGCCAGCATTTCGATGCGCGCGGGGTGCTGGCCGTCAACCTGATGTCGTCACCCGGGGCCGGGAAAACGAGCCTGCTGGAGGCGACCATCGAGGCCCTCGGAGGCGATCTGCGCATTGCCGTCATCGAGGGGGACCTGGAAACCGAGAACGATGCCGAGCGCATCCGCGCCAAAGGCGTTGAGGCCATCCAGATCTCGACCGGAAGCGCCTGCCACCTGGACGCCCATATGGTCCATGATGCGCTGCATCGGCTCGACCTGCGGGGCGTTGACCTGTTGTTCATCGAAAACGTCGGCAACCTGGTCTGCCCGGCCAGCTTCGACCTCGGCCAACACCGCAACGTGACTCTGCTGTCGGTGCCCGAGGGCGACGACAAGCCGGCCAAGTATCCCGTGATCTTCCGAGCGGCGGACCTGGTACTCCTGAGCAAGGCAGATCTGTTGCCCTTGCTCGACGACTTCGACCCGACCCGCGCGGAGGGCTTTCTGCGCCGCCTCGCGAGCACGGTGCCCTTCGAGCCGATTTCTGCACGCCCGGGTGCCACGAACATCGGCCGCTGGCTCAACTGGCTGCGCGCCGAGGTCGCCAGTCAGCGGCTGCGCGTGGAAAAGGCAGGCACATCGACCGCCGCCGACCAGGCTGGCGCCGCCAGCCATCACCATGGCCAGCATCATCACGGCCACCATCACGACCACCCCACCGCATCTACCCGGGAGGGATGAATCGGCCACAGGTCCCCGCCTCGAATGCAGCCGGTTCACGATGGATGCCACCCGACGCGTCGCTAGTGTAAACTCGCGCGGCAACAGGCGACGCCAGATCCCGCCAGAGGGTCGCGTTGACGCGCATCGCGCACCTGCCGCACCCTCGTCTCGAGCTGGTGTCCAACCATCGACGGGCCACAAGCCAGCGCGACGCCGGGTCGCGGCGACTGCAGCAATGTGCTGGGGGGCTCATCGGTGCGGCCCCGCCTGTCAGATCGTTCTCATCAGAGCCGTTGGAGGAACCTTGTCAGTGCATAAAACGACCACGAACGTTCGACTCGCCTTCGCAGCCGTAGGCACCGCGACCGCGCTGCTCATCGCCGCCCCCGTCGCCCAGGCATTCAATTTCGGCGACATGATGAGCCCGGGCCGCTGGTTCGGCGGCAACAACAATGACGACGACTATTATTACGATGGACCCTACGGGGCCGGACCCTACGGTGGCCCCTATGGCGCGCCCTTTGGTGCCCCCGGTTACGGATACGGCTACGCCCCAGGGGCGTATGGTGTGCCGCCAGTCGCACCCGGTTACGTAGCGCCCGCGGTCGTGCCGGCGGCACCCGCGGCGCCCGCATCGACATCGTCGAGCGACAAGGATCGGGAGATCGAGGCACTCAAACGCCGCATCGACCAGCTCGAGGCAAGCCGCCAGGGCGGTGTCTCATCCTCGTCCAGCGGGTCGGACGGCTGGCCCGCGGCGCCGGCCTTCCGCCCGATGGACCAGTACTGACCGAAGGTCTCTGGTCTGGGAAGGCCCCGCACCACGCGGGGCCTTTTCGTTTGCGCGAGCTTGCTTCACGCCCACGGCGCTCAACTGCCGTTTCTAGGTTCAAGGGTCGACAGGCCCGGCGCGGGTCGACCAGCATTCGGCCAGTCTTCTACAGCGAACCGAGGTCATCTACGATGAATACCACGAGGCAAATCCTGCTCGGCGCCGCACTGGCAGCGCTGCTGTCACCAGCGGTGAACGGGGATGACGCGTACGCGGTGTACGAGAGCGAGAGTCGTTTCGAAGACGTCATGGACGCGCTCAAGCTCGCAATCGAGGAGCGTGGCATGTACATCAACAACGTCATGCACATGGACGAGATGTTGGAACGCACGGGCAAGGACCTTGGCATCGCCGAGACCATCTACACCCATGCCCAATCCATCGAATTCTGCAGCGCGGTGCTCTCGCGGAAGATGACGGCGGAGAACCCCGCGCGCATCGTCAACTGCCCATTCATCGTCTCCGTTTACACGCTGCCGGGGCAGCCGGGCAAGACCTACGTGGCCCATCGCACCATCCCGGCGGCGGAGCAGGAAGCCAGTCCGGTCATGCACGAGGTCGCCGAGATGCTGCAGGGGGTTGCCGAGGGCGCGGCAAGCTGGTAACAACGGCTGAGCCCGTTGCCTCCCGGTCGCGGGACCGGCGCGAGCTCATCGGACGGGGCGTGGATCACCGGGGACCTGGCCGGCGGAGTCACGTCGGCGCTTCGTTCGCGGTGGATGTCGAGCGCTGCTCGCCCGTGGCGAGCAGCGCCATGAAAAAAAAAGCCCGGCGGGAGCCGGGCGGAGGAAGGTCTCGTCTTTGCAGAAACGAGGAGGATATCGGATGCCAGGGATCGGATCGCCTACCAACGACGAGGGTCTCCCATCCAGGGCAGTGAAACCGCGTCAGTGCATGAACAGACCGCCATTGACCGGGATGTTCGCACCGGTGATGTACCCATTCTCGTCGGCGGCCAGGAAGGCGATCGTGCTGGCAATCTCCTCGGGCATCCCCATGCGGCGCATCGGGATTCCGGCGACGATGGCCTCACGCACGTCATCGCGCATGGCCAGCGTCATCGCGGTCTCCACGTAGCCGGGCGAGACGGTGTTCACGGAAATGCCGCGTGAGGCCCCTTCCTGGGCCAGGCTCATCGTGACCCCGTGCATGCCGGCCTTGGCCGCCGCGTAGTTTGCCTGGCCGAACTGGCCGCGCTGACCATTGACCGAGGAGATGTTGATGATGCGGCCAAATCCAGACTCGAGCATGTCCTCCCAGACGTTGCGAGTAACGTTGAAGACGCTGCTCAGGTTGGCCGCGATGACCGCCTGCCACTGCCCCTCTTCCATCTTCTTGAACGTCTTGTCCCGGGTGATTCCGGCACAGTTCACCAGCACGGCGATGGTGCCATGACGCTGCTTGATGTCCGCGACCATCCGCGCGCAGGCGTCAAAGGACGAGACATCGGCGGCGACGGTGTCGATCTCCAGTCCCTCGCCCGCCTGATCGTTCTTCCAGGCAACCGCAGCCTCTTGTTCGGACGGATGGTGATTGGCAATGACGAAAAAACCATCCCGCGCCAGGCGTCGGCAGATCGCCGTTCCAATACCGCCAATCCCCCCCGTGACTAGCGCAATCTTTGCTGCTGCCGTCATCTTAAACGTACCTCTACGATCCAACAGGGCCCCGGCGCGCGGCCGATGCCGCATGGCCGCGATGGGACCAGGGCGGGGGCCGACAGCGTCGGACCCGCCGGTGACGGGCGGCAAGGCCAGCGCATCGCCGGTGACGAGCGCTGGCAGCCGAGCCGATGCCTTTCAGGAAATGACGGCGTTGCGCACGACGTCCTTGCCCGCTTTGACGTCTGCCATCGCGCCATCGAACCAGCCCCGGTAGGCGTCGCGCATCTCATTGGCAATCGCGACGTTGGCCTTCGACTCGCTCATCAGGCGCTCTGCGAGGTCTTTGGTCATCTCCACCTGGCCCTTGTACAGATCGCCGAAGCCCTTGGCGTCGGTCGCCAGCTGGAGCATGCGTACACCCTGCTCCAGATAGAGATTGAACACATCCATCTGTCGCGCGGTCAGCTGCTCGACGACGCGCAGGTTCAGCTCACCCAGGGCGTTCAGTCGCTCGCCGCCCTGGTTGGTCAGCTCGTTGAGGGTGTTCAGGTTGTCTTTGATGGTCATGGCTGATCTCCAGAATTATGCTGCACTGCAGCAATTGTTGCAGTGCACAATAATAGCTGATTTTCCGCCTGTCAAGAGACACGCGCGCTTTTTTTACATGCGGAATGCGCGCGGCACGGGCACCGCCGAGCATCGCAGTGGCCGCCTCCAGTGCCCCTCCCGGCGGGCAGCGGACGCGGAACCGCGAGCTCAGTCGTAACGCTCGTCCTTCCAGCGGCGCAATGCCGTGAAGACCTGGGTGGAATCGCGCAAGCTGGTCCCGGTGAACCGCTCCGCTGCCGCGATCACGACCGGATCGCACGTGCGCAGGAAGGGGTTGGTCGCCAGCTCGAGCGCCAATGGCGACGGCACCGTAGGCTGCCCGGCCGCGCGCAACCGGTGGGCCTCGACCTCGCGCTGGATCAGCGCCCCATTGTCGGGCTCGACCCATTTCGCGAACCCGAGGTTGGCGAGCGTGTATTCGTGCGCACAGTAACAACGCGTGTCGGGCGGCAGCGCGGCGATGCGGCGCAATGACGCGGCCAGTTGCTCGAAGGTCCCGTCGAACACCCGTCCGCAGCCGCCGGCGAACAGCGTGTCACCGCACAGCAGGGCACCGTCGCCAAGATAGGCGATGTGGGTCGCGGTGTGACCCGGCACCGCCATGACATCGAAGACGGCGCCCAGTCCGGGCAGCTGCACCCGATCGCCTTCACCGACGCGGCGCGTCGCCGCCCGGATACGCCGGTCGGCCGGGGCGACAATCATGGCATCGGGCCATACGGCCAGCAGCTCCTCGATGCCGCCGATATGATCCTGGTGGTGATGGGTGATGAGGATGCCCGAGAGCGCCAGCCCGCGGGCGCGCAGCGCCGCGATCACCGGTTCGGCGTCGCCGGGGTCGACGACCGCACACCGAGGGCCTGGCGGCTGGCTCAGCAGCCAGATGTAGTTGTCGTCAAATGCCGGTATCGGGTCGATCTGGAGCATGGCAGTCTTCTGTGATGAATGTTGATCGATGCACGCTCGGCGGGCAGGAAGGTCATCCTCAGGGGCCCGGGACGCCGTTGATCGGCACCGCCTTGCCATTGACCGCAAGGCGTCCGTCGCCCAACTCGGCGGCGGCCCGCAGGCGACCCTCGCTGGGAATCAGCCAGCGTTCGTGGATCAGTCGCGCCAGCGCGGCCTGGGCGGCGCCGGCAATCTCGAGCTCGAGGCGTGTTGGCAGGGGTTCGGCGCCCTCTCCGCGATGCATCAGCTCCTCGCGTACCCGCCGGCGCTGTTGCTCTGTCATCCACCCCAGCAGCAGTGGCTGCGGCAGCGCGACACGCGCCTCGCCGGCGAGGTGCGTCAACCAGGCCAGGGGCTCCCGCAGCCCGGCCGCGTCCATGTCGACGAGGCGCAACGACAGGCTGGCGCTGAGCGGACCATCCGGGGTCATCAGCTCGACCGGGTCGAGCGACAAGCGCGGCTCCCCGGCCAGCACGTCTGGCAGATAGCGGGCCAGGATGGCGCCGAACGCGAGGCCCCTGAGCGACTCGGGCAGCGAGCGCGCGTTGAGCTCGCCCACGGCATCTCGAATCGCCAGCAGCGAGGCCGCATCCACACCGGTCAGGGCCAGCCGAAGGCGCAGCGGCGCGTAGTCCGCCCCATGGATCCGGAGGCGGTCGAGCGCGGCGGCGGCCGTCAGATCGACACGTTCCCCGCGCGGATCGGCCTCCAGCGTCAGCCCCAGACCCGCGGCGGAGAACGACGGCGTCCCCCCGGCCCCTCCCAACGCGATGGCTGCCACGCTCAGCTCGCCGCGACCGAACACCAGTCCCAACCCGGGCCGGCTCGCGTCGATACGCCAACCCAAGCCGTGGAGCGTCAGCGTGCGGCCATCTGTCCCGATGGCCTCGAGGGTGGGCAGCTCGCCCCATCCATGCCATGACGCCGCACCGGGATCCGACCGCAGCCCCGCGCGTCCGCCCGACAGGCGCAACCGCCCCGACGCCCCGGTGTAGGAGACATCGGGCAGGCGCAGCTCGGCCGCAACGCGGCGTTCAAGATCGATCCTGGCGTCGACCAACAGCGGTGGGAGCGCGCGCGCGCTGCCGATCACCGTCGCGCGGCCACTCGCGGCGGCGAGCAGCGGGGGCCAGTGCAGCAGCGCGCGGCCCCGCGCCCCATGGGTGATACGGCTCACCAGCTGCAGCCGCGGACGCGCCAACGCCGCCGGGTCCGCCAGCGGCGGCGGCGCGACGACGGTCAGCGTGCGCGCGCCGAGCCAACCCCGCCGGTATTCGTCCTGTTCGATGCGATAGCCACGGGAGAGCAGCTCCGAGAGCGCCTCGCGGTAGAGGCGCTCCGCCTCTAGCCCCATGAGCCAGGGCGCGGCAGCGAGCGAGCAGACCACCATCGCCGCGGCCAACGCGACGGCGGCGGTCCCTCGCTTCACAGGGCGCCTGCCCCCCGAATCCTGGCCATGCCTAGGCCCATGCCGTTCATCGCGGCCAGCACGCTGCGCTCGATACCCGCGTCATCCAGGCCGCATGCCGCCAGTTGCTCCTCCTGCCCGGCCTGTTCCTGCGCTTGATCCGGCAGCCCAAGATGCAGGCAGCGCACCGTCAGACCGCCCCCGGCGAGCAGCTCCGAAACCGCGGAGCCGGCACCGCCGGCAACGGCGTTCTCCTCGATGGTGACCAGCAGCTGGTGACGCTCGGCCAGATCCAGGATCAGCGACTCGTCCAAGGGTTTGACGAAACGCATGTTGGCCACGGTCAGGCCAAGCCGGTCGCCCACCGCCAACGCCGCCGCCACCCGGCTACCGAACGCGAGCAGGGCAACACCCTGCCCGTCCCGGCGGATCTCGCCCTTGCCGATGGGCAAGACGGGCGCGTTCGGATCGACCGCGACACCTGGGCCGGTCCCGCGTGGGTAGCGCACCATTGCCGGTCCGGGGTGTTCCAGCGCCGTCTGGAGCATGCGATGGCATTCGTTCTCGTCGGCCGGTGCCATCACGACCAGGTGCGGCAACGGGCGGGCATAGCTGATGTCGAAGCTGCCGGCGTGGGTCGCCCCGTCCGCCCCGACCAGACCGGCGCGATCCACGGCAAAGGTGACATCGAGCCCCTGCAGGCAGACATCGTGGACGAGCTGATCGTAGGCGCGTTGCAGGAACGTGGAGTAGATCGCCACGACCGGCTTCATGCCTTCACAGGCCATGCCCGCGGCAAGCGTCACGGCGTGCTGCTCGGCGATGCCGACGTCGAAGTAGCGCTGCGGGAAACGCTCGGCAAATTCCACCAGCCCGGAACCCTCGCGCATGGCCGGCGTGATGCCGACCACCCGCGGGTCCCCGCGCGCCGCCTCGCACAGCCACTCCCCGAAGACCTGTGTGTAGCTCTTGCCGCCGCCATTCCTGCGCATCTGGCCGGTGGTCGAGTCGAAGGGCGTGACACCGTGAAACACGATCGGCTGGCCTTCCGCGGGCTCGTAGCCGCGGCCCTTCTGCGTCACCAGATGGAGAAAGCGGGGCCCCGGCATCTGCTTCATGTTGCGCAAGGTGGCGACCAGGGCATCCATGTCGTGGCCGTCGATCGGTCCGATGTAGTTAAAACCGAACTCCTCGAACAGCGTGCTCGGCATGAGCATGCCCTTCATGTGCTCCTCCCAGCGCCCCATCAGATCGCGCAGCTGCGGCATGCCCCGCAGCGCCGTCTTGCTCCCCTCGCGCATGCGGATATAGAACCTTCCCGACAACAGCTTGGCGAGATGGCCGCTGATCGCGCCCACCGGGGGCGAAATCGACATCTCGTTGTCGTTGAGGATCACCAGCAGGTCCGGGTCGAGCGGTCCGGCATGGTTGAGCGCCTCGAAGGCCATGCCGGCGCCAAGCGCGCCGTCGCCGATCACCGCGATGACATGGCGCTGCTCGCCCTGGAGCCTCGCCGCAACGGACATGCCGAGGGCCGCGCTGATCGACGTGCTGGAATGGCCAACACCAAAGGTGTCGTAAGGGCTTTCGCTGCGCTTCGGGAAACCCGACAGACCGCCCTTCTGGCGCATCCCCCCCATGCGCGCCCGCCGCCCCGTCAGGATCTTGTGCGGGTAGGCCTGGTGGCCGACGTCCCAGACGATGCGGTCCCTGGGCGTATCGAAGACATGGTGCATGGCGATGGTCAGCTCCACGACACCAAGCCCGGCGGCCAGATGCCCGCCGGTACGCGAAACGCTTTCAATCAGGAAGGCCCGCAACTCGGCGGCGAGATCCTTTAGCTGATCCACACGCAAGCCGCGCAGGTCGGCCGGGTCGTCAATCGTCGAGAGCAGCGGGAACTGCGTAGCTTCCCCTGGGAACGGGTATCGGAGAGAGTCAGGCATTCGATCGGGATCACTGAATTTCTGTGGCGACAGCCGTTGATTCTAGTCCAACGGCTCCACCCGGTGTAAGGGCATCGAGGCCACCCAGGCCGCGGCGAGCTCAGCGCCCCCGCGCCGGATGCGAGAGCGCACGCGCCTCGGCAATGACGAAGTCGCGAAACGCCTTCGCCGCGGGCGAGAGTCTTCGGCCGCGGCGGTAGACGAGATGCCAGCTGCGCTGCAGCGGAAAGCCTGCCACATCCAGGGTGATCAACCGCCCTGTCTCGAGCTCGAGCTCGATGGTGTGCCGCGAGACCACGCTCAATCCCAGTCCGGAGCGCACCGCCTGCTTGATTGCCTCGTTGCGCGTCATCTGCATACCGTGACGGATCACGGCCCCGTGCTCGGCCAGGAAGCGCTCCATCGACTGGCGCGTCCCCGAACCGGGCTCGCGGATGACGAAGACGTCGCTGGCCAGGCGCGCCAGCGGAATATCGCGCTCACCGGCGAGGGGATGACCTGGCGGGGCGATGACCACCAGCGGATTGTCCATGAAGGCCTCGGAGACGACATCGACGTCCTCCGGCGGCAGGCCCATCAGCACGATATCGACGGCATTGCTCTCCAGCAGCCGCACCAGTTGCTCGCGGTTGGTGACATCCAGATGCAGATTGATACCCGGGTAGCGGCGGTGGAACTCGGCCAGAAGCTTGGGCGCGAAGTAGTTCACCGTGCTTGCCACCGCCACGCTCAGGCGACCGCGACTCACCCCTTTGAGCGACTCGACCACCTCCTCCATTTCCTGCAGCGCACGATTGACGCTGCGGCTGTAATGGTAGATCTCCCGTCCCGCCTCGGTCAGGGCAATGCCTTTGCCAACCCGCTCAAACAGCGGCAATCCGACGCTGTCCTCGAGCTGGCGCACCTGCATCGACACCGCCGGCTGGCTCAGATGCAGCTCCTCGGCGGCCCGGGTATAGCTCAGCCGGCGCGCGACCGCCTCGAACACACGCAATTGACGCAGTGAGACATTCACGCGAGCACCATCGGCCGGTCACCATCGATCCAAGACATCAGCTTCTACTTATGTGCGATATTAGAAATATTTACTAGAAATTATATGGTTGATCGCTACAATGCGCACCAGGTTTCGAGATGCCATGCGGGGAACAGACCCGCCGGCCCCGGAACTGGCCTCGAGAGTCGGTCCCGTCGGCGCCCCAAAAACGCCACACGACATCGAGCAACCCGATTCACTGATCCATCTTCACCTGTGAGGACAAGCGCCAATGGCAAAGAGCTACAACGCGGGCGTCAAAGAGTACCGCGAGACTTACTGGATGCCGGACTACACGCCGAAGGAGACCGACATCCTGGCCTGCTTCAAAGTCACGCCCCAGCCTGGTGTTCCGCGTGAAGAGGTTGCCGCTGCCGTGGCCGCCGAGTCCTCCACCGGCACCTGGACCACGGTCTGGACCGACCTGCTGACCGACCTGGACTACTACAAGGGCCGCGCCTACGCGATCGAAGACGTCCCGGGCGACGACACCTGTTTCTATGCCTTCATCGCCTACCCGATCGACCTGTTCGAAGAGGGCTCGGTGGTCAACGTGCTGACCTCCCTGGTCGGCAACGTGTTCGGCTTCAAGGCCCTGCGCGCGCTGCGTCTGGAAGACATCCGCTTCCCGGTCGCCTATGTCATGACCTGCAACGGCCCGCCGCAGGGCATCCAGGTCGAGCGCGACATCATGAACAAGTACGGCCGTCCGCTGCTGGGCTGCACCATCAAGCCGAAGCTGGGCCTGTCGGCCAAGAACTACGGCCGCGCCTGCTACGAGGGTCTGCGTGGCGGTCTGGACTTCACCAAGGACGACGAGAACGTCAACTCCCAGCCCTTCATGCGCTGGAAGCACCGCTTCGACTTCGTCATGGAGGCCATCCTGAAGGCCGAGGCCGAGACCGGTGAGCGCAAGGGTCACTACCTGAACGTGACCGCGCCGACCGCCGACGAGATGATGAAGCGCGCCGAGTACGCCAAGGAGATCGGTGCCCCGATCATCATGCACGACTACCTGACCGGCGGCCTGAGCGCCAACACCGGCCTGGCCCAGTGGTGCCGCGACAACGGCATGCTGCTGCACATCCACCGCGCCATGCACGCGGTGCTCGACCGCAACCCGCATCACGGCATCCATTTCCGTGTGCTGACCAAGATCCTGCGCCTGTCCGGCGGCGACCACCTGCACTCCGGAACCGTCGTGGGCAAGCTCGAGGGCGACCGCGATGCGACCCTGGGCTGGATCGACATCATGCGCGATTCCTACATCAAGGAAGACCGCTCCCGCGGCATCTTCTTCGATCAGGACTGGGGCGCCATGCCCGGTGTGCTGCCGGTCGCGTCCGGCGGTATCCACGTCTGGCACATGCCTGCACTGGTCAGCATCTTCGGTGACGACTCGGTGCTGCAGTTCGGCGGCGGCACCCTGGGCCATCCGTGGGGCAACGCCGCTGGCGCCGCCGCCAACCGCGTGGCAGTCGAGGCCTGTGTCGAGGCACGCAACCAGGGCCGTGAGCTGGAGAAGGAAGGCAAGGAGATCCTGACCGCCGCCGCCGCGCACAGCCCCGAGCTGAAGGCCGCGATGGAGACCTGGAAAGAGATCAAGTTCGAGTTCGACACCGTCGACAAGCTGGACGTGTCTCACAAGTAAGCGTCCACGCCCTGTCGGGGCAAGCACGCGCCGACAGGGCCGATCGACAAACCGAGCCGAAACTGACTGAGGTGTTAATTCAATGAGTGCAATGCAGGACTACAATTCCAGCCTGTCCGATACCGCGAGCCGCAAGTTCGAGACCTTCTCTTACCTGCCCTCGATGGACGCCGCCCAGATCCGCAAGCAGATCGAGTACATCGTCTCCAAGGGTTGGAACCCATCCATCGAGCACACCGAGCCGCAAAACGCCGCCGGTTCGTACTGGTACATGTGGAAGCTGCCGATGTTCGGTGAGA
>JAXGTD010000015.1:0-49718 GCA_040775095.1 Chromatiaceae bacterium | reverse complement strand
GGTTGGAAGCGGCGCAGACCAGTCCCATGCGGGGTGAGCTTGCTGCGGCTCCAGTCCGGCTGTGTGGTCGGAGACGCCTGCCCCTTGGTCATGCCATAGACCTCGTTATCCATGACGATATAGGTGATATCCATATTGCGCCGGCAGGCGTGCAGGAAGTGATTGCCGCCGATCGAAAAGCCATCGCCGTCGCCGCCGACGGCGAGGACGGTCAGATCTGGCCGGGCCGCCTTGAGCCCCGATGCAAGCGGCAGGGCGCGGCCATGCACGCCGTGAAAACCGAAGCTGTCGATATAGGCCGGTAGACGCGAGGAGCAACCGATGCCCGAGATGATCGCGTGCTCGTCCTTGGCCAGCTGCAGATGAGCCAGGGCCTTGGTCAGCGCCGAGAGCACCGCGAAATGCCCGCAGCCGGGACACCAGATCGGTTTGATCGCGGACTTGTAGTCCTTTGCGCGTAGGCTCGGCGGGGCGGCAACGTCCATCTCAGACCTCTTCGGCGGCGGTGACGATCTCGTCCGGTCGCAGTGGCAGCGGACCCGGGCGCGCCAGCGAATGGGCGTGTAATGGCAGCGCGCGCTGCGCATGCAGATAGCGGAACAACTGGGCGCTGTGATTCTGCTCGACGACGATGACCCGGGCCTCGCCGATGGCCT
This sequence comes from Chromatiaceae bacterium, assembly GCA_040775095.1. Taxonomy (GTDB): domain Bacteria; phylum Pseudomonadota; class Gammaproteobacteria; order Chromatiales; family Chromatiaceae; genus JAXGTD01. The sequence goes on along the minus strand of JAXGTD010000015.1, from coordinate 49,062 downwards.
CGCGCAAGGCGGTATGCTGCAGCGGCGCGAGCAGGCGCAGGCCGATCACCCGGGTCGGTCTGCCGCGTTGCCGAAGGCGTTCGGAGGCCTCGCTGACGACGCCATGTGTGGAGCCCCAGGTGACGATGCACAAAGGGCCCTCGCCGTCGATCTCCGCCCAGGCATCGCCGTAATCGAATTCGACCAGCTTGCGTCGGCGCTTGTCGAGCTGCGCACGATGGTCCGCCGCGAGGCTCGAGGGCGTGCCAGCGGCATTGTGCTCGAGGCCGTCGGCGGTGTAGCTCGCCCCGCAACGCCCCGGGATGCTCATCGGCGAGATCCCGTCGGCGCCCGCGGCATAGCGTTGATAGGGCTGGCTCTGCGCACCCCGCGCGTCGCTGGCCAGTACCCGTCCAGGCCCGAGATCCGGCGCCGGCGGTGGGTCGATGATGGCGCGCGACTGACCGATGAGCTGATCGGACAATACGATGGCCGCGGTTTGGAGATGTTCGGCCAGCTGGGTCGACCAGGCCGTGGTGAAGACACAGTCGGCAATGCTCAGCGCCCCCAGCACGAGGTGGGGTGCGTCCCCATGGCAGCCGTACAGCGCGATGTCCAGATCCGACTGCTCGGTCTTGGTCGGGATGCCGGTGCTGGGGCCGCCGCGCATCACGTTCGCCACCACCACCGGGGTCTCGCTGGCGATGGCCAGACCGATCCCCTCCAGCATCAGGCTCAGCCCGGGCCCAGAGGTGGCGGTCAGGGATGGGACACCCCCGAATGATCCGCCGATGATCATGTTGATCGACGCCAGCTCGTCCTCGGCCTGCAGTAATGCGCCGCCGAGCCGTTCCAGCCTCGGGGCGAGCCATTCGAGCATCTCGCTCGCCGGTGTGATGGGGTAGGCCGCGACGAAACGCACACCGCCGCGCAGCGCGCCGAGTCCGGAGGCCTCGTTGCCGCTGATGTTCCAGCGCTGGCAATGCCCCGCTGGCGCACTGGTCGCGGGCGCGCCGCCCGGGCCGCTGCCGTAACCGTCGCGGATACAGCGTTGGGCCGAGCCCAGTACGGCCTGGCCCTTGCCCTTGAGCGTCGCGGCGGCACCCTCGACCAGGGACTCCAGCGGCAGCCCGAGGGCGGCGCCGGCGGCGCCCACCGCAATCATGTTTGCGCGTCCCTCGTCCTGCATGGATGCGAGCTGCTGGAAACGGCCGTCGCGAAGCTCGGCACCGCTGTCGGCGACCATCGCGGGCACCGGGTGGGTGCCCGTGTCCGCCAGAACCAGGGAGTCGCCATCGATCGGAATCTCGTCGCGAAAACGCGTATGGTTGCCCCAGTCCAGAGCGACCAGGATGTCGAAGCGGTCCCCCATGCAGCGCACCGGGCGGCGCGAGAAGCGGATCATCGCCGCCGACTCCCCGCCACGGATCTGCGGGCCCGCGGAGCGTGTCAGCAGGCCGTAATAGCCCGCGCGAGCGGCCGCATTCAGCAGGATCAGCCCGGCCGTCACGGCGCCGCTCCCGCCGGACCCGATCACGGCGATGGCGGAGGCGTTCTGGTCGTTCGACTTTGGCATATGCTATCTGCTCGCTTGCTTCCTTGACGTCCAAGCGCCTTTCGCGGCACGGACGCAAGGCGAAACCCGGTTGGGTGGGTCAGGCCGGGTCGGATGATACCGGGGCTTGCGGCGACCCTCGATCTGGGCCTGATCCCCCATTGGCGATTCTCCCTCATCGGCCAATGCGCTACCGTGCATCCCGTCGCATTCGCCCGGGCCGTCTCGAACCGAATCCGTCCAGGGGTCCCTGCCGGACCAGCGTTCATCAGCACGACCGCGGGCGAGCCGAGTCGATCCATCCATGGGGTGAGTCGGCTCGGCCATTCGTGGCCCGCGTGGGAAACGCGAACAATCGGCGCTTCTCAGGCCCGCAACGCATCGCTCAGAAACGGCCGCAGCCGATCGAGCATGGCCCGATGCACCTTGATGCCGCCGGCGACCAGGTTGCAGGTGTCGAAGTAGCGGTCGCCGCCGGCGAGGTCGCTCACGGTACCGCCGGCCTCGGTGACCAGCAAGGCGCCCGCGGCAAAGTCCCAGGGTGCCAGGTCGAGCTCCCAGAATCCGTCGAGCCGGCCCGCGGCCACGTAGGCGAAGTCCAGCGCGGCGGAGCCGGGGCGGCGGATCCCCGCGGTGCCTTCGATCATGGCCCGCAGCATCTTCAGATAGACATCCAGGTGCCCATGCTCGCGAAACGGAATCCCCGTGCCGATCAGCGCGCCCTCCAGGTCCCGGCGCGGGCTGACGCGCAACTTACGGTCGTTGAGCAGCGCGCCGCCGCCGCGACTGGCGGTAAACAGCTCTTCGCGCAGCGGGTCGTAGACCACCGCCTGTTGCATCTGGCCACGCCAGCGCAGCCCGATGGAGATCGAGAACTGCGGAAAGCCGTGCAAATAGTTGGTGGTGCCGTCGAGTGGGTCGATGATCCACTCGTGCTCGCCGCGCCCATTGGAGCCGCTCTCTTCGGCGAGGATCGCGTGGTCGGGGAACTTGCCGCGCAACTCCTGGATGATGGCGATCTCGGCGGCGCGATCGACATCGCTGACGAAATCGTTGCGTCCCTTATCGGTGATCTTCAGACTGTCGACGCGCTCGAAGTAGCGCAAGACAATGCGCCCGGCATTGCGTGCGGCGCGAACGGCGATATTGAGCATGGGATCCATGGCGCAACGATACTCCAACGGGGGGGCGGATTGAAGATTGACAATGCAGGGTGGTCCTTGCGCGGGGTGTTTGCCGATGCGCGATGACCGCGACAGCATCCGTGATCCGGCACTGGCGCGCATCCGTTTCGTTCTGGTCGAGACCAGCCTGACCGGCAATATCGGCGCCGTGGCCCGGGCGATGAAGAACATGGGGCTGTCGCGCATTGCGCTGGTGCGTCCGCGCCGGCTGCCCGATGCGGACGCCTTCGCGCGCGCCTCGGGCGCAGACGACCTGCTGGCCGGGGCGAGCGTCCACCAGGGCTTGGAAGAGGCCCTGACCGGTTGTCGCCTGGTCATCGGGGCCAGTGCGAGGCGGCGCACCGTGGAGTGGCCGCAGCTGGAGCCGCGTGCCTGCGCCGAGCGACTGGTGCGCGAGGCCGGTGACGGCGATGTGGCGCTGCTGCTTGGGCGCGAATCCTCGGGCCTGACCAATGCCGAGCTCGCCTGTTGTCATTTTCTCGCGCACATCCCGGCCAACCCCGCGTTCAGCTCGCTGAATATTGCGGCGGCGGCGCAGGTGTTCGCCTACGAGATCCGGGTGGCGGCGCTGGCCGCCGCGGGCTCCACGGAGGCGATGCGAGCGGCTGGGCCCGCCCCCGACCTGGCCACCGCCGAGGAGATGCAGGGGTTCTACGCGCACCTGGAGCAGACCCTGGTCGCGATCGGCTTTGCCGACCCGGTCCAGTCCCAAAAGCTGCAGCGCCGCCTGCGCAGGCTGTTCAACCGTGCCCGTCCAGACCGCACCGAGCTGAATATCCTGCGGGGCATCCTGAGCGCGGCGCAGGGTCGCAAGACGGCCGGCCGTTTCCGGCGCGGGGACTGAGGGGCTCGCGAATCGGAAACGCGGTTTCCGGTTGGCTCCATTGTCAGTCACTTGGGTGACAGAAAACGCTGCCCGATCGATATCAGCTCGGGGCGTGGGCACGTTGGGTAGAATGGCGTTTTGTTCCATCGCACGCCAACAGCCGGCCCGGCCCAGGGATTATGTTCCAGAGACTCCGCGAAGACATCGACTGTGTGTTCGAGCGCGACCCTGCCGCGCGCAACGCGTTTGAGGTCTTTACCACCTATCCCGGATTGCACGCGGTGCTGATGCATCGCATCTCTCATCGCCTCTGGACGCGTGGGTTCAAGTGGCTTGCTCGAATGCTCTCGAACGTCGCGCGGCTGCTGACGGGCATCGAGATCCACCCGGGCGCGCAGATCGGTCGGCGTTTCTTCATTGACCACGGAATGGGGGTCGTCATCGGTGAGACGGCCATCGTTGGCGACGACTGCACCCTGTACCACGGCGTCACACTTGGTGGGACGAGTTGGCAGAAGGGCAAGCGCCATCCGACCCTTGGCCGCGACGTCGTGGTCGGTGCCGGCGCGAAGGTCTTGGGGCCGATCGAGATCAGCGATGGTGCCCGCATCGGCTCCAACGCGGTCGTGGTCAAGCCCGTCCCGCCGGGCGGCACTGTCATCGGCGTGCCGGGCCGGGTCATCGAACGCTCCGCCGACGCCACGACACGTCGGCGGGCCGATACGGCCAAGCGAATCGGTTTCGACGCCTACGGCGCGACCCGCGATGTGCCCGATCCGGTGGCGAACGCGATCAACCGCATGCTGGACCACATCCACGTCATGGACCGGCGTATGGAGGCGATGTCGCGTGCGCTCGAGGAACATGGCATCACGCGCCATTTCGATCACCTCGGTGACCTCGACAACTGCGTGATCGAGCCCGCGACCGATGCCCCGACATCGGATGACTCGACCTGACGGGCCTGCCCGGGCGCCAAGGCGCCGACGCCGCGGGAGACCGCGTGGCGAGCCGACCGGGGTCCGCACGGGCGAATCGGGGGGCTTTCGCCCTATTAAATTGATGGTCTTACTCGGCTATCGTAGGATATGGTCATGTTTTCATGAAGCTGGGAGGCTGAGTCATGCGGTTAACGACAAAAGGGCGCTACGCGGTGACGGCCGTGCTCGATCTGGCCATTCATCAGGGCGAGGGGCCGATTGCACTGGCCGACATCGCGGAGCGCCAGGGGATCTCGCTGTCGTATCTGGAGCAGCTGTTCTCGAAGCTGCGCAAGCACGCGCTGGTCTCCAGCGTGCGCGGCCCGGGCGGCGGCTACAACCTGGCGCGAGAGGCCGCGACGATCTGTATCGCCGAGATCATCACGGCGGTGGATGAGCACGTCGACACCACCCGCTGCGGCGGTGCCCAGAATTGCCAGGACAATGGCCCCTGTCTGACCCACGACCTGTGGATGGATCTCAGCGACCGGATCTACAGCTATCTCAACCAGATCAGTCTGCAGGACCTCGTGGATCGGAAGGGGGACGGAGAGGGGATATCCTGTGTCGGCAATGGGCCGGAGATCAAGATCGAGCCCTTGCGCCAACGCGCACCCGCTGGTCTCTGAGCGCCCGTGGCAGGCGCCGCGGGGCGGGCCGTGGGGCGAGAGACCCGCGGCCCCTTGTCCGCCCCGCGTGGCCCGGGCGTCAGCACTGTTCCCAGGGTAGACCACGAAAGCGCCACCCGCCCAGCGTGCCGCGGTGATGCTCTTCGTCGCGCTCTCCCTCGAATCCCTCGTCGACATGGAAGACACTACGGAATCCGCTCTCCAGGAGCGTCTTTCCGGCCTCCAGCGAGCGCTTGCCGCTGCGGCAGATCAGGATCACTGGCGCGCAGGGTGCCTCGGCCGTGCAGACCGCGCCGCCGAGCAGGAGCTTGCGGATCTCGGTGACGAAATCGGGATTGACGGTCCAGTCGGGCTCGTCGATCCATGGGATGTGAACAGAGCCGACCGGATGGCCGACGAAAAGGAATTCCATCGTCGAGCGGATGTCGACCAGCACGGCCTGAGGGTCGTCTTCGGTCATCTGGTAGGCTTGCTGTGGCGTGAGCCCCTTGGGGTGTTTCGAGTCGGTCACTGGCCGGTCTCCTGATGGTGGTCTGGTTTATGCCATGCCCGCGATCGCCTGGAGCGGTCGATGCGAGCGGCGAGCTGGACGCATCGGCTTTGGTGCGGAGAGGGTTTTGCGAGGAGGTCGATGGTGTCGAGTGTGGGATCCGCGGTGTCGCCGGTGGCACCTGTCGCCATGAGTGAACGCCTGGTCCGGGCTTTGATGTGGCTGCTGGCCCGACTGCCGCTGCGGCTGGTGCACGGGATCGGCGCCGCGGCGGGCTCGCTGGTGATTCTGTTCGCGAACCGCCAGCGGCGCAACACGTTGATCAACATTGCGCTCTGTTTCCCTGACCTCGCCGCCTCGGAGCAGGTCCGGCTGCGCGATCGCTGCCTGCGGGAGTTCGGCAAGACCTACGCCGAGATCGCTCGGCTGTGGCTGCGGCCGCCTGCCGATGTCCTGTCATTGGTGACCGAGGTGCGCGGCGCCGAGCTGCTCGAGCGCACCGCGGACAGGGGCCTGATCGTCTTGTCGCCACACCTCGGCGCCTGGGAGCTGGCGGGCCTGCACCTGGCCGCGCAGGGGCCAACAGCCATCTTCTATAAGCCGCAGAAGCAGTTCGACGACCTCATACTCGCGGCGCGTCGACGCAGCGGCGCTACGCTGGCGCCGATTACGGCCAAGGGGATCCGCCTGCTGGTGCAGGCGCTGCAGCGCGGCGAATACGTCGGGATCCTGCCAGACCAGGAACCGCGTGCCGACAAGGGCGCCGCATTCGCTCCATTGTTCGGTGTGCCCGCGTACACCATGTTGCTGGTGAACCGGCTCACACGTAAGACCGGGGCGCCGGTGATCTTCATGTTTGCGCAGCGCCTGTCGCGGGGTCGGGGGTTTCGCATGCACTGCATCGCCGCGCCCGAGGGTATCGACAGTGAGGACGACAGCGTCGCGGCGGCGGCATTGAACCGTGGCATCGAGCAGTGCGTCGCCGTCTGTCCGGAACAGTATCTCTGGCCCTATCGGCGGTTTCGACGCCGACCCGAAGGGGGCTCGTCGATCTACACCGGTGATCTCAGCGACACGGCGGCGTTGGCGACGGCCGCCCGGCTCCGTGCCGCCACCGGCTGAGCGGTAGCGTTGCGTGCAAACAGAAAAGGCCCCGCCTTCTGGCGGGGCCTTTTTCTGCCGCGTTGAGTCCGTCGCGCGTTACTTAATCTCGGCGGTCTCCGTCTCGGTCTGTCCCTGGTTGTCGACCCAGGCGATCTCGACCGGATCGCCGGCCTCGCCGCCGTTGAACTTGAACGACAGGTACGGGTTCTTCGAAACGCCGCCGCTCCAGTTCGCGGTCATCACGACCTGGTCCTTCCACTTCGCGGTCACCTCCTGGATGTAGTGCGCCGGAATCGGCTCGCCGGTCTTCTTGTCCTTGCGCAGGCCGGTTTCCATCTCGTGGCTCATCAGACACTTGACGGTGGTGACGCCATTGCTGGTCTTGGCGCGGATCTTGATGTTGCTTGCCATAATCGTCTACCTCGTTTGGTGATTCGTTGTTCGATCAGCCGCCACAGCCGCCAATGGTGACCTTGACGCTCTTTGCATTGCTGAACAGGCCATCGGCCGTCTGAACGACGGCGACCACGTCGGCGGTCTTGGCCATCTTGATACGGGTGGAGACGAATGGCAGGGCGTTCTCACCGAGGTCGAAGGACGCGATCAGCGGCGTGCTGTTACCCGAGGCGACGATGGCGATGGACTTCACACCCTCCATCGTGCTCTCGACCGTCACCGGGACGACGGCCCCGTTCTCGGCGATATCCGGGGCCTTGATCATCACCGCATCGCTGGTCGCCGTCGTGTCGCTGCCGAGCAGATCGGTCAGGGCGGCGGCGGTGTCGGTGGCCTTGAAGGCCGCCTCTGGCCACGCGGCGAGCAGGGCGCGCGGCGCGAGCAGGCCCGCGCCGACCGCGACGCCGATCGCGCCGGCGCCGAGCGATCCTTTCAACAACGTTCTGCGTGTTGCATCGATCATGAACTTTCTCCTATCTCGAGGGTTGGTGGTTCTGGGGAGGGGAGCCGAGGGCTATCGCCATGCGGCGCTCTCGGGGACTGGCCGGGTAGGGCCCTTGTGGAGCCCCGCGTCACGCATCCCCGGGGCGAGGCCCGGCGCACCGCTGGCTTGGGTTTGTGCGTTGCTCAGCGACGATCCCGCTGCAGCGTCGCCGGCGGATTGGTGACTGACACCGGCCCTCGCGCACGGCTGGTTATGGACCGCCCGCACCGGGCTCTACCCACCATGCCGTTGCCTGAAAATACGACCAATGTCATCACCTCCCGGGCGTTGCTCTTATAACGTCGAGCGCTGTGCCCCTGTTGTCGGGGCTTGCGTGCTTCATCTCCCTATACGCGCGTCGACGTTCGCGTTAGCTTAGCGTACTCAGAGATGCGTGGAAACTGCCTATCTGCCCTGTAAGCTGTGCCGAAATTGAGCGCTCGAGCGCATCTGGCGAGGCCCTCGCCCTCGCCGGCGCATCGCGCGGAGGCGGCCGAGGGTGCAAGGTGTCCAGGGTGCCGCGCTGCGCCAGGGACGGACAGACCCTGACCGAACCCGGCCATGAACCACGGCCAGTCCGCGACGGGCGTGGTGCAATCCCGCGAATGTCGGATCGTCAACGACTGACTTGCCGCGGAAATGAGGGCGAGCCTTGGCCCCGCACGGGAAACGGTTGAACCCAGAAAGGGCAGCTGGACGGTCGCCAGGGTGGGTTCCGCGTGGTGTCCAGCAAGGCAGAGCGAGGGGGAATCGTCATTCGATTTCAACGCGTTGTAACGCGGCTGGGCGTCGCGCGGGGCGTGCCCTGGCGGCCGTAGCGCCCTTCACCCGGCGGGTGACTCTCCAACGTCTCCAGAACACGAACAAACGCAGACGTTTGCATGGGCGGCTAGGCGGTCAACTGCTCTTTCTAGGTTGAAAGCGGGGTCGTGCTAGCCGGTGTCGGGACCCTTCTTGTTCTCGCGCTGCTCGGCTTCAAGCTCCTCCAGACGCACCTGGATCTTCGATGCAAGATAGAAATCGAGACCGGGCTCGCGCAGCGCCGCTTCGAGCTGGTGGATCGCCAGCGGCAGGTCGCCCGTGAGATAGAGGGCCTCGGCCCGATAGCGGGCGTACAACCCTGGCTGCCCGGCCTTGCCGGCGGCGTCGGCAAGCAGCGCATACACCGAGGCCAGATCGGTTCGATAGGCCAGGAGCCCTTCGAGCGTGGACAGGGCCTCGCCGGGCCGGCCAGCTGCCATCAGCGCCTCGGCATAGGCCTGGCGCAAGGGCCAGCTTGCCGGCTCGAGCCCGACCGCGCTTCTCAGATCGCTGATCGCCCGCTCGACCCGGCCGGCACGCCGATCGATCTCGGCCTGCAGCACGATGAGCTCCATCTGGCTGGGGTGCTTTTGTAACAGCCGGCCTGTCTGCTCGGCCGCGGCGGCGAGCTTGCCCTCGCGGGTCAGCGCCAGGGCATAGCCGTAACGCTCGGCAGTCTCATCCCGATAGCGTCCGCTGCGCAGCGTCGCCTCGAAGTGTTCCACGGCCTTCTCTGCACGCGTAAACGAGCGCTGACGCAGGTTGGCCCGCGCCAGATGGAAGCGCAGGCTGTCGGCGCGCTGCTTGTGTCCAAACTGGCCTGCCCGGCCCATGGCATCGGCGATGCGGCTCGTGGTCACCGGATGGGTTCGGAGGAGCTCCGGGGCGTCGGTCTCGTAAATGCGGCTTGCCTTGGTCAAGCGCTGGAAGAAGCCCGGCATCGCGTAGGGGTCATGCCCGGAGGTGGCGAGGGTCGTGATGCCGATGCGGTCGGCCTCTTCCTCGTTGGCCCGCGTGAAATTGATCTGACCCTGTGTCGCGACCGCCTGCACGCTGGCTATGGCGGCGGCCCCCATGCTGGCATCGACCTGTGCGCCGAGCACCGCCGCGGCGATCAGCAGCGCGGTGGCCGGGATCGTCATCTTGCGCTGCGCCTCGAACGAGCGCATGAGGTGGTTCTGGGTGACGTGTGCGATCTCGTGGGCGATGACCGCTGCCAGCTCGCTTTCGGTCTGGGCCGCCAGGACCAGTCCGGAATAGACGCCGATGTAACCCGACGGGCCAGCGAATGCGTTGATCACCGGTTCGTCGATCAGGAAGAAATGGAAGTTGGCGGTGCCCTCGCCGCTCGCGGTGACCATCTGTCGGCCGAGGGTCTCGATGTAGTCCGTTAGCACCGGGTCCTGATTCACGGGCAGGGCCTCGCGCACGTACTGCATGAAGGCACGACCCAGCCGCCGCTGCTCGGCGACGGACATCAGCGTGTCGGCCGAGCTGCCGAAGTCGGGCAGTTGGTAAGGGTCGGCGCACGTGAGACCGATCGTGAGCACGAGGCCAATGCCCGTTCGGAGGATGCGGTCGGCGAGTCGGCGCCATGGAATGCGCGGGGTCATGGGGTCTGGGCCTGCGGGTTGATGGGACCTGTCGTCGAATAGCGTCCGATGCGCGGCGCGGCCGGCGGCCCCTGTGGCGGCCGGCCGCGTAACGCATGGGCCGGTGTCCTCAGTTTAGCTGGATCCGCTGACCCCAAGGCACCTTCGATCGACCTTTGACCAACCAGATGACCGGATAGTGCGGCGCCGCCGCGGGGAACTCGCCGTCGGCATCGGTAAAATAGACCAGCAGGTCCGGCTGGCAGTCCTGTTGGGCGAGCCACTCGAAGACGGGGCGGAAGCTGGTGCCGCCGCCGCCATGGATGCCCTCGGGGCGCTGAAAGGTCTCCCAAGGCTCGAAACGGAAAGGCGCGCCCTCGCACAGGGCCGCATCGCATGGCAGCAGCGTCACGCGGGCGCGTACCTGTCCCTTCAGCGCGTCAATCTCGTCGATGAACTCCTGTATCTCGCTGTCCTTGATCGAGCCGGAGGTGTCGACGGCGACGGCCAGATCCATCTGGTGGCTGCGCAGGCTCGGCATGATGAAGTCGCCCTCACGGCGCGAGGGCCGCGACCAGCTGTAGTCGTCGCGGGTGGTGCTGCTCATATAGCGGGCCAGCAACATGCGCCAGGGCAGCTGGGGCTGCAGCAGGTGGTCGATCATCCGCTTGAGCTCGCCCCCGAGCTTGCCCGCCTGCATCGCCTGTTGCGCCGCGCCGGCCATGCGCTGCTGCCACTGCACCTGCAGGGTCTCCTGCTCGTCGGGCGTCAGGGGTGGCGGTTGTGGCTCGCCACCGTTCTCGCCGCCTTGCTGGGGGGGTGCCGAGGTCCCCGTGGAGTCCGCCGCGTCGCGCCCACCGGCCTGTCCGTCCGCGTCGGCGGGGGTCTGGGACGGGGATTTCGAGGCGATGTCCTTCTCCGTCATGCCCGAGCCGCGGCCCTGACCCTCGCTGTCCTGGTCGTAGGCGTGCAGGTCGAGGGTCTGGGACTGGTCGTTGTCGCCGATCAGCGGGTAGATCTCCTCGGCGGTCATGCCCTTGTACATCGGCATGATCAGCGCATTCGGCGGCGGCGTCAGGCCGTCGTCGACCAGCAGCGGATTGATGGCGTAGTCGCAGGCGAGATCCCACTTGTGCCTGACCCGGTGCTGGCGCCGCGCGAAGTGCGACAGTGCGCAGTGCAGTGCCTCGTGCGCCAGGATGAACTGGGTCTGGTCCATCGACAGGTCATCGATGTAGGCGGGGTTGTAGTAGAAGGCGCGGGCGTCGGTGGCCGTGGTGCGGCACCAGGCCGGGTCGGCCGGCTCCATCGGCAGGCGCAGTACCAGCGCGCCCAGAAACGGCTTCTCCAGGATCAGCCGGGTGCGGGCCGCGGCGAGCTTGGTCTCGATGGCTTGGTTGTCGGTGGGCATCGGATGGGCCTGAATCTGGCGCGGGTTGCGGTCTATTCGTAGAGCATGACGTCGGCGATTGCCTGCGCCCACTCGGCGAACGCGGGTACCTCGAACAGGTCATTGCCGAGGGCGCGGTGCAGGTCCGAGACCAGCATCACCCCCATTTCTCGCTGGGGGAAACGTCTGGCATAGCGCAGGATGTTGCCGATGACCGGCTGGCTATCCGCGCTGTTGCGGGCACGGATCGCCTTGCCCACCAGCGCGGCGGCGACGGCGTATTGCAGATCGATCTCGCGTGGCACCGGCACGCTCTCGCCGGCGCAGATGGCGTCCAGGTCGGGCATCTGGTCCAGGCTGTTGACGAACGCGGTCACCTCGATCCCGGCGGCCGGACCGACGCACGCCTGCAGGGTCCCCTGCAGCAGCTCGGGGTGGTCCTCGAACTTCTTCAGCCCGCGGTGCGCGAACTCCCAAGAGCGCGGCGACGGGAAGGCCACCGGGTTGTGGGCCGGGTCGAAATCGAACAGCAACTCCGGACGGAAGCGCAGGAAGGCGATGATCCGCTCGTCGATGCCGCTGGCGTAGGCCCAGGCGACCCAGTCGTCGAGGTGCGTGTCGACCTCGAAGTGCGAGAATCGGTTGGCCAGCGGCGCGGGCATGCTGTAGGTCACGCCACGGTCACCCTGGCGGTTGCCGGCGGCGAAGATGGCCCAGTGCTCCGGCACCCGGTATTCGCCCAGCCGGCGGTCCAGGATCAGCTGATAGGCCGCCGCCGACACCGACGGTGGCGCCGAGGTGATCTCATCGAGGAACAATACACCAGCCCGCCCGTGGCGTGCCGCGTCGGGGAGCATCGATGGCACCGCCCACTCGACCCGTTGCTCGACCCGGAAGGGGATGCCACGCAGGTCGCTCGGCTCCATCTGCGACAGACGAATGTCGATAATCGGCACCTGGTGGCGCTCGGCCACGTGCGCGACCATCTGGGACTTGCCGACGCCGGGCGGCCCCCACAGCATCACGGGTGTATGGTGGCCTTCGGCCGTACTGACGAACTCGCGCTCTAGCACGCGCAACAGCTGGGCGGGGCGCATTGGTCGGCGGACTCCTGTGGCTACATCGTTACCTGACATGTGGAAATAGGTTTGCGTTGTCCCGATACCAAGCCCGCGGGACCCATCGTGGCAAGGAAGCGCTCATTTAAGCGCGTCCCTCGCGGGTTGCGGATGGATCAGCCCAGCGTCGCGTGCGAGTGTCGTGGCCACGCCGCGTTGCGAGCGTTGCCGGACCCCGACGGGCGCGATGCCCGACGCGGCGCCTGCCCGGATGCGCGCGATTTTTTTGACCCGCCGCTCTTCGCTCGTCTAGGCTACCGGCCCCGTCCAGACCGGGGTCTGACGCGGTGCAAACCGCCTCTGCGCCTTGGCCGGAAGGTGCACGGGCCAAGGATGGCCAGCGATGTTCAGCGACCCGCGATCGTCGAACAGGGCGCAATCCGCGGATCGAGCTGCTTGGATCGAGGGCCGATGCGCTCCATGGCTGGACTCGATCACCGGCCCCCCCAATTCCAAGGATTCACATGGCATCGCATTCTGCACCGCCGCTGTCTGGTCCGGACACCTATTGCTCGGCCCTTGGTTGGATCAGGGCAGGGTCTCGGTTTGTCCCTGTCGTCCCGCTCATCGCGTTGCGCTACTTCGGTTACGCGTTGTTGTTCCTCGCGGCGGGGATCGGGATCACCGAGGGGGCGTTGCGATATCTCGCGGGTCAGGGGTCGGTCGTCTCGATCGATTGGGTGGGCGAGAACGACAGCATCAACAAGATGAACAACCGCAAGGTGCTCAACTCCGCGGAGCACCCGATCTGGCGATCCGCGGGGATTGCGCCCGGGCCGCCCACCCCTGGTCGGAGGCGCATCCTCGTGATCGGCGACTCCTTCGTCTGGGGCGACGGTTATCTCAACGCCAATGACATCTGGTGGCGCCAGCTCGAGAGGGAGCTGCGCCACCGCGGCTATTTCGACGTCGAGATCATCGCCGCGGGGATCAACGGGGCATCCACCCAGCAGCAGTTGCAGTGGTTGCAGGATCCCGGCTACCTGGAAGGCATAGAGCCGGATCTGATCCTTCTGGGGTATGTCACCAACGACCCAGATATGATCACCGACGATGGCCAGCACCTGGTCCGGCAGATCGGGCGGGAGGTGCCGCTCCCGGAGTGGCCCGGCCTGGATGCCACGCTGGGTCGGGTTGCCCCGACGCTGGCAGAGCAACTGAAGCCGAAGCTGACCGAGAAGTGGGCAAGCAAGCTCTCCGACGCCTATCTTTATCGGGACTGGGAGCGCAGGCTCCTGACCCCGCCGAACATCGATGCCTACGCGCGGGTCGTGCAGGCGCTGGGCGAGGCCTCCCGCCGGATGGGGACACCCGTGCTGGTCTTTACCCTGCCCGGGGCGCCGTCGGCGGAGACCTTCGGGCCGCTCTACACCCCCGTGGCGCCCCTCTTCGCGGCCGCCGGGCTGCCATTTTTCAATCTGCTCGACGCGTTCGTGCGCGCGTACCCGCCAGAGGACGGACAGATCGGCGCCAGCATCCTGCGCTGGGGGGTGAACCCCGCGAACGGCCATCCAGGTCCGATCGCAACGCGCTTCTACGCCCGTGAGGTCGCGGACGTCCTGGAGCGCGATGCCCCGCGGGCCCTGGGGGCGCGCTCCGCGCGGCCCCGGCCGGTCGCCCCGAAGATCAATGACTGGATGCCGCCTTCCGTGGCCGTTGCCCAGGTCGCGCCCGCGCATTGGCGTCTGCTCTACCCGGGGCCCGGGGCGCTCGCCCCACGCCAGCCCCTGGGCGTGCCCTATGTCATGCTCGCGTTCGATCTGCCGGTCAGCATCCGCGCGGTGCGACTCTCCGGCGAGCGGCTCAGGGGGGCGCGCCTGTGGTTCACCGCGGTCGATCCGGTGACGGGGGCGGCGATCCCAGACCCACTCCTCGGCGAGCTCAGACAGGGTGGGACCGTTGCGTGGACCCTGGCCGGGACGCCGGGTGCGGACCGCGTGAACACCCTGATGATCCGTGCCGACCTCGGTGAGCAGCGCCCGGATCGATCCATCGAGCTCGCGCCGGAGAAGATCAGCAAGTCGGCAGGACACCGGTTCGCGACCCTGGTTCCCGGCGCGATCGGCGAGTCCGACGACGAAGATCACCTGTTGCGCTCGGCATGGGTGTTGTTGGAAGACGGGGTGCCGCTGCTTCCGGCCCACGCGCGGCATGCCGACATCGAGGCCCTCGGCGGTGGGCGATGGTCGCACTGGAAAGGCGGGGTCACCTTCTCTTCGAGCGACGACAGTGACCCGAGGAAGAATGGCCGGCGCTATCGGCTCGTGCGGTATTCCGGCGCGGCCAATCCGCTCGATCTGCAGATCGATTTTGATGAGCCCGGGGTCCGGCCATGAGCAAGCCTACCTATATCCTGGGGATATCGGCCTACTACCACGACCCCGCCGCGGCCCTGTTGAAGGATGGGAAGGTCCTGTGCGCGGCACAGGAGGAGCGCTTCACCCGCATCAAGGGCGATGCATCCTTCCCTCACAACGCCGTCGCGTTCTGCCTGAGCCAGGCCAACATCTCGGAGCAGGACGTCGATTACTGGGCCTATTACGAGAATCCACTGGTCAAGTTCGAACGGCTCACCACGGTCTACCACCTGACCGCGCCCAGGAGCTGGCTGAGCTTTCTGAAGTCCTTCCCCAAGTGGCTGACATCCAATCTCTGGCTGGAGCGTGAGATCCAGTCGGAGCTCGGTGTCAGGAAACGCATCGCGATGGGCGATCACCACCTGTCTCATTCGGCAAGCGCCTTCTTCCCCAGTCCGTTCCAGGAGGCGGCGATTCTGACCATCGACGGTGTCGGCGAGTGGTCCACGGCGACCTTCGGCGTCGGTCGGGCCAATCAGATCGATCTGCTCAAGGAGATCCGCTTCCCGAATTCCGTGGGGCTCCTGTATTCGGCGTTCACCCACTTCACCGGTTTCAAGATCAATAGTGGTGAATACAAGCTCATGGGGCTGGCACCCTACGGCAGACCGATCTACGCGGATCTCATCCACAAGGAGATCATCGATATCCAGGACGACGGTGCCGTCCACCTCAATCAGCGCTACTTCAATTATCTCGGCGGGCTCACCATGACCAACGAGCGCTTCGCCGAGCTGTTTGGGGCACCTCCACGGGCGCCTGAATCCCCGATCACCCAACGCGAGATGGATCTCGCCGCGAGTATCCAGGCCGTCTTGAACGACATCGTCATGAAGATGGCACAGCACGTCCACCGGGAGACGGGCATGCGGCACCTGGTGATGGCGGGGGGCGTCGCCCTCAACGTGGTCTCCACGGGGCTGTTGTCACGCGAGGGCCCCTTCGATGAGATCTGGATTCAACCCGCCGCCGGAGATGCCGGCGGTGCCTTGGGCGCGGCCCTGTGGATGTGGCACATGGTCTTGGGGAATCCCCGGGAAGCGGAGCTCCCCGATGCCATGCGTGGTGCCTTCCTCGGACCGGAGATCGCCCCCAGCGGGGTACAGGACGACGCCGAGCTGCGCGCCCTCGGCGGCGTCTGGGAGACCCTGGACGAGGCCGCCCTGCAGGCGCGCATCGCCGGTCTGATCGCCGATGGGAAGGTGGTTGCATTGGCGCGCGGTTGCATGGAATGGGGGCCGCGCGCCCTCGGGGCCCGTTCGATCCTTGGTGATGCGCGCTCTGCCAGGATGCAGTCCCACATGAACCTGAAGATCAAGTTTCGCGAGAGCTTCCGGCCCTTTGCGCCCATGGTTCTGGCGGAGCGTGCGCGCGCGTATTTCGACATCGCCCAGGAAAGCCCCTATATGCTGCTGGCCTATCCGGTCGCCGAGCACCGCCGGCGGGTCCCGACCGGAGACGAACAGCAGTTGTGGGGTATCGACCTGCTGAAGGTGCCGCGCTCCGAGGTCCCCGCCATCACACACGTCGACTATTCCGCGCGCGTCCAGACCATCGACAAGGTCCGTAACCCCTTCATGCACGGCGTTCTCTCGGAGTTCGAGCGTTTGACCGGCGTGCCTGTCGTCATCAACACCAGCTTTAATGTCCGCGGCGAACCCATCGTCTGCACCGCGCGGGACGCCTACCGCTGCTTTGTCGCCACCGAGATCGATTGCCTGGTGATCGGTGACCGCCTGTTCCTGCGGGAGCAACAGGCAGGTGGCACCATGGACGAGGCACAGCGCAAGCAGTGGCTCGCCAACTTCGCACTGGACTGACAATGACCCAGAACAGCTATCTGGCGCGTCGACAGGCGCGCTTGGCGCTCGATGCGCTCAAACGCGACATCGTATTCGGGCTCGTCATCTCCGGCATGATGGGTGCTGTCGGCCTGTGGCACAGCTACTTCGTGGTGGGTGGCATGGACTGGCCCTGGCTGGCGCTCTCCTGGCTTGGCGCTGTCGGCATCCTCGTCAGCTTGATTCTGCCATCTGCATGGAGTTTGCCGCAGAAGGGGCTCGGCGCCCTGGTGCGGGGAGTCGGGGGCGCCCTGTTCGGCGTACTGCTCGGTCTCGTCTACGTCCTCCTGATCACGCCCTTGGGATGGCTGCTGCGTCGGATCAAGGGCGATGCCCCCATCTACCAGTGGAGCGATCGACCACCGCGGGCCATGGAGGGATGGCATCCGAAAGAGGTGCTGTTCGAGACCGGACAGGGCGTGGGTCGGCGCCCCGGGGGCATTGCGGGGTTCGTCCATGTCATCGAATTCTTCGCCAGGCGTGGCCACTACCTGTTCCTGCCGACCCTGGTCATCCTGACCGCGCTTGGTCTGGTCCTGTTCTTCGTCAAGACATCGGCGCTCGCGCCGCTGATCTATACCCTGTTCTAGCCGGGCGGGGAGTATTGATTCAGATGCGTTCCCGCTCCGCGGACCGCTGCCGAGGCTGGTTGCAGCCAGCGATCCCCCGACAGTCTGCAGGCCCGCCTGGACGGGTTCCGCGTCGCGGGTACGGGTCTTCCCGTATTTTTTCCCGCGTGCCGCCCCTACCCAGTGCTCGCGGGTGCCGTCCGGGATGGATAGTTAACCCCCGTCGAGTCGGGGAATATTGGACTACGTCGCGTCGTCTTGTTGCAACGGCCTAGCATACTGGTAAGCATTAGAAAAAAGCGGTATTCTTATCCGCCTTCCTTGCAGAGGGTCCGACGTGGTGGAATGATTAGCTGGTGCCCGCTCGGTTGTGGGGCGCGGCCACCTCTGACGAGACGCCGAGCCAAGCGTCCCAAGACGGGACAGGGGAAGCATTTCCGACGGGCTGCACCACTGGGCAGCCATACTAAAGACCAACAGATAGATCTTCCGGAGAGCGGATATGAACCAGTTTTACTACGACGCCGTGACCAAGATGGAGCAGATGGGTGTCGACGACGAGTACGTTCAGGGCTGGCAGTGCGGCTTTCTGCAGAACCCCAAGCGCGAAGAGCAGCGTCTGACCGAGGCCTATGAGGCTGGATACGCGGACGGCGAAGAGAAGAACACCGACAATTTCGCAAACTGGGCGAAAAGCTGAGGGCTCAACCCCCGGGGCTCGACGAGAAAGGGCGGTTTATCCGCCCTTTTTTGTGGGGCTCGGTTTTGCGATCCGACGCACGGGCCCATCCCTGAGACCCCCGCGATGGCCAATCCCACCGAGCGACTGCGTGCGCTGCTGGCCGGTGACGTCCTGCTGTTGATGCCCTGTTGCTTCGATGCACTCTCGGCGCGGCTGATCGAGCAGGCCGGCTTTCCATTGACCTTTATGAGCGGTTTCGCGGTGTCAGCGGCCCGCTGCGCATTGCCGGACACCGGCCTGCTGAGCGTGGCGGAGATGCTTGATCAGGGGCGCAATATCTGCCAGTCGGTGTCGATCCCCGTGATCGGTGATGGCGACACGGGCTACGGCAATCCCGCCAACGTGCGCCGCACCGTCGAGCAGTACGCGTCGGCGGGATTCGCCGGCATCATGCTCGAGGATCAGCTTGCGCCGAAACGCTGCGGCCATACAGGGGTCAAACAGGTTGTCGAGCGCGCCGAGGCCCTGCGTCGTCTACGCGCCGCCGTCGACGCGCGCGACGCCGGCTCCGACATCGTCATCGTCGCCCGCACCGATGCGCGCGCCGTGCTGGGGCTGGACGAGGCGCTGTGGCGGATGCAGGCCTTCGCGGACCTCGGTGCCGATGTCCTGTTTCTGGAGGCGCCCCGCGACGAGGCGGAGATGGCGCGCTTCTGTACCGAGGTGCCGGGCGTTCATATGGCGAACATGCTCGAGGAGGGTATTACGCCGGTGCTGCCACCCGGCCGCCTTGCCGCGCTGGGTTATCGCGTCGCCGCCTATCCGCTGACCCTGCTCAACAGCGCGGTGTTTGCGATGCGCGAGGCCCTCGCGGACCTGGCCGCCGGGCGCACGCCGACGCGACGGGTCGATTTCGCGACCATCCGTGATATCGTCGGCTTCGATGCCTATGACGCGTTGTTGGCGCGTTATGGGTCGGATTGACCGGGTGTTTGCGCGCGGCCCATGCTCCGGCTGCTCAACGAAGGCCTACTGCCATGTCCGACAATAGCTATCTGAAAGACCTGATTCTCCTGCGCAATGATCCGGCAAAGGTGGGTGTGGTGCGCGATGCCGCCCGCCGTGGCGAGGTCGATGCCCAATACGCGATGGGCCTGATCTATGCCGATGGACGGGGTGTGGCGATCGATCTGGCCCAGGCCCATTACTGGCTGTCGCTGGCGGTCGCGCAGGGGGACAAGGACGCCGATGTCCTGCGTAACATCATTGGCAGTCGAATGTCGGACGAGGAGTACGAGGCATCCAAGCGGCTGCGCGCGGGGCCTGACCTGACGCTGGTGAGCTGATGCATGGTGAGGTGGCGGGGGCCGGGGCGGTGGGGTAGCCGATTCCGGGATGTTAGACTTCCGTTCCACCGAATTGTGCGAGGGTCTGGGCGATGCGATCCCATCCGCGCGGCGCAACCCCTGTCGCGCTCCTGTCACTCCTGGGTCTGTTGGTGGCCGGCTGCGCAAGTCTGACCAGGCCATGGATCGCCCCGGAGGTGATGCTGACCTCCATCCGCCCCCAGCAGCTTGGGCTGGCGCAGCAATCGATGCTGGTGGGTCTGCGGATCAGCAACCCCAATGACAGGACGCTGCCGATCAAGGCGATGACCTACCGGCTGTCGCTGGAAGGTGAAGAGGTCGCGGCCGGCGGCGGCGAGCTGCAGCGACAGATTCCGGCCTTCGGCGAGGAGTCGGTGGAGGTCTCGTTGACGGGTGATCTGGCAAGGCTGGCCGCGCGACTGCCCACCCTTGCGCTGCAATCGCGGCCCTGGCAATACCAGATCGCGGGCACCGTCTCGGTGGGTGGCCTGTTGCCGCTGCCCTATCGTTACGCCGGCGAGCTCGACCCGCGCGGTCTGTTACGGGGCGCGGCTGGCCACAACTGAGGCGTCGGGCGATTCCTGCTCCGGATGGGAGGTCCCTGTAATCAGCCTCTACCCGGAGGTTGCCGAGGCCAATGCCCTGGCACCCCAACTCCGGTTTGCCAGGCCCACGTCGCGGGCGGCATACTTTTGGCCTGCGCCCGCAAGGGCCCCTTCGGCCCATTTCAACGCCGATGTCAGACCGGAGACCGCTCCTGATTCCCGACCCCATCTCCCCTGCCCCCGATGCGCGCGTCCCCGTTCCCGCGGGCCCGACGGATGCGGCGGCCCGTTTGGCGGCCAGCATCGCGGCACATCAGCAGGTGATCGGCTCCCTGGCGGCGATGACCGAGGACATCCTGCGCTTTGTCGCAATGGCCTGGGACTGCCTGGCCGGCGGCGGGCGCCTGTTCTGGATCGGCAATGGCGGCAGCGCGGCCGACAGCCAGCACCTGGCCGCGGAGCTGGTGGGCCGGTTTGAGCATGAGCGCCGGGGTCTTGCCTCGATCGCGCTGACCACCGATACCTCGGTTCTGACCTCGGTCGGCAACGACTACGGCTTCGAATCGGTGTTCGCGCGCCAGGTGGAGGCCCTTTGTCGGCCCGGCGACCTGCTGGTCGGCCTGTCCACCTCCGGCAACAGCGCGAACGTGCTGCGGGCAATGGAGGCCGCGGCGCGCCTTGGTGTGGCCCGCGTGGGGTTGGCGGGCGGCAGCGGCGGGCGCTTGTGCGGCCTGACCGATCTGTGTCTGGTGGTGGCGTCGAACAACACCGCGCGTATCCAGGAGGCGCATATGCTGATCGGCCACGTCCTGTGCGACCTGGTCGAGCAACGGGCGCTCGCGCAGCGCGTGCGCGGCGGCTGACCCGGATGTTCCAGGCCCCGGATCGGGTGCTCGCGGCGGTGCAGGCCGGCTTCGGCCGGCCGCGTGTGCTGATCGTTGGCGACCTGATGCTCGACCGTTATCTCTGGGGCGACGTACGGCGGATCTCCCCCGAGGCGCCGGTGCCCGTGTTGCGGCTCAAGCAGGAGACGGAGGTGGCCGGCGGCGCCGCGAACGTGGCCCGCAATCTGGTCGGGCTCGGCTGCGAGGTGCGTCTGGTGGGCGTAACCGGTTGTGACAGCGCACGTGAGTCGCTGCTGCGCCTGCTCACCGACCAGGGGGTCGATGTGGGCGCCGTGGTGGCGATCGCCGATCGTGCGACGACCACCAAGACACGCGTGATTGGCAGTCGCCAGCAGATGCTGCGCATCGACGCCGAGGCCGACGCCCCCCTGGACGCGGCCGACCAGGATCGCCTGTTCGACCTCGTGCAGGCCGGGCTGGCATCGGCGGACGTGCTGCTGCTGTCGGACTACGCCAAGGGCGTGTTGTCCGGCCCCCTCTGCCAGCGCCTCATCGGCGCCGCCCGCGAGCGCGGGCTGCCCGTCCTGGTGGACCCGAAGGGCGCCGATTTCGAGCGCTACCGCGATGCCTCGCTGATTACGCCGAATCGGGCCGAGCTGGCGCTCGCGACGGGGACATCGGCCGACGATCTCGACGCGCTGCTCGACGCCGCGGTACGCGAGCGGGCGCGGCTCGGTCTGGCGCAATTGGCGCTGACCCTGGGCGAGCTCGGCATGGCGCTGGTGGATGCGTCCGGGATGCAGCGGATCCCTGCGGTGGCGCGGGACGTGTTCGACGTATCGGGCGCCGGCGATACCGTGATTGCGGTCTTCGCGGCGGCGCTGGCCGCGGGTCTGGGGCCGCTGGACATCGCACATCTGGCCAATCTCGCGGCCGGGGTCGTGGTCGGCAAGGTCGGCACGGCGCAGATCCTCATCGACGAGCTGCTGGCCGCGATCACCGACGAGGCGGCCCTGGAGCAGGGTGCCAAGGTCGGCGATGTCGAGGCGGTGCTGGCGCGGGTACGGGGCTGGCGCGAGCGCGGCGAGCGGGTGGTCTTCACCAACGGATGCTTCGACCTCCTGCACGTGGGCCATGTCACCTACCTGGAACGCGCGCGGCGCTATGGTCAGCGCCTGGTGGTCGGGATCAACACGGACCGCTCGGTGCGGGCGCTGAAGGGGCCGGAGCGCCCCTTGATCGGCGAGCTCGACCGCGCCCGTGTGCTGGCCGCGCTGGAGGCCGTGGACGCGGTGGTGCTGTTCGACGAGACGACGCCGCTGCGGCTTATCCAGCGCATCCGCCCGGATGTGCTCGCCAAGGGCGCCGACTATCGCGAGGACCAGGTGGTCGGCGCCCCCGAGGTCAAGTCCTGGGGCGGTCAGGTGGTGCTGGTGCCGCTAGTGGAGGACCGCAGCAGCAGCCGTATCATCGCGCGCATGAACTCTGGGGCGGACTAATGGACTGTCCAAAATGTGGCGCCGCGCAGGCCGACGCGAATCAGATCTGCGACCGCTGCGGGATCGTATTCGAGAAGTATTGGAAGTATCACCCCCGCCCCGGTGCGGCCGCACCGAGTCCGGTCGTGACCCGATCGGCACCGGCCCGACCTGGTTCCCGCGCTGAGGGCGGCGTCCGGGCCTTGCTGTTCCCGGCAGACCCAATGACGGATGAATGGGTGCTCTGGGTCAGGTCGGCGCTGCTTTGTGTGCTGCTGGTGTGGGGCCTGATGCTGATCGGCGCGTCGGTCGAGAGCAATGCGGCGGGCAAGTCCTTCCTGCACCTGATCAACCTGCCATTCCACGAGGCCGGTCACGTCCTGTTCCGGCCATTTGGCGCGTTTGTCACCTCACTCGGTGGTACCCTCGGCCAACTCCTTATGCCGCTGATCTGTTTTGGCGTGTTGCTGCTCCGCACGCGGGACCCGTTCGGCGCCGCGGTGGCCCTCTGGTGGTTCGGCGAGAACTTTCTCGATATCGCGCCCTACATCAACGATGCCCGCGCCGGCCAACTGCCGCTGATCGGCGGCAACCTGGGCCACCTGGCCCCTTATGGCTTCCACGATTGGGAATACCTGCTCACCGAGACCGGTCTGCTCCAAATGGATCACGCCCTCGCGCAGTCGAGCCGCGTACTCGGCGCATTGATCATGCTGCTGGCCATTGGCTGGGGAGGGGCGCTGCTGTATTGGCAGACGCGGGTGGGGCGACGCGCCGGGGGGGACTAGGACGCCTCGCCGCGCTCCGGGGCCGTCGGGGCCATCGGCCGCGCTGGATTGCGGCTAGAATGATCCCCAGTTTTCGGCCCGCCGCTTCCGAAGGTCTCCAATGCCCGCCACCGATACCGCCCGACTCTGCCGCACCCCCGAGCTCGCCGTCGTGGTGCCGACCTACAACGAGGCGGCCAACGTGGGGCAAATCGTCGCCGACCTGGAGGACGCGCTGGCCGGTGTCGACTGGGAGCTGATCTTCGTCGACGACGACTCCCCGGACGGCACCGCCGAGCGGGTGCGTGAGCTCGCTTGCGAGAACCCGCGGGTGCGGGTGCTGCAGCGGATCGGCCGGCGCGGACTCTCTTCGGCCTGTATCGAGGGCATGCTGGCGACCGTGGCCCCCTATCTCGCGGTCATGGACGCGGACCTGCAGCACGACGAGTCCCTGCTGCCGCGCATGCTCGCGGCGCTCAGGGGCGGCTCGCTGGACATCGTCGTTGGGAGTCGATACGTCGACGGCGGCGGGGTCGGCGCCTGGGACCAGCGCCGGGCATCGATGAGCCGACTGGCCAACGACATAGGCCGACGCCTGATCAAGGCTGACCTGAAGGACCCCATGAGCGGCTTCTTCATGCTGCGCGCCGAGGTGCTGCACGCCTGCGTGCGCTCGCTCAGTGGGGTTGGGTTCAAGATCCTGCTCGATCTCTTCGCCAGCCACCCGCGAGCGCTGCGCTTTCTTGAGATCCCTTATACCTTTCGCGAGCGGCAGGCCGGCGAGAGCAAGCTCGACAACGCGGTGCTCTGGGAATACCTGCTGATGCTGATCCAGAAGCTGGTCGGGCCGATGATCCCGGCGCGCTTTATCGCATTCTCGCTGATCGGCGGCAGCGGTGTCGTGGTCCACCTGCTGGTGCTCTGGGTGATCTTCAAGCTGATGGGCGGCGGTTTCGTCGCCGGCCAGACCATCGCGGCGGTGGTGGCCATGACCACCAACTTCTTCCTGAACAATCTGTTCACCTACCGCGATATGCGACTACGCGGCCGCGAGCTGCTGCGTGGCTGGCTGTCGTTCGTCGCCGCCTGCAGTGTCGGCGCACTGGCCAATGTCGGCATCGCCAGCTGGCTGTTCGAGGCCAACTCATTCTGGGTGCTCTCCGCGCTGGCGGGCATTGTCGTCGGCGCGGTGTGGAACTACGCCGTCACCGCCGTCTACACCTGGAAGCGACCCAAGACGGCCTGAGTCCGTCCGTTCTCAGCCGCTCGCGTTGGTCGCCTCGAAATCGAAGCCCATGTCGGGCTGGGGTGTCTGAACGAACGGCCCCTGCACGAAGTCCACCCCGCATTCCCAGACCCGGGCCATGGCCTCGGCATCGGTGATGCCGCGGGCGATCACCTTTACGCGCCTCGCGTGGGCATGACCGACCATCCCGGACAGCCGCTCACGGTGGTCCGGGCGGGCGACCAGCTCATCTCGCGGGAATGCGAAGCTGATTGGGAAACGTGCCAGCAGCGACCTCGCGGCGCCGTGATCGGAGAACTGGTCGACGCACAGCCGGACCCCGATCTTGAGCAGGAGGTCGAATAGCGGGGCCACAACGCGCAGATGAGCCAGCAGGTCTTCCTGGTTGAAGACGAGGATCGGTGGCCGCTCGCTCAGCCCGAGGGTCGCCAGTCGTTCGCGCATCCAGCGCAGCCATTGCCGGTTGCAGATGGTCTGCACGCACTGGTGCACGAACAGGTCGCGGCGGGCGCCGGCGCGGTGGCCGCTGGCCAGGTGCGCGAGGGTCTGATCCATGGCCCATCGATCGACCCTCGCCCGGAGCTCGGGCGCCACGTCGCTCGCGTCGGGTCGCTGTGGCGAGGGCCCATCCGGGTGTCGTTCCAATCGCAGGAGACATTCGTAGCGTTCCACCACCCCGGCCCCGATGTCGTCGTGCAGTGCCAGCAGGGGCTGAAACAGCAGCATCAGGCCGGAGGCGGTCAGTGCCTGCTCGATGTCTGTGCCGAGCGGGGCTCCCGTATCGTCCCCCGCGCTTGGGGCTGCCGGGGCGCGGACGATCTCGACGTGCTCGTGGCCGGTGGCCCGCGCCGCTTGGCAGGCGCGCTCACCGCGCGAGATCAGCGTGGCGGCGTCGGGGGCGAAGTCTCCGCAGGGCGCGACGCCGATGCTCACCGAGAGCGCAACGCGGGTATGTCCCAGGTCGATCATCCTGCCGCCGAGCGCCTGTTGCAGTCCCCTTGCCGCAGCCGCCAGTCCCTTATCGTCATCGCGCTGCACCAGCAGCGTGAAACCCTGTTCGGCGTATCGGGCCGCGACAGCCTCGCCACCGGCAAATGACCTGATCTCCTCTGCGACATGCCCGAGCAGGGTGCCACCGCCGCCGACACCGATGGCCCTCGCGGCTTGCGCCGCGTCGTCGATGCAGACAAAGAGCAGGCCCCGCCCCGGGCGCTGAAAGCCCTCTTCGTGCATGCGCCCCTCGAGGGTCGTCACGAACGTCTGCCGGGTCAGAAGGCCGGTGGCCGGATCCACCGGAGCCTCGATGGTCCGCGCACGTCGCAGAGCCCGGGCGTATCGCGCGTGCATCCGGACCGTGGCGACGAGGGTATCGTTGCTGACCGGCCTGAGCAGCTGCTCGTCGATGCCGAGGCGGGTGATGGGGATCCGTGCCTGGGCATCGGGATCCGGGGATAGATAGACGATGGGCGTCACCCCGCTGGCGTCCTGATCGCGAATGCGCGCGGCCCACGCGACGCCGGGGTGCTTCAGACCCAGGACGAGGAGGTTGGGTTTGAATGCCGCGGCGACCTGGACGGCCTCGAGACCCTCCCGGGGTGCCTGCACCTCGAACCCCGCCTGTTCCAGGATCTGCACGGTGTGCGTCGCCTCCGCCCGATCCTCCTCGACGACCAGGATGCGCTCGGGGTCGGCATGGCCCGCTCCGAGCAGGGGCAGCAGGGCGGACAGCAGGGTGTCCTCGTCCAGCGGCGTCACCAGGAGGCGATGGCAGCCGGCACGCACCGACTCGAGCCGCAGGCGTGGATCGTTGGCTGGGGCCACGCAGATCAGGCTCGGGGCGAGGCCGACCTGGCGTGCGAGCTGGTCTGAGACCTCCGTCACGCCGCCGGGTCGCGGCGCGGAACCGGTAAACAGCACGACCACCGCGTCCGGGTCGGCGAGCAGGGCCGGGATCAGGGCCGTCACGCGATCGAAACCGCGCGCCGCCACCTGGTGTCGAGCCAGCCGCTGCTCTATCCAGCGCCAGGCCGACTGCCCGGCGTTCAAGCAGAAGACAGTGCCCTGGGGGGCCGGGTGCGTCGAGGCGTGCTTCATGTCGTGACGGTCTTGGTCGGAATCCGCAGCGGCGTGGGTCGCCGCCGGGCCAAACCCCGGGGCATGTCCAACGACGATGCCGCGTTGTCTCGCCCCTGCTTCGCGGCAGCGCCCAGGGACCGTGCCGCCGGCAGCAGGCGAGCCACTCGTGATCGAGGCGCGCGTTTTCGCAAACACGGCAAGCCGCATCTCAGTATAGCTCCAGGGCCGGAACGGTTTGGTGCGCCCGTGCCCAGTTCTGGAGGAAGCTGCCGTCGCGATCGTGCCGGGGCAGCGCCCTTGCGTGGCCGGGGCCGTCCCGGCACGCTTGCCCGCCCTTGCAGCACAAGCCGATGCGTTGCCCCAAGCCGTCGGCTACTGTTTACTTAAGGTCATGCGGCCTCCGAGCGGATCCCCGCGCGGTCTCCACCGACGACTTGCGACGCCCGTGCGTGCCACAGGAGCGAGAGCGATGCATCTGAGCGACCCTTCACTGTTTACCCAGCTCTGCTATATCGACGGGGTCTGGAGCGCGGCAGACAGCGGCGCCACGCTGGCGGTGACCAACCCCGTTGATGAGAGCGAGATCGCCCGCGTGCCGGACATGGCCGAGGCCGAGACCAGGCGTGCCATCGATGCCGCGTCGGCGGCGCTGCCCGGCTGGGCCACGCTGACCGCCGCCGAGCGCGCCGGCGCTCTTCGCCGCTGGCAGGAGCTGATCCTTGCCGCACGCGAGGACCTGGCGCAGATCATGACCGCGGAACAGGGCAAGCCACTGGCCGAGGCGCGCGGTGAGATCACGTACGCGGCATCCTTCATCGAATGGTTCGCCGAGGAGGCGCGGCGCGTCTATGGCGATCTGATTCCGTCCCACCAGGCCCATCAGCGCATCCTGACCATGAAGCAGCCGGTGGGCGTGTGCGCCGCGATCACGCCCTGGAATTTCCCTGCCGCGATGATCACACGCAAGGCCGGCGCGGCGCTGGCGGCCGGGTGCACCCTGGTGGTCAAGCCCGCCGAGGCGACGCCGCTGACCGCCCTGGCGTTGGCCGTGCTCGCCGAACGCGCCGGCCTGCCGCCCGGGGTGCTCAATGTGGTCACGGGTCAGCCGCAACCCATCGGCGCCGCGTTGACCGGGAGCACGCTAGTGCGCAAGCTCAGTTTCACCGGCTCGATCGAGGTCGGGAAGCGGCTGATGCGCCAGTGCGCGGACACCGTCAAGCGCCTGTCGTTGGAGCTGGGTGGCAACGCCCCGTTCATTGTGTTCGACGAGGCGGACCTGGACGCGGCGATCGACGGCGCGATGCAGTCGAAGTACCGCAACAGCGGCCAGACCTGCGTGTGCGCCAACCGATTCCTGGTTCAGGCCGGCATTCACGATGCCTTCGCGACACGACTGGCCGCACGGGTGCGCGATCTCAGGGTCGGGGCGGGCACCGAGAAGGACGTCACGCAGGGGCCGCTGATCAATGCCGCGGCGCTGGGCAAGGTCGAGGCCCAGGTGAGCGACGCGCTCGCGCGGGGGGCACGGGTGTTGACCGGCGGGCACCGCCACGCCCGCGGCGGTACCTTCTTCGAGCCCACCGTGATCGCCGACGTGAGCCCGGACATGCGCGTCGCCCGCGACGAGACCTTCGGACCGGTCGCACCCTTGATCCGCTTCGACACGGAGGCGCAGGCGGTGCGCCTGGCCAATGCCACCGAGTACGGCCTGGCGGCCTACCTCTACAGCAAGGATCTGGGACGGGTCTGGCGCGTGGCCGAGGCGTTGGAGTTTGGCATGGTCGGCGTCAACAGCGGTCTCATCTCCACCGCGGTGGCCCCGTTCGGCGGTGTCAAACAGTCCGGCCTGGGCCGGGAGGGTTCGCGTTACGGCATCGACGAGTACCTCGAGATCAAGTACGTGTGCATGGACATCGGTGGCTGACGCCGCCTCGTCGAGGGTTGCCGTCGGGGGAAGGCGGTCGAAGCGGGAGGCTTGGGCCCACATCCCGTGGCCGATCGAAATGCCGCGCGCGGCGAGCACGGAGTTCGGCTATCCTTGGGGTCGGACAACGATGAACCCCGAGGCATGGCCAATTTTCACACCCATCTGATCGGCGGCGCCCTGGTCAGCAGCGCGGCCGCCTTCGCAAGCTATGGTCAGGGCCTCAGCGGCACCGGCGAGACCCAGGCCCTGTTCGTGGTGGGCGTCGTGGCAAGCCTGTTGCCGGACATCGACGCGGACGCGTCGACGCCCGTTCGCGCGGTTTTCAACCTGGCGGGTATCGTCATCGGGTTTCTCGTGGCGTTCGCCGTTGCCGAGCGCTTCGCGGTGCTCGACCTGGTCCTGGTCTGGGCCGGGACCTGGGCGGTCGTGCGTTACCCGCTGTTCTGGATCTTTGCCCAGTACACCGTCCATCGCGGCGTCTGGCATTCCCTGCTGATGGCGATGGTCGTGGCCTTGCTCGCGGCGATCGGCGCCGAGACCTTCCTGATGGCCTCCCCGCTGACGGCATGGCTGGTCGGCGGCTTCACCCTGCTGGGCTACCTGACACATCTGACGCTCGACGAGCTCGCGAGCGTCGATCTGACCGGCCACCGTGTGAAACGTTCGTTCGGCACGGCACTGAAGCCCCTGAGCCTGCGGGCGTGGCCGGCCTCGTTGTTTCTGCTGGGGCTACTCGCGGTCCTTGTCGGATTGAGTCCGGACCCTGGCCCGTTGCTCGCCGAGTTCGGCCGGTTCGGGATCGAGGCCCAGCCGCTCGCGGCGGTCTGGCCACGATGGTGAGGCGCGCAGATACCCTTGGCCCGTGGTGCCGGGTCGATGGCCGCTGGCCGGCGCGCATACGGGTTGCGCAACCTGGGCTCAGGTGGACGCTGCCGCGGCGTGGGTCCGCTATGCTAGACAGATGCCGACTGGATGCCTTTCTGGCATTTGGTCAGCGCGCACCTGGCGAGGCGCGACTCGCGAAGTGCTCCATGCTCATGCGCTTGCAGCGCCCGCAATGCCGGGCCGTGCGTGGTCCGGGCGCGAAACGCCGCAAGTCAGCGTTTCCCAAATGGCTGTAGTGCCAGATGCGTCGCGACAACCGGAGGAGACCAACTCATGAACCGACTCACTGCGACGATCCTGCTGCTGCCCGTGCTGGGCATCCCCTGTGCCGGCCAGGGCGACGAGATGCTCGGGGGGGCCATCAATGTCGTCATCACCAATCCCTACTCGGTGGCACGCGAGGTCGAGGCCGTCGACAACGTGTGCGGGACCCCGCTGTTTGCCAAGCCGATGGAGGGAGAGGCCTCGATTTCCGTGCAGATCTGCACGCGCGGCATGGGCCGTGGCGACGTCAGCATCCGCGACCTGGGCACGGGGAGCGAGCAGCGCTACTCCGATGTCCTGCAGGGCGCGAACCTGAGCGTTCCCTGAGTCTCGGGTATCCGGCGGGTGGCGGCCCCGGGACGGGCGAACCCCGCGCGCACGGCCGCCAGGGCGGTGGTCAACCCGTCAGCTGCCCGATCAGGGTCTCCACCTGCGCCAGGCGCTTGCCGGGATCGGACATGTCGCGGAAGAACCTCAGGGCCCCTGCCGCCTGATCGAGCTTGAACTGCTTGGGCTGCGACTGGATGAGCTGGATCAGGCGCATGTGGTCGATCTTGGGCTGGTCGCCGAACAGGACGCGGCCGCCGGCTGGGCCGGCCTCGATCTTGCGGATGCCATAGGGTTGGACGCGCAGCTTCAGCTCGGTGATCGCGAACAGATTATTGGTCGGCTCGGGCAGCAGGCCAAAGCGGTCGATCATCTCGACCTTGAGCTCTTTCAGCTCGGCGGCATCGCCGGCACTGGCAATGCGCTTGTAGGTGACCAGGCGGGTATGCACGTCGGGCAGGTAGTCGTCGGGCAGCAGGGCGGGCACGCCGAGATCGATCTCCGCGCCATGGTCGAGGGGACGGTCCAGCTCCGGCGTTCGGCCGGCCTTGAGCGCGTCGACCGCGCGCTCGAGCAGGTCCATGTACAGGGTGAACCCGATCTCATGGATCTGTCCGGACTGTTCGTCGCCAAGCAACTCGCCGGCACCGCGGATCTCGAGATCGTGCGTGGCGAGCGTGAAACCGGCACCGAGGTCCTCGAGCGATTCGATGGCCTCCAGGCGTTTCCTGGCGTCGGCGGTCATGGACTTGACCGGCGGCGTGATCAGATAGGCGTAGGCGCGATGGTGTGAGCGCCCCACACGGCCTCGCAGCTGGTGCAGTTGGGCCAGGCCGAGCTTGTCGGCGCGGTTGATCAGGATGGTGTTGGCGCTCGGCACATCGATCCCGCTCTCGATGATGGTGGAGCACACCAGCAGGTTGAAACGTCGGTGGTAGAAGTCGCGCATGACCCGCTCCAGGTCGCGCTCGCGCATCTGCCCGTGCGCCACCTGAACGCGGGCGCCGAGGACCAGTTTCTCGATCTTCTGCGCCATGTTCTCGATGGTCTCGACCTCGTTGTGGAGGAAGAAGATCTGCCCACCACGGTTGATCTCGCGCTGGCACGCCTCCTGGATCAGCGCGTCGTTCCAGGGCGAGACAAAGGTCTTGATCGGGTGGCGCTGCACCGGCGGGGTGGCGATGATGGACAGGTCGCGCAGCCCGGCCATGGCCATGTTGAGCGTGCGTGGGATCGGGGTTGCGGTCAGGGTCAGAACGTCGACCTCGCTGCGCAGGCTCTTTAGCTGCTCCTTGTGCCGCACGCCAAAACGGTGTTCCTCATCAATGATGGCCAGCCCCAGGTTCTTGAACCGGGTCTTCGTCCCCTGCAACAGCTTGTGGGTGCCGACGACGATGTCGACGCGCCCATCGGCCAGCCCGTCCATGACGGCCTTGGCCTCCTTGGCATTGCGAAAGCGCGACAGGCTCTCTACGCGCACCGGCCAGTCGGCGAAGCGGTCGGCGAAGTTCTGATAATGTTGCTGAGCCAGCAGCGTCGTGGGGACCAGCACCGCCACCTGACGGCCACCGCTGACGGCGACGAAGGTGGCGCGCATCGCGACCTCGGTCTTGCCGAAGCCGACATCGCCGCAGACCACCCGGTCCATCGGCTTGGGGTCGGCCATGTCGCTCAGGATGGCTTCGATGGCGCGCTGCTGGTCGGGCGTTTCCTCGAACGCGAAGGCGCTCGCGAACCGGTCATAGTCGGCACCCGGGTCGGGGAAGGCGATCCCCTGACGGGCGGCCCGGCGCGCGTAGATGTCGAGCAGCTCGGCGGCGACGTCGCGGGCCTTCTGCGCGGCCTTGCGCCTGACCCTGTCCCACTGATCACTGCCGAGCCGATGCAGCGGTGCGCCCTCCGGTGCGGCGCCGGTATAGCGTGAGATCAGGTGCAGTGAGCTGACCGGCACGTAGAGTTTGTCGCCCTTGGCGTACTCGAGCGCCAGAAACTCCGAGCGCGTGCCTCCGACCTCAAGCGTCTGCAGGCCGAGAAAGCGGCCGACGCCGTGCGCCTCGTGCACCACGGGAGCGCCCTCGTGCAGCTCGGTGAGGTTGCGCACCACCGCCTCGGCGTCGCGCATCTTGGCGCGGCCGCGGCGTTCCTGGCGCACGCGCTCGCCATAGAGCTGCGTCTCGGTCACGAGTGCCAGGCCATCGCGCTCCAACCGTAGCGGTTGTTCGAGCGGGCCGATGGTCACGGCGACGGGCATGGTGCCGTCGACGAACGCCTGCCAGCCCTTGACCGCCTCGGGCTGGATCGCGAACCCGTGCAGGTTGTCGAGCAGCATCTCGCGCCGCCCGGTACTCTCTGCAACCAGCAGCACGCGCTGATCGGGGCTTGCGAGGAACGCCTTCAGACCCGCGGCGGGCTCGGCCGCCCGTGCCTGGATCGCGAGCGCCGGTGGCTGCGCGGTCGCGAAGTTGCACACGGCCGCATAGCCCTTGCGTCGCTGCACCACCTCGGATGACTGCCAACGCACGCCTGGCATGGCGTTGAGTCGGTTGGCGAGGTCGTCCGGGCTCAAATACAGGCGATTGGGGGGCAGCAGGGGGCGCTCGGCATCGTGGCGGCGCTGTTCATAGCGCTGCGTGATGCCCGCCAGGGTCGCGATCGCCCCATCGCGGGCGTCGCCCGACTCGATGGCGAGGGTCCCGTCTGGGAGATAGTCGAACAGGGTTGCGGTCTGCTCGAAGAACAGGGGCAGGTAATATTCGATCCCGCCGGGCATCCGCCCCTCGGATACCTCGCGGTAGATCAGGCTGGTGCGCGGATCGCCGTCGATCGCCGCCCGGTAGCGCTGGCGGAATGCACTGATCGCCTCCTCATCGAACGGGAGCTCCCGTGCCGGGAGCATGCGCACCCGATCCAGTTTCTCCCTGGAACGCTGGCTGTCGGGATCGAAGGTCCGGATGGACTCGACCTCGTCGTCGAACAGATCGATGCGCAACGGCTCGCGACTGCCCATCGGGAAGACATCGAGCAGGGCCCCGCGCACCGCGACCTCGCCATGCGCAATGACCTGCGAGACACACTGGTAGCCGGCACGCTCCAGGCGCTGGCGGGTGCGCTCGAGGTCCAGCCGATCGCCAACGGAGAGCACGAATGAGTGGCCGTCCACGTAGTCCCGCGGCGGTAGCCGCTGAAGCAATGTCCCGACCGGCACCAGCAGCACGCCGCGCTCGAGCATCGCGAGCTGGTGCAGCGTGAGCAGGCGCTCGGAGACCAGCTCGGGCAGCGGGGAGAAGACGTCGTAGGGCAGCGTCTCCCAGTCTGGGAAGGCAAGTACCGGGAGCTGGCTGGCCCTCAGGAAGAACCGCAGCTCGGCACGCAGTGTGGTTGCCGACGGCATGTCGGGCACGACCACGAGCAATGGACCGTCGGCCTGGCGTGCCGCGGAGGCGATGGCCAACGCGGTGGCAGCACCATAGAGGCGACCCCAGAGCAGCCTCTCGCCTGCCAAGCGAGGCAGTGGCGGGGCGAGCGGCGAGTGGGTGGCCGGGGCAGGGACGGGCGACGAAGGAGACGGCGCGGTGGACGAGGCGGCGGACGACATGGAAACAGCGGGCGGATTGACGGGTTGCGGGTCTGGTCAGAGACAGGATTCTCGCACAAGTCGTGCCCCGCCGAGCAATCCGGCGGGGCCAGTGCGCTTCCCGGCGGCCCCGACCCCGTGATGCCCGCGCCCATCAATGCGGCTGGCTTTCCGTTTCCGTGGCCAGTTCCGCCAGTAACTGCCGCGGCGCGGTGACCCGGATCCCATCGACGGGAAAGTCGCTCGGGTCCAGTGAGACCAGCAGATCGAGCCCCGCGTTGCGCGCGCTTTGGTAGGTGAGGGCGTCTTCCAGATAGGGCCAGCCGAGGGCCAGGGCGGCGTCGACCACCGCCTCGGTCACCGCGGCGACACGGAAACACTCGCGTAGCGCCGCAAGCTGGTGTTGGGCCGCGGCGGGCGCATCGACCCGCACCAGTTCTTCGTAGAGACTGGCCACGGCGCCGGCACAGAGATACACGCTCAATCGACCCCTCTGGGCGAGCGCGAGGGCCGCGGCGGCCCACTCCCGCTCGGCACCCTGCCCGAATAGCGCGCAGAGGATGACGTTGGCGTCGAACATGACCCGGATGTCGTTTCTAAACCCCTTCGATTCGCTGGCGTTTGTCTTGTTGTCCATGATGGATGTCCTCGAGCTGTGTTGCGATCCTGGCCAGGGATCGGTGCCGCATCGCTTGAGCAAGCGCACACGGCCCTGGCCTATGCCGAACCACTTGGTCTCTTTGAAACTGTCGCCCCTGGGGCCGCGGTGCGTCAGGCGGCGTGCGCCGAGACATGAAAGGGTCCTTGGGTCCGGTCCGTCTATGCCATCCATGCGGTGGCAATGACAATTTTCCACAGCTGCCTTATCAAAACCTGACAGGGCATCGCGATCCCGGAAAAAAATCTCTCGACTGGGGCATTCATCCAACCCGCCGGCAGCGCCCAGCCGTGCGGGTCAGAGGCGCACGCGGGGCCTCGCCCGCGCGCCGCGCGACACCGATCCTTCATCAAGGCTTCATCCAACGGAAACGTCCGCCGGCGACAATAGTCCTCAGAACGAGCGAGGGCGCAAGCCCAAACAAGGCAACATCTCTACGGAGTCAAATCGGATGAAGCTCACCCTATCCCGGACGGCGCTCGCCGCCGTCAGTTGCGCCAGTCTGCTGGTGATGTCCGCGACCGCCAGCGCCGAGGTCAAGCTGAACGGATCCGGCGCCAGCTTCCCGGCGCCGATCTATGCCAAGTGGTTCAAGGATTTCTCAAAGGAGCACAAGGACATCCGTGTCGACTACCAGTCCAAGGGTAGCGGTGCCGGCATCCAGGATCTGATCAACGGTGTCGTTGACTTTGCGGCCTCCGATGCGGCCATGGACGACAAGGAGATGGCCCAGGTCAAGCAGGGCGTGGTTCTGTTGCCGATGACCGCCGGCGAGGTGGTTTTGGCGTACAACCTCAAGGGCGTCAAGGAGCTCAAGCTGCCGCGTGACGTCTATCCGGAGATCTTCTCGGGGAACATCACGAAATGGAACGACCCCACGATTGCCGCCGCCAATCCCGGCGTCAAGCTTCCGGATGAGCCCATTACGGTCGTTGTCCGCTCCGACTCCTCTGGCACGACCTATGTGTTCACTGGCCACCTGAGCAACATCGACCCGGCGTTTGAAAGTGCGGTCGGTCAGTCCAAGGCGCCGAATTGGCCCAGCAGCGACCAATTCATCAAGGCGCCGAAGAACGACGGCGTCACGGCGCAGATCAGGCAGATCCCGGGTGCGATCGGCTATATCGAGTATGGCTACGCCAAGCTCACGAAGCAGCCGACGGCCATGCTCGAGAACAAGGCCGGCAAGTTCGTGGCGCCGGGCCCGGAGTCGGGTGCGGCGGCCTTGGCGAGCGCCGAGTTCCCGGACGCGACGCTTCCCGGCAGCGACGTGCCGAACCTGATCGCCTGGGTCTGGGATCCGGCCGGCGCGGATGCGTACCCGATTGCTTCCATGACCTGGCTGCTGCTCTATAAGGATCAGGACGACGACAAGGCGGCGGCCCTGCGCAAGCTGGTCGAGTACTGCACCAGTGAGGCAGCCCAGGGCCAGGCGGACGCTCTCGGCTACATCCCGCTGCCGGGGGCCGTGATCGACAAGGTTCGCGCGGCTGCCCGGTTTGTGCAATAGGCCAGCTCGCTCCCCTCTCGACGGGCGCCGGTCTGACCGCTTGCGGCACCGGTGCCCTTTGTCGTTCTGCCGGACATGAGCTGACCGGCCGCGACGCGCACACATCGGGCGCCAGCCAGCCTTGGCTTGGCCGATCCCCCGACCCGCGGAGTCGACTACTGCGGCAGCGATTGCCGGGAACCATCGGCAACGGTGGAACGCACGCGGATACCCCGGTGCGGGTGGGCCCGCGGCCGAGCGCGACTGCAGAACACTGACGCCCGGCATGTGGCGGAAAATGGTACTCCCAATGTCTACGAGACTCTTTGAGCAGGCGGGGAACGCCGCATCGATCACCCGACCGCCGACGTTGACGGAGCGATTCTCCGACGGGGTGTTCCGCATGCTGGCCTACAGCTGCGCAATGCTCATCATTGTGCTGGTCGCGTTCATTCTCTGGGAGGTTGGGCGCAAGGCGGCGCCAGCCATTGATGCCTATGGCCTTGGGTTCTGGACAGGCACCACCTGGGACGTCAACAAACACCAATTCGGCGTGCTCCCGGAGATCTGGGGGACGCTGTACAGCTCGTTGCTGGCCTTGCTGCTCGGCGGCCTGTTCGGCGTGGCGATCGCGATCTTTCTGACGCAGGACTTCATCCATCATCGGCTTTCGATGGTGTTTCGCACCATCGTCGAGTTGTTGGCCGCGATTCCGTCTGTCGTCTACGGCCTCTGGGGCATCTATGTCCTGATCCCTTTGATCCGGCCTGGCGCCGACTGGCTGCATGAGCACCTGTCCTGGTTTCCGCTCTTCGGAACCGATCTGAGCGGTCCCGGCATGGCGCCGGCGGCGTTGGTTCTGTCGATCATGATCCTGCCCACGGTGGCGGCGATCTCGGTGGATGCATTCCGGCGCATCCCATACAAGGTCAAGGAGGCCGCCTATGGGATGGGCACGACCAAATGGGAGGCCATCCTGAAGGTCATGTTGCCGACCGCCTCCTCGGGTCTGCTCGCCGCGTTGGTGTTGGGCTTCGGCCGGGCACTTGGCGAGACGATGGCGCTGGCGATGCTGATCGGCAACAGCAATCAGATCAGTATTTCGCTGTTTGCACCGGCCAATACCCTGGCATCGCTGCTCGCCTCGAGCTTTCCCGAGGCGGGCCCGGTTGAGGTGCAGGCGCTAATGTACGCGGCCCTCGTGTTGTTGCTGATCACCTTCATCGTCAATGTGCTCGGACTCGGCATCCAGCAATACACGATCCGCAAGTTCGAGGGCAAGCCATGAGCGATATCGATCTGACCATGACCGACGATCTCGAGCTACTCCGGCCCAACCTCGAGCGGCAGATGTTCGAGGGGCGGGCCGTGAAGAACAACGTCTTGACCGGGCTGACCTGGATCGCGGCTCTTCTGGCCTCGATCCCGCTCCTGTCCGTGATCTCCGTGTTGTTGGTGCAGGGCGGCACAAGGCTGTTCAGCGCCGACATCGGCGAGGTCATCACTGCCCTCCCGCCCGCGGGCTTCGAGCTGGGCGGCGGGATCGGCAATGCGATTGTCGGCACCCTGCTGATGGTCGCAATCGCCGCCGTGCTGAGCGTACCCATCGGCATCCTCGCGGCGGTGTACCTGGCCATCCTCGGCCCGGGCAGTCCCATCGCAACGACGTCGCGTTTCCTGGCCAAGGTGCTCACGGGTTTTCCGTCGATCCTCGCCGGCGTGTTCGTCTATGCCGTGCTGGTCATCCGGTTTGGTTACTCCGCGTTGGCCGGCGGTGTGGCCCTGGCGGTCCTGATGCTGCCGACCGTCGTGTTGGCCGCCGAAGAGGCGATCGCCCAGGTGCCCCAGCGTATGAAGGACGCCGCCTACGGCATGGGCTGCACACGCACCCAGGTGATCTGGAAGGTGGTCCTGCCCACCGGCCTGCCCGGGATCCTGACCGGCGTCATGCTGGCCATCGCGGGTGCCGCGGGCGAGTCGGCCCCGCTGTTGTTCACGGCCCTGTTCAGCAACTACTACATCAGCGAGCTGATGGAGCCGACCGCCTCGCTATCGATCCTGATCTACAACTTCTCCGGTATGCCGTTCCAGAACCAGATCGAGCTTGCCTGGACGGCCTCGCTGGTGCTTGTGCTGATCGTGCTGGTATTCAACATCCTGGCCCGCCTGCTCGGTCAGCCAAAGGTCTGAGGTGTCAGAGGTAACAACAATGAGCGCGACAGCAGAATCCGTATTCATCGCAAGACCGTATCGGCCAGCCGGCGACACGGTGATTGACTGTCAGGTTGACAAGATCTTCTATGGCAGCTTCCTCGCCGTGCGCGATAGCACCGTGCCGATCGAGAAGAAGAAGATCACCGGCTTCATCGGCCCGTCCGGCTGCGGCAAGTCCACGGTGCTGCGCAGCCTGAACCGGATGAACGACCTGATCAGCGTGTTCCGGTTCGAGGGATCGGTGACCTACCACGGCCAGGACATCTATGCGAAGAAGGTCGACGCCGTCGTGGTGCGCCGCTACATCGGCATGGTCTTCCAGCAACCCAACCCGTTCTCGATGAGTATCTACGACAACGTCGCCTTCGGCCTGCGGTTGAACAAATACCGGGGAGACCTCGACGAACGGGTCGAGCGGGCGCTGCGCCGCGCGGCCCTCTGGAATGAGGTCAAGGACAAGATGAAGAACAGCGGTCTGTCGCTTTCCGGTGGGCAGCAGCAACGCCTGTGCATCGCACGCGCCATTGCCACCGAGCCGGACGTCCTGCTGATGGACGAGCCATGCTCGGCCCTGGATCCGATCGCGACCCGCCAGGTCGAGGAGCTCATGCTCGAGCTCAAGGAGAGCTACACCGTTGCGCTGGTCACCCACAACATGCAACAGGCCACGCGTGTTGCCGACACGACGGCCTTCTTCTCGGTGGATATCTCCCAGGGCGGGCGCACCGGATATCTGGTCGAGATGGGGCCGACGGAACAGGTGTTTCAGGCCCCCCGCGAGAGGCTGACCAGGGAGTATGTCGCCGGCGAGTTCAGCTAGGGAAATGCATGAAATGGGGTCTCGGCCTTACAACCCGCCGGTCCCCTGAGTCGATTGAATGCCTAACCCAAGGCGCCTGAATCTGGACGCCATCGAAGCATCGTTGCGCGCCGTGCAGGCCGACTTCGACGCGATCAACGCAAGCCTCACCATCTCCCGTGATCCGCTCACCGACGAGGTGGTGGAACGCCTGATGCTGGGCTACGCGTACGTTGACCGCCTCCTGGCACGACGCATCGATGCGTTCGAGCTTGGAAACTCGCCCTTCCTGCTCGAGCTGAACTACCTGGTGCTCTGCGGCACCGACGCGGCGATCCGACTGGACTGCCGGCAGGTGCTCGAGCTGACGCAGCAAAGGTTTTACACGGCCAGCGGTGGGGGTATCGAGGGGTTGGTCAATTGGCTGCAGGCGCGCAAGGGGGATGCGGCCTGGAAGCAGGCGGCCGGGGCCTACGTCTACATTCTGAGCCAGCCACAGTTGTACTTCGAGGGCAATCACCGAACCGGGGCGCTGGTGATGAGCTACCTGCTCGCACGAAACGGGAGGCCCCCGTTCGTGCTCTCGGTGGACAATGCGAAGGCCTATTTCGATCCCTCTACGCTGGTCAAGAACGCCCGGAAGCACACGCTGCAGTTGTTGTTGGCGCGCCCGAAGCTGGTGAAGCGGTTTGCGGCAATCCTCAAGAACGGGGGCGAGAAGGTCCACCTGGGCAGCGTATTTTGATCACCGATAGGGGATCGCCTAGACCCCGGAACCGGGAGTTGTGTCAAGCGACATGAAGAACGGACCCTCGGGCGACATCGAAAACTGCCCCCGGAAACGAAGGGGGCAAGACGCTGTCGAGAGGCCGCCTGGCGTCGACCACGTCCGCGGCCGTTGCCGGCGGACATGCTTGACACCCCCTTCCAGCGTCGCCATCGGAGACACGCCGATTCGCGCGCCCTCACCGTGTGGTGACGCGGCCCCCCGGGCGCGGCAGTGCGCACGGACCAGCGTTGCCGCGAGGCGCCTCGGCTGATGCGGTGGCCGGGGGCAAGGACGCGTTTCCTTGGTCCCGGCCAGTGATCGCCCCGCCTTGTCGCTCGTGGTTGCTACACTGGAGGAGAGGGCGGTGAAGGTGGCCCCGCACACCCGGGCGGGTACACGGGTATCCCGTGCGGACGCGGAGTGTAGCCGTTGCATGTTCGTCCCGGGATGGACCGACGATTCATCCACCACTGGCCAAGTCGGCTCGCGATCCGAGCCGTGCGATTGTGGGCCCGCGCCGGTTGCAATGGCCAACGACCGGCAACAGGTGTAGGGCCACGATGGTCTCCACGGGAACGGCTGAATCAGCGTTTCCCCGGCCGGACCCGGAAAGGCGGACGATCGGTCGCCGGTGGGTCTGACGGCTGTTCGGGGCCGGTGTTGCCGCCACATTTCTGTGCCTCGCGCCGCGCGATCCTGATGCCTGAGACGCGCTCGCAGGGCGATCGGATACCGTCTGACGGGTGTGTCCCGAACACGTGCCCGCGCTGACTGAACGGCCGGTGGCGGGCCGGTGCAGGTTTGAACCCTTCCCGGCGGTGCTGTCTAACGCGTTCGGCGGGAGGGGTGTTTCCTCGCCGGCCGGGGTGCAGACCTTGTTGGGCGTGTCGACGACGCGCACATCCTTGGTGCGACGGCTTGACGGGAGGGCACCGTTTCCTGGCATCATCGATCCGTCAGCCCCATGTCCTCGGAGAGGGCGGATTGAATGGCGCGGAGTTTGCATCGCTACGGTGCACAGGGTCGATAGACGGCAGACCCGACGCCCACCGTCACGATTTTCTCGCCGGTCCCGTGACCCCGGGGCTCGGACATCCAGACCCGAATATCGAGTGAGGTACCTCTAAATGTCGATCTTCGAGCGTTACCAGGCGAGGTACGAGTCCTCCCGCGAGGAGGACATGAGCCTCGATGAGTACTTACAGCTGTGCAAGCGCGATCCGATGGCCTATGCCGGCGCCGCCGAACGGCTGCTGACCGCCATTGGCGCACCCGAGATCGTGGATACCCACGACGACCCGCGCCTGAGCCGGATATTCCAGAACAAGGTGATCAGGCGATACCCGGCCTTCTCCGAGTTCTATGGCATGGAGGAGGCGATCGAGCATCTGGTTTCCTACCTGAAGCACTCCGCGCAGGGCCTGGAGGAGCGAAAGCAGATCCTCTACCTGCTCGGGCCGGTCGGGGGCGGCAAGTCGTCGCTGGCCGAAAAGCTCAAGGAGTTGATGCAACACGTGCCCTTCTACGCGATCAAGGGCTCGCCCGTGTTCGAGTCGCCGCTCAGTCTCTTCTCACCCGAAGAGGACGGGCCGATCCTGGAAGAGGACTACGGCATCCCCACCCGTTGCCTGCGTACCATCATGTCCCCGTGGGCCGTGAAGCGGCTGCAGGACTATAACGGCGACATCACCAAGTTCCGCGTCGTCAAGCTCTATCCGTCGATCCTCGAGCAGGTCGCCGTGGCCAAGACCGAGCCCGGCGACGAAAACAACCAGGACATCTCGTCACTCGTGGGCAAGGTGGACATCCGCCAGCTCGAGCGCTTCGCGCAAAACGATGCCGACGCCTACAGCTATTCGGGTGCGCTGTGCCGGGCCAACCAGGGCCTGATGGAATTCGTGGAGATGTTCAAGGCACCGATCAAGGTGCTGCATCCGCTGCTGACGGCCACCCAGGAGGGCAACTACAACCCCACCGAGGGCCTTTCGGCGATCCCCTTCCAAGGCATCATCCTGGCCCACTCGAACGAATCGGAGTGGCAGTCGTTCCGCAACAACAAGAACAACGAGGCGTTCCTCGATCGGGTCTACATCGTCAAGGTACCCTATTGCCTGCGGGTGACCGAAGAACGGCATATCTATGACAAGCTGCTGCGCCACAGCACGCTGAATAAGGCCCCGTGCGCGCCGGGAACGCTCGAGATGATGGCGCAGTTCTCCGTGCTGACGCGCATCAAGGAACCAGAGAATTCGAGCATCTTCTCGAAGATGCGCGTCTACGATGGCGAGAATCTGAAGGATACCGATCCGAAGGCCAAGTCGGTGCAGGAGTATCGCGACTACGCCGGTGTCGACGAGGGCATGTCCGGGATCTCCACGCGCTTCGCGTTCAAGATCCTGTCGCAGGTGTTCAATTTCGACCACTCCGAGGTTGCTGCCAACCCGGTGCACCTGCTCTACGTACTCGAAAAGCAGATCATCCGGGAGCACCTGCCCCAGGAGGTCCAGGATCGCTATCTGGGGTACCTGAAGCAGTATCTGGCCCCGCGCTACGCGGAGTTCATTGGCAAAGAGCTGCAGACCGCCTACCTGGAGTCCTATGCCGAATACGGGCAAAACATCTTCGATCGCTATGTGACCTACGCCGACTATTGGATCCAGGATCAGGAATATCGCGACCCGGATACCGGTGAGATGATGAACCGCGCATCCCTGAACGACGAGCTCGAGAAGATTGAGAAGCCCGCCGGGATCTCGAACCCGAAAGACTTTCGCAATGAGATCGTCAACTTCGTGCTGCGGGCCCGCGCCAACAATAATGGCGCCAATCCGCGCTGGACGAGCTACGAGAAGCTGCGCATCGTCATCGAGAAGAAGATGTTCTCGAATACTGAAGAGTTGCTGCCGGTGATCTCGTTCAACACGAAGGCGTCCGTGGACGAGAAGAAGAAGCACGAGCAGTTCGTCGACCGGATGGTGGAAAAGGGTTACACGGCCAAGCAGGTCAGGCTGCTTTCGGAGTGGTATCTGCGCGTGCGCAAGTCGCAGTAGTCGGTCGCGCGCCGGGGGGCGGATGCCTGCCCGCCCCGCCGCCATCCGGCCCTGTTGTTCGCGAGTCATCCGTCTGGTAGAAAACGTCCCGTCAATCGGCGCCCGATCGCACAGAGTCACTTATGTCCCACTTCATCGACCGACGCGTCAGCTCGAAGAACAAGAGCACGGTGAACCGGCAGCGCTTCCTGAAGCGCTACAAGTCACAGCTCAAGCGCGCGGTGTCCGATGCCGTCAATCGGCGCAGTATCACCGACATCGACGGTGGCGAGAAGGTTGGTATTCCGTCGAAGGATATCTCCGAGCCGGTGTTTCACCACGGTCCGGGGGGTAAGCGGGAGATGGTCCATCCTGGCAACCGGGATTTCCTCAGCGGTGATCGAGTGGAACGTCCCGAGGGTGGTGCCGGTGGCGGGTCGGGGCAGGGACAGGCGGGAAAGGGCGGCCGCGGGGAGGACGACTTCGTCTTCGAGCTCTCGCGCGAGGAGTTCATGGATCTGCTGTTCGATGACCTCGAGCTGCCGAACCTCGTGCGCAACCAGTTGATGGGCACCACGGAGTTCAAGACGATCCGTGCCGGCTACGCCACCGAGGGGCCGCCGAGCAACATCGACGTCGTGCGTTCGCTCAAGGGCGCCATCGCCCGGCGCACCGCGTTGGGCGCGCCGCATCGCGCCCGCATCCGCGCGCTTGAGGAGGAATTGGCGGCCCTGCTCGCGGGCGGCGCCAGCGAGACCGATACCCCCGTGGTGGCGTTGCGCGAGGAGATCGATCGGCTCAAGACGCGGATCGCGGCGCTGCCCTTCATCGACAGCTTCGATCTGCGCTATCAGTCCTATGTCAAACAACCGGAGCCGACCAGCAAGGCCGTGATGCTGTGCATCATGGACGTGTCCGGCTCCATGGACCAGGTGCGAAAGAATCTGGCCAAGCGCTTCTTTATCCTGTTGTATCTGTTTCTGCAGCGAAACTACGACAAGATCGAGGTCGTTTTCATCCGCCACCATACCATCGCCCAGGAGGTCGACGAGCAGGAGTTCTTCTACTCGCGCGAGACCGGTGGCACCGTCGTGAGCAGTGCCCTCAACCTGGCCTACGACGTGATCACGGAGCGCTATGACTCCTCGACCTGGAATATCTACGCGGCGCAGGCCTCGGATGGCGATAACTGGGACTCCGATTCGAGTATCTGCCGAGAGCTTCTCGTTCAGAAGCTGATGCCTTTGATGCGCTACTACGCCTATGTCGAGATCACGCCCCGGCAGCACCAGAGTCTCTGGTTCGCCTACCAGGACGTCAAGGCAATGCATCGACATTTCGCGATGGAGCAGATCGACGGTACCGATGACATCTACCCGGTCTTCCGGGAGTTGTTCAAACGACAGGAGGCCTGATGGGTATGGGCAAGATCATTTCGGACTCTTCTGAATGGAATTTCCCGCTGTTGGAGCGATTCGATAAGGAGATCGCGCGGATTGCGCACAACGAATTTGGTCTCGACACCTACGCCAACCAGATTGAGGTCATTGCATCGGAGCAGATGATCGATGCCTATTCGTCGGTGGGGCTGCCGATCAACTATCAGCATTGGTCGTTCGGCAAGCAATTCGTCATGACCGAGCAGACCTATCGCCGCGGCCAAATGGGCCTGGCCTACGAGATCGTCATCAACTCCGATCCCTGCATCGCGTATCTGATGGAAGAGAATACGCTGCCGATGCAGGCCCTGGTCATCGCGCACGCCTGCTATGGGCACAACAGCTTCTTCAAGGGAAATTACCTCTTCCAGACCTGGACCAGCGCCGACGCGATCATCGACTATCTGGTCTTCGCCAGGAACTTTATCGCCGAATGCGAAGAGCGCTACGGGGCCGAGGAGGTGGAGCTCCTGCTCGACTCCTGTCATGCGCTGATGAACTACGGGGTCGACCGTTACAAGCGCCCGTCGCCGCTGTCCATGGCCGAGGAGAAGCGCCGTCAGCAGGAGCGCGCGTCCTATCTGCAGTCCCAGGTCAACGACCTGTGGCGCACCTTGCCGCTGGAGGCGGATACGGAGATCCTTCGCGAGAAGCGCCGTTTCCCCGAGGAACCGCAGGAGAATCTGCTCTACTTCATCGAGAAGAACGCGCCGTTGCTGGAGCCATGGCAACGGGAGGTGGTGCGGATTGTGCGCAAGATCGGGCAGTATTTCTACCCGCAGCGTCAGACCCAGGTCATGAATGAAGGATGGGCGACGTTCTGGCACTAC
This sequence comes from Chromatiaceae bacterium, assembly GCA_040775095.1. GTDB lineage: Bacteria > Pseudomonadota > Gammaproteobacteria > Chromatiales > Chromatiaceae > JAXGTD01. The sequence continues at coordinate 4,497 of JAXGTD010000015.1, read as the reverse complement.
ACGCTGTTGAATCGGCTGTACGATCAGGGCTATGTCAGCGATGGGTTCATGATCGAGGTGCTGCAGTCGCACACCAATGTGGTCTTCCAGCCCCCTTTCGATGCCCCGTACTACAGCGGTATCAATCCTTATGCCCTGGGGTTTGCGATGATGCGTGACATTCGCCGCATCTGCGAAGAGCCCAGTGACGAGGACCGCTACTGGTTCCCCGACATTGCCGGCCAGGACTGGCTCAAGGTGCTTCCGTTCGCAATGCGCAATTTCAAGGACGAGAGCTTCATCGCGCAATATCTGTCGCCGGGCCTGATGCGCGACCTGCGGATGTTCGCGGTCTGCGACGACGAGCGTGAGGATACCCTGGAGATCACCGCCATCCACGAGGAGGCTGGTTATCGAAAACTACGCCAGGCGCTGGCGGACCAGTACAATCTTGGCAGCCGCGAACCCAACATCCAGGTCTATGACGTCGACCTGCGCGGAGACCGTTCCCTGACGCTGCGACACTTCCGCTACAACCGTCGCCCGCTCGGTGACTCCGTCGAGGAGATGCTGCTGCATATCCACCGACTCTGGGGCTTCGATGTCCGGCTGGAATCCGTCGACGAGACCGGCCGGGTCCAGTTGATCGGAGAGTGCTGAGCCCGGTGCCGACACCGGCGCCGGTGCGTGTTGGCAGTGGGTCTGGGAAGGCGCTCGTGGCCCGGGTGGCGCGGCGGGTGATCGCCGGCCGGGCGGTCTGGCCCCAGATGCGTTACGGGCCGCGTTCCAGTATAGTCTGGCGGCGTTTCCAAACGGTACCGGCACACCCCGTTCACCCCTCGAACAATTCGCCCGGCGCCGCCTCGACGCTCCATCTTTATTGGCACCTGAGGCCCATCGTCATGTTGCTCGCCGGCCGCACTCGTCTGTTGACGTCCCTGTTGGTTCTGGCAACGTTGTTCGCCGTCGAGCCACTCGCCGCCGACGGGCGGTTGCGCGAGCGCCTCGAGCCGCTGCTCGACGGGACACAGACCCCATCGGCCGGCCAAGGGTTGTTTTCGGGACGCCTGCTTGCGGAGCTCTATTTGGAGCGGAATTGGAACGATGCCTGGGACGACCAGCGCGCCCGCTCGATGCTGAAGCTCGCCCGGGAGAGTCGCTTCGATGGGTTTGATCCGTCGGACTTTCGTGCCGATGAGATCCGTGCCCTCCTGGATGCCGGCGGGCTCGGCCGCCTCGCCGGGGCCGAGCGCGCGAAGGCGGATATCGATCTGAGCGACGCGCTGCTGCGCTATATCCACCACTCCCGTTTTGGCAAGTACGACCCCAGGCGCATCAACCGGGGACAGAATTTCACGCCGGCTGTGGACCCGGATGGGCTCAAGGCAGATCTCGCCGGCTCGCTCGCGGCGCCGGATCTGGCCGCCCACGTCGACGCCCTGGTGCCAAGGCCGTTCTTCTACCGCAACCTCAAGCGCGGCTATCAGCGTTATCTCGCCATTGCCGAACGCGGCGACTGGACGGCCATCCCGCCGGGGGCCAACCTCCACGTGGGGCTACGTGATTCGCGCGTGCCCCTGATCCGCGAACGCCTCGCGCTCACCGATGGTTACCGGGCGGATGTCCCCGCTTCCGATCCGCTCTTCGAACCCGCCTTGGCCGAGTCCGTAAAGGGTTTCCAGCGCCGCTGCGGCCTGGATAGCGACGGCGTGATTGGCCCGCGGACCCTGGATGCGCTCAACGAGCCGGTCGAGGTGCGTCTCGCCAAGATCCGCGCCAACATGGAACGCATGCGCTGGCTCTATAACAGTCTGCCGGACGACTTTGTGTTTGTCGACGTCGCGGCGTTCCGGCTCGATCTGATCCGCAACGGCAAGGTTGACTGGACGACGCGAACGATCGTTGGCACCACCACGGACCAGACGCCGATGTTCCGTGACGAGATGGAGCACATCGTCTTCAATCCGACCTGGACGGTGCCGGCGTCGATCCAGAAGACGATGGGATCCGTTTCAAGCCGGTACCAGGTGGTCGACCGGCGCACCGGCAGGCGCGTGTCGACCTCTGACGCATCCGACCACCGCCGCTATCGAATTGTCCAGCCGCCCGGATCGAACAATGCGCTCGGCCAGGTCAAGTTCATGTTTCCCAATGGGCACGCCATCTATCTGCACGATACGCCGAGCAGGCACCTGTTTGCCCGCAGCGAGCGCGCATACAGCCATGGCTGCATCCGGGTGAAGGATCCGCTCGTGTTCGCCGAGCGCCTGTTGAACAAGCCGGGCTGGACCGAGACCGAGGTCGATCGCGTCGTTGAACGTGGCAGTACGCGTTACGTCAATCTCGACGAGCATCTGCCGGTGCTGATCTATTATCTGACCGCCGTTGCGGACGAGGCCGGACGCGTGGGCTTCCGAAGCGACATCTACCAGCGCGACGATGCGTTGCTTGCCGTCATGGGCGGACCCGCGCATCCCCCGCGGATCGCATTTCCCGCACCGCCACCCGAAGAGCATCCGACCACGGATCCGGAGATCGATCCGGCACCGGCGCCTGCCGCGCTACGGGTCGCGAGCATCGACGGGGAAGGGATCGCCGGCGACGAGGGCGCGGCCCTTGAGCGTGCATCAATGCGCGAGGCGCACGCGGCCCCGTCGTCCTCGGGGAGCGCCGCGCGGGCAGCCCCGCCGCTGCTGCCGATCCATCAACCGCTGCGTCCCCTGTTTCCTGGCTCGCCGGCCCCGGCGGGGCAGCTTCCACCCAGGTTCTGAGCCGCGCGGCGGCACCGCGCGCTCGCCAGTGCCTGTTCGACCGGGGCTCGCGTTGAGCGAACGCTGATTTCAGGGCGGACGCGGGGGTGGACTCGCGTACTGAGTCACCGCCAGGTGCAGGCTTAGGTCGCCATCCCCGAGAAACCCCGGAGGCGACGATGGACGAAACCACCAACCTGTTCGTGTTGATGCTGTTCCTGTCTGGCTTGTACGCGTTGCTCGGTCTGTTGGCCGCGGTTGCCGAGCAGGTCCCGCGATTTCTGTCGACGCTCCGTCGCCGACGGATCAGGCGCAGCGGGGTAGAGCGCCGGCGCTGGCGTGCGCCCCCACGCCGCGTATTGGTGCCGGTGAATCGCCAGGCCGTGTCGCGTTGTTCGTCTGGCTCCCCCCGGCGCGCCCCCGTGGGCGGCCGTGGTGTGCGCGCGCGCCGAAGGAATCAGGCGACCGTCACCTCGGTGGACAGATAGACGTCCTGGATGGCATTGAGCAGGGCGACGCCGTCGCCCATCGGCCTCTGGAACGCCTTGCGCCCGGAGATCATCCCCATCCCGCCGGCGCGCTTGTTGATCACCGCCGTGCGTACGGCATCGTGCAGGTCACTGGCCCCGGACGATGCACCGCCGGAGTTGATCATGCCAATGCGGCCCATGTAGCAGTTGGCCACCTGGTAGCGCACGCGGTCGATCGGATGGCTGCCCGAGAGCTTCGCATAGACCAGCGGGCTGGTCTTGCCGAATCCGATGGCCGTGTACCCGCCGTCGGTGGTGGCCTGCTTCTGCTTGACGATATCGGCCTCGATGGTCACGGCCAGGTGATTGGCCTGGCCGGTCAGGTCCGCGGCGGTGTGATAGTCGGTGCCGTCGTGCTTGAAGGCGGCGTTGCGCAGGTAGGCCCAGAGCACGGTGACCAGCCCCAGCTCGTGGGCGCGCTGGAATGCCGTGCTCACCTCCAGGATCTGGCGTCGGGATTGCGTCGAGCCAAAGTAGATCGTCGCGCCCACCGCCGCGGCACCCATCTCGAAGGCCTGCTCGACGCTGGCGAACAGGGTCTGGTCGTAGATGGCGGGGTAGGTCAGCATCTCATTGTGGTTGAGCTTGACCAGGAACGGGATCTTGTGCGCGTAACGTCGGCCGATGCTGCCGAGGACGCCCAGTGTCGAGGCCACCGCGTTGCAGCCGCCCTCGATGGCCAGCTCGACGATGTTTGCCGGGTCGAAATAGATCGGATTCGGCGCGAACGAGGCGCCGCCCGAGTGTTCCACACCCTGATCCACCGGCAGGATGGACAGGTAGCCGGTACCGCCGAGCCGGCCGTGCTCGAACATCGCCTGCAGGTTGCGCAGCACGCCGGGTTTGCGGTCGGACTGGGCCATGACGCGATCGATGAAGTCCGGGCCCGGCAGATGCAGCATGGCACCGGGGATGCCCTTGCTCTCGTGTCCGAGCAGATCGTCGGCCTCATCACCAAGCGCTTGCGCGATGTCGATCATGAGAATGGCTCCTAGGCCTGTGGCACGTCGGCGGATTGAAATGGGGCGCTCGGCCTCGCATCGGCGGCCGAGCGCCCGACCCCATATATAGCAAACCGATCTTGGCCTGTCGCTCCTCGCGTCGGGTCTTGGCACCGGAAGCGCGCGCCGCGCGAGACCCTCGGGCATCTTCTGGTAAATCCGCGGGATTCGGACGCGGCCGATGTCGCGGCGCTACACCTCATTCGGCTTCGCGGTCTGCCGTGGGGAATCGGGACT
>JAXGTD010000014.1:0-49746 GCA_040775095.1 Chromatiaceae bacterium | reverse complement strand
TGGCGGAGAGGGTGGGATTCGAACCCACGGTGGGGATAAACCCACGTCGGTTTTCAAGACCGGTGCATTAAACCACTCTGCCACCTCTCCAGGGGTGGCCCGGGCATCGTGCGGCCGCGGTTGAACACGGCCACCTTGCCCGCAACTGTGTGTAGGGTACTGCAACAGCGGCGCTTCGGCGACCCGATTTCGGTGCCGCGCTTTGCGACAACGCGATGGCGGAAGGGACACGGCTTGAACTGCCGCCCGGGATCCGTATGCTGTCGGGAACCTGGCCCCCCATGGCGGGTCCCATCTGTGCACAACGCCATTTCTGCACACCACATTTCAGCACACGATTTGGTTCAGACGAACCGGGAGCGAACGACTGTCATGGTGAATCAATATTCGGTGGCCCAGGGCACGCAGAGCGTACTTGCCACCAACAAAGTACTGAAGAACACCTATCTTCTGCTGGCCGCGACCCTCGGTTTCAGCGCCGTCACGGCGATGATCTCGATGGCGCTGGCGATGCCGGCATGGGTCTATCTCGTCGCCGTTTTCGGATCGATGCTGCTCGGCATGTTCGTCCTTCCCAAGGCGGCCCAGTCCGCTAACGGCATCGGCGTGATCTTCTTGATCACCGGCATGTTGGGATTCGGTCTTGGGCCAATCCTGAATCAGTACCTGCTCAGCGAGGGCGGTGCCGAGATCATCGCCACCGCCTTCGGCGGCACCGCGGCGATCTTCCTGGGGCTTTCGGGCTATGTGCTGACGAGCAAGCGCGACTTCAGCTTCCTCGGCGGCTTCGTGTTCGCGGGCATGATGGTCGTGGTCGTCGCGATGATCGCGAATATCTTCCTCGCGATGCCAGCCCTGTCGTTGGCCATTTCGGGGGCGATCATCCTGCTCATGAGCGGGTTCATCCTGTTCGACACGAGTCGCATCAAGCGTGGCGAAGAGACCAACTACATCATGGCGACCTACGGCATCTACCTGAGCATCTTCAACCTGTTCATCAGTCTGTTGCAGATCCTCGGGATCATGGATAACGACTGAGCGTCGCGTCCTCCGCGGCCTGCCATCCGACCCCGGCCCCGCGCCGGGGTTTTTCGTACATCATGCCCACACGCGTGCAATCGAGAAGCCATCGATGGACCTATTCCTGAAGCTCGCCACCGCGGCCCTGCTGATCATGATGCTGTTCTTCCTGTGGCCCACGTTCAAGGCCTGGCAGCAGAATGGACCGAAGGCGGAAAGGGGCGACTGGCAGGCCGCACTGCTGCCGCTCGCCGCGGTCGTCGGATTCGTCGTGCTGCTGGTGATGATGGTCCGATGAGGGCCGACTGACCCGAAGCATTTCCGGTGCCGGCCATGGACGGGTCCGGCATATTCCATCACCCAAGTGACTGCATATGGAGCCGGTCGACGACCGCGTCTTCGGTTGGCAGACTGCTTCAAGGCCGGGCCGGCATCCGATCAGCCCCCAGAGGGCCCGACGCCCGGGGCCTTCGCGGCACGATCGCGTCACCACCCTCACAACGAATCTCACCCGGGAGGCGCGCGCTCGATGATGGAGAAGATCGTCTTCGAGCTCGTCACGCTGTTCGTGGTCCTCGACCCGATCGGCATGCTGGCCATATTCCTGGCCATCGCCACGGATCTGGAGGCCGGTTCCCGGCGTACCCTCGCGCTGCGTGCCGTGCTCTACGCGTACGGTGTGCTCGTCTTTTTCATCGTCGCCGGAGAACTGCTGCTGATCGAGATGGGGATCCCCCTGCGCGCCTTTCAGATTGCCGGCGGGATACTGCTGCTGCTCTATGGCATCGACATGACACTTGGCTCCCGCGCACCAGGCACCGAGCTTGCCCAGGTCCGCGATGGCGGCCTCCATTCCCTGGCGGTCTACCCGCTTGCCGTCCCGGCCATCGCCGGCCCCGGGGCAATGCTGACGGTCGTGTTGCTGACCGACAACCGCGTCTATGGCATCGGAGAGCAGGCCATCACCGCGGCGGTATTGGCGGCGGTGCTGGCCCTCTTTCTGCTGATCCTGCTGCTGGCGACACCGATCACCCGCACCATCGGAGCCGGCGGGGCAAACATCCTGCGACGGGTGATGGGCATTCTGCTGTGCGCGGTCGCGGTGAACATGGTGGCCGGCGCGATTCAGGGCTGGCTCGATCTGCCCCCACTCTGAGCGGGGGCATCTGGGCGCGGATCCGTTCTTCCGCGCTCGAGCCCGCGGACAGGGCCGGCGGTCTCAGGCCGCGGCGGCCAGGGGACCCCTCGCGTCGCCACGGTCCTGCCGGGGCGACTCGGGATATTCCGCCGCGAGCTGCTCCACGGCACGATAAAGGCGCATCTTCGCGGCACTCATGCTGATATCGAGTCGACGGGCGATCTGTTCCAGCGAGGCATCGCGATAAAAGCGCAGCGAAAGCACCTCCTGGGACTTTTGCGGCAGGCGCCGCAGCGCCTCCCGAACCAGTTGTCCTCGTTGCACCTGCCAATGCAGGTTGTCCGGACACGGCTCGCCCAGACGCTGCGCCTCGTGCAACCGCAGCAGCTCCCAGTGTTCCCGTGTCGGCCGGTGTCGATGTCGGCGCCGGATGGCGCTGCTACATTCCCGATCCGCAATCGCGAATAACCAGGTCCTCAGGCTGGAACGCCATTCGAAGCTCTCGATGCCGCGCACGGCCCGCATCAGGGTCTCCTGCAGCGTGTCCTCGGCGTCCTGCGTCTGCCCCAGGCGTTTCAGGCAGAACCGGAACAGCTCGCCGCGATGGCTCTCCAGCAGCGCGTCCAGGGCCGTTTCCCAGCCCGGGTGCCGCTCGCGGATAAGCGCACCCATGCTCGCATCGCAGGCATGCCTTTTCCGGCTGCAACGGGCCCGGCGGTTGGTACTGGAGTCGTTCAAGATACAGCCCTCAAACTGGCGTTTCACTCGGGTCGCCAACGCTATCGCCTTGCATACAAAAAAAGAATCTTTATGTTTTTGGATATGTAATTATTTTTTTTTGTCACAGGGCGATGGATCTGGAGCTGCTGAGGACCTTTCTGGAGGTCAATCGAACCTGCCACTTCGGCCGCGCGGCCGAGGCCCTGCACCTGACCCAGGCGGCCGTCAGCGCCCGCATTAAGCTCTTGGAAGCGACGCTCGGCGTAGCCCTGTTCGAGCGCAACCGGCGTGAGGTGCGCCTGACACCCGAGGGCAATCGCCTGAAGCGGCATGCCGAGCTGCTCCTGGCCGAGTGGCGCAAGGCGCGTCAGGAGATCAGCGCGGGCGGCGCGGCACGCCAACTCTCGGTGGGAGGCAGCGCACGACTGTGGGAGGCGCTGCTGCAAGACTGGATCATCGCATTGCGACGGCGGCTGCCTGATTTGGCACTGATCACCCATTCGCAGTCCCAGGAAGGGCTGCTGCGGCGGATGCAGGACGGTGTGCTGGACCTCGCCGTCCTGCTCGATCCCCCGACGGTGGGAATCCTGCAAAGCCGCGAGGTGGCCAGGCTGCGGTTGGTGCTGGTCGCCGACCGCCCGGGTCTGACACCAGCCGAGGCAACCGCCGAGGGTTATCTGCTCGTGGACTGGGGGCTCGCGCATTCGCTGGAGCTGCAACGCGCCTATCCAGACATGCCCGAGCCCAAGACCCGACTCGTCAGCGCGCGGCTGGCCCTTGCCTATCTGCGTGAGATCGGCGGTGCAGCCTACCTGCCGCTGCCGCTGGTCAGTTCCGCGCTGCGCCGTGCGCGGCTGCACCGGGTCACCGGCGCGCCCGTGTTCACACGTGTCGTGTTCGCGGTCTACCCGGTGCGTACCGATCGCGAGGCCCTGATCGAGCAGGCACTGACGGCCTTCGCTCCGGCGGTGAGGGGAAGCCGGTGATTGGCGTCCCGTGCGTTATCATCACAACAGGAACAGGGTCGCGAGCCCAAGGAAGCTCAGGAATCCGACAACATCGGTGACCGTGGTCAGGATGACGGCGCCCGATAGCGCCGGGTCGATCCCCAGACGCTGCAACACCAGCGGCACCGCGATACCGGACAACGCGGCCGCCAGCAGATTCAGGACCATGGCGGCGGCGATGACGGCAGCGATGCCGGCACTGCTGAACCAGACCCAGGCGACACCCGCCACCAGCACGGCCCAAACCAGTCCGTTCAACACCCCCACGGCCACCTCCTTGAAGATCAGCCAGCGCACGTTCGAGTCCGCGATCTGATCCAGGGCCAGACCGCGGATGGTCAGGGTCAGGGTCTGACTGCCTGCAACGCCGCCCATGCTGGCCACCACGGGCATCAGCACGGCCAAGGCGACGATCTTCTCCAGCGTCTGCTCAAAAAGGCCGATCACGCCCGCGGCCGCGAACACCGTCACCAGGTTGATGCCCAACCACAGCCCACGGCGCCGGGCACTCGGCAGGATCGGCGCGAACAGGTCTTCTTCCTCCTCCAGACCCGCACTCTGCAGCAGGCGGCGGTCTCCATCCTCACGGATGACGTCGAGCACGTCATCGACCGTGATGCGCCCGAGCAGGCGGTCTTCCTCATCGAGCACCGCCAGCGAGATGAGATCCCGCCTCTCGAACAGGGCCGCCACCTCGCGCTCGCCCGCGTCGGCGCGAACGGTGATCGCGTCCACTTGCATCACCGCCTCGACGATCAGGTCCGGATCCTGCGTGACCAGGTCGGCCATGCTGAGCATTCCACGGTAGCGACCGTCATCGGCCAGCACCACCAGTGAATCGGTATGCGGTGGAAGCTGCTGGTGGCGCCGCAACCAGCGCAGCACCACCGCGAGCGTGACGTCGCCGCGGACACTGATGACATCGGTGCTCATCAGACGCCCGGCCGTGCCCTCCGCGTAGCTGAGAACGGCCTCGACGCGGTCCCGATGATCCCGTTCGAGGGCGGCAAGGATGGCGCCGGTCACGTCTTGCGGCAGCTCGTCGAGGACTTCGGCCAAGTCCTCGTCGTCCATCTGCTCGGCGGCAACGACGAGCTCCTCCGGCTCCATCTCGCCGATCAGCGTCGCGCGGGCCTCATCATGGACATGGCTCAGGACCTCACCGCGCATGTCCTCGGGCACCAGGCCCCAGGTCAGCAAACGCTGCTCGGGCGGCATGCCCTCCAGCATGTCGGCGACTTCGTCCGGATGCAGCTCCACGAGGACATCGCGCAGCAGCTCGGCGTTGCCATCGGCCAGGTCTCGCAACGCGAGCTCCACCAGTTCGCCGGCCAGCGGGCGGGGGGGGTGCATGGGCTCCATCGGGGTCATCTCCTCATGGTTCTTGTTGTGGACACGGCCGCCAGTGGGGACACGCCGTGGTGGAGCCGCCTCGGCGGCGACCGGTCAGGTTTCGGTATCGACCTCCACCCTTCGGTGCCGGCCGTGCGCAACGCCCGTAAGGGCCATCGACTTCACCGGTTGGACGGTTGTCGTCGGAAAAAGTCACCGCGCTGATCGTCCAGCCAACCAGAGTCGCATGACGAAGGATGTGACTTTTCCACACTCGCCCGCGTCTCACTAACCCAACAGCATCGGGTGCGGCTGCTGTCGCGATGGTCGGTGGGGAGAGCGCACCGCCCCGGGTAGAGCGCCCGGGCCACGCACGCACACCAGGAGGTCGAAGCACGGCATGAAATACAGCAAGACGACCGCGGAAACACTCGGTGCCGCCAGCCTGCTCGGGCTATCCCTGGCCCTCGCCCATGCCCCGGCTACGGCCGGCGAGGCCGGAGTGCCGCTGTGGGAGCTCGGCATCGGCGCGGCACTGTACCACCAGCCGAGCTATCCGGGGGCCGACGTGCGCACGACCACGGGCTTTCCGTTCCCCTACCTCATCTACCGCGGTGATTGGTTTCGCATCGACCGCAGTCTCCAGGGGATCCTGTACGAGACAAGGCGCGTCAAGGTCGATCTGAGCGCCGGCGCCACCTCCCTGGTCGACAGTGACCAAAGCAGTGCCCGCGAGGGCATGCCGGATCTGGACGCCACGCTCGAGGTGGGACCAGCGCTGAGCCTGTTGCTGACCGAGCCGAGCCGGCCTGACAACGTCTGGAGCCGCATCGCACTGCGCACCGCCGCCAGCGTCGACACCCACGACTGGGACCTGACCCAGCACGGCTGGGTGCTCGACGCCCGGCTGCGCTATCAGCACCCACTGCGCGCCCAGGCGTTGCAGCTCAGTACCGAGGTCGGCGTATCCGTCGCAAACAGCGACTACCTGGGCTACTTCTATAACGTCGCACCGGTCTACGCGACACCCACGCGCGGTACCTTCGAGGCCGGGTCCGGCTATGCCGGCAGCCGCCTGGGCATCGGCCTGAGTGGGGTCTCGGGAAGATGGCGTTGGTCACTGTATGGTGCTTACATGAACCTGGCTGGCACCGCGTTCGCCAACAGCCCGCTGTTAGAATCCCAGAACGACTTCAGCCTCGGCGCCACGCTCGCCTGGATGTTCTGGCGGAGCGAGCGTCGGGTGACGCCGAAAAACACCAGCCCGGGCAACGAGTTCGAGACACCGCTGTTCGGGCTCTGAGCAGCCCCGCGCCGGCCCTGGCCAAGCGTTCGCCAGCGCGACGCACCATTCCACGCGGACATCGTGCACCGCCAGCACTGTCCCCTCAATCACGATGCAGGCAAATCCCTAGCGAGGCCATTGATGAAGATCGCGATCCTATCGAGAAATCCCAAACTCTACTCCACCCGGCGCCTGGCCGAGGCGGCCAAGGCGCGCGGACACGAGGTCGCCGTGCTCGATGTGCTGCGCTGCTACATGAACATCACGTCGATGCGACCGGAGATGCACTACCGCGGGCAGAAGCAGGAGGGATTCGACGCCGTGATCCCGCGCATCGGCGCCTCGGTCACCTTCTACGGTACCGCGGTCCTGCGCCAGTTCGAGATGATGGGCGTGTTTCCACTCAACGAGTCCGTGGCCGTGACCCGCTCGCGTGACAAGCTGCGCTCGCTGCAGCTTCTCTCGCGCAAGGGCATCGGGCTGCCGGTGACCGGATTCGCGCACAAGCCCGACGACATCCAGGATCTGATCAAGATGGTCGGCGGCGCACCCCTGGTGATCAAGCTGCTCGAGGGCACACAGGGCATCGGCGTGGTGCTCGCGGAGACGCACAAGGCCGCCGAGAGCGTGATCGAGGCGTTCATGGGACTCAACGTCAATATCCTGGTGCAGGAGTTCATCAAGGAGGCCGGGGGCGCGGATCTGCGCTGCTTCGTCATCGGTGACAAGGTCGTTGCGACCATGAAGCGCCAAGGCAAGGAAGGCGAGTTCCGCTCCAATCTGCACCGCGGGGGAACCGCGACGGTGGTTCGCATCACCCCGGAGGAGCGCTCTACCGCCGTGCGCGCGGCGCAGACCATGGGGCTGAACGTCGCTGGCGTCGACCTGCTGCGATCCAACCATGGGCCCGTGGTGATGGAGGTGAATTCGTCTCCGGGTCTGGAAGGGATCGAGACCTCGACTGGAAAGGACATCGCCGGCATGATCATCGGGTTCATCGAGCGCAACGCCGTGCTCGGCAAGACTCGCACCCGGGGAAGGGGATAGGTTTTCATGCGTCCGCCGTTCGTTATCCAGGATCAGTCGGTCGCCGCCGGTCATCGCACGATCGTCGATCTCGCCCTACCCAAGCTCAATTCGCACACCCGCCTGTCGATGCCCGTGCATGTCGTCCACGGGAGGCGAGACGGACCGCGTCTGTTCGTGTGCGCAGCCATCCACGGCGACGAGCTCAACGGGGTGGAGATCATCCGCCGTCTGTTGGAGGCCAAGGCCCTGCGGCGGCTCACCGGAACCCTGATCGCGGTACCGGTCGTGAACGTCTATGGCGTGATACACCAGTCGCGCTATCTGCCGGACCGCCGTGACCTGAACCGCAGCTTTCCCGGATCGCCATCCGGTTCCCTCGCGGCACGGGTGGCCAATCTCTTTGTCGACGAGATCGTGCGCCATTGCACGCATGGCATCGATCTGCACACGGGTGCGATCCATCGCACCAACCTGCCGCAGATCCGCGCGAACCTCGATGACCCCGAGACCGAGCGGCTCGCCCTGAGCTTCGGCGTCCCCGTGCTGCTCAACGCAACGCTGCGCGATGGCTCGCTGCGCGAGGCCGCCGCGGAGCTCGGCATCCCGATGCTGCTCTATGAGGCGGGCGAGGGGCTGCGTCTGGACGAGGTCTCGATCCGCGCCGGTCTACTGGGCATTCTCAATGTGATGCGTGCCCTTGGCATGATCCGGGCGTCCAGCCAACGCAGGCGCGAGACCGCGCCGTTTATTGCACGCTCGAGCAGCTGGACCCGCGCCCCCGAGAGCGGGCTGTTGCGCACGCTCGTCGCCCTCGGCGCCACCGTGCAGCAGGGCGATCTGCTCGGCTACATCAGCGACCCCTACAGCGGTACGCAGCATCCGGTGACCGCCCACAGCCGGGGGGTCGTGATCGGCCGCGTCCAGATCCCGTCGGTCCACGAGGGCGAGGCACTGTTTCATATCGCCCGTTTCGGCCTGGACTCGGTCGGTGTGGCCGACGAGGTCGAGGCCTTTCAACAGACCCACATGGATGACGACGACGCGCACGATCCGCCGATCGTCTGACCAGCCACCACTGGATCATCCCCCGTGGCGATGCCGCCCATTGCCGAGATCAGTAGTGCGGCGGGCGCTCATCACCGGGTGCGCCGGCCTGCGCCGGTGTCAGCGTGGCGAGGAGCCGCCTGAGGCGATCGATCTCCCTGCCAAATCGCTCCAGCGCGGCGCGCTGTTGCTCGAGGGCACGGTTCAGATGCGCGATCTCGTCCTCCTGATAGGTCAGACGCATCTGGAGATCGGCGACCATATCGGCGAGGCCGGATTCGTTGTCCACTTGCGGCGGGTAGCGGGTCTCGGGGGTCATGGCGCGGGGCACCCGGATCTGGATCGGTGGGGGGGCAGCCCCAATCCCGGTGTAGTTGCGTTACACCGCGTCGAGCGCGAGCGATGAGGCGGCATCCGGAAAGACATCGCGCGTCAGCCCTCCAATAGCTCGTGGATGTGCTGCAGCGGCGCCTCGCAGCGCGTGCCGCGGCAGCGATAGGCGATCGTGTGGGGGGCCGCGGCCATGGACCCAAGCGCACCAGGGAGAGCGAGCTCCCCTGCCGGGATGGCCAACACCAGTCGCCGCGGTGCATAGTCGCGTTGCGCCGCACGCTGCCAGGCTACCAGCTCGTCGCCAGCACCCCGGATGACGATGGTCTCGGTCGGGTTCAGATGCTCGTCGAGCGCCGCCAGCAGGCTCGCGTGCGCATAGGGGATCTGACGCATTGGCTCGGCCGCGAAGCACAGCGTCCCCCGCGCGGCGTCGAGATAACGCGTCTCACCGAGCAGGTGTCCAAGCCGCTGCAGCGCGTGGGCGGCGACACCGTTTCCCGATGGCATGGACTCGTCGCCCAGGGGCTTGGGTCGTTGGATCAGGGCCTCGTGATCCGCGGCCGTGAAATAGAATCCCCCCCGCGCGCTGTCCTGGAACTGCCGCAACAGCACCTCGGCAAGCGCGATGGCCATGTCCAGATCGGTCCGGCGCCAGCGGGTCTGGAGCAGCTCGAGCAGCGCGTCGAGCAACAGCGCGTAGTCATCGAGATAGGCGTTGAGATGGGCCTTACCGTCCTTATAGGTGGCCAACAGCCGACCGTCGCGCCACATGCGGGCCCGGATGAAGCCCAGGGCGGCCTGCGCGGAATCGAGGTAGTCGGCCCGCGCCAACAGCCGTGCGGCCCTGGCCATGCCCTTGATCATCAGCGCGTTCCAGGAGGTCAGGACCTTCTCGTCGCGACCCGGGCGCACCCGCCCCGAGCGGGCGACCAGCAGCTTGGCCCGCGCCGAGGCCATCCGCGCGGCGGCCTCGGGCACCGACAGGCCCTGCTCGTCGGCCACCTCGGCCAGCGTGCGATAGCCGTGCAGGTGCCATCGGCCCTCGAAGTTGGCGGGGCGATCAAGGCCATAGACCGCCGCCACCAAGCTGAATTCCGGCTCATCGAGCAGCGCCCGGACCTGCTCACGATCCCAGACATAGAAGCGGCCCTCTTCCCCCTCGCTGTCGGCGTCGAGCGAGGAGTAGTAGCCGCCCTCCGGGGACTGCATCTCCGCGATGACCCAGTCGGCGGTGGCAAGCGCCGCATCGCGAAAAACGGCCTGGCCGCTGATCTGCCACAGGTCGCAGCACAGCGCGAGCAACGGCCCATTGTCGTAGAGCATCTTCTCGAAATGCGGGATCATCCATTCGTCGTCGACCGAATAACGACAAAAGCCGCCGCCGAGCTGATCATTGACGCCACCGCGAACCATGCACCCGAGCGTGAATGCGGCCATGTGCAGCGCCTGGTCGTCGGCCTGCCCGGCGGACGCGGTGGCGGCATAATGGCGCAGCAGAAACTCCATGTTGGTCGGGTGGGGAAACTTCGGGGCACTTCCGAAGCCGCCACGAGTGCGATCAAAGCTCCCCGCCAGCTGGCGTCTGGCACCATCCAACGGGGTGGCGTCCGGGACCGCGTCGCAGCCGGCCGGCTCCAGCCCCGCCAGGGCCTGCATCAGCGACTGTGCCTGCTCCCCAATGGCCACACGCTGGTCCCGATAGGCATGTGCGACACCCTCCAGCAACTCGGTGAAAGCAGGCAGCCCGTGGCGGCGTTGGCGCGGGAAATAGGTGCCCGCGAAGAATGGGATCCGATCGGCTGGGGTCAAAAACAGGGTCAGGGGCCAGCCGCCAGCCCGCTGCGCCAGCAGTTGGTGCGCGGTCTGGTAGATCTTGTCCAGGTCTGGCCGCTCCTCGCGATCCACCTTGATGTTGACGAACAGGCGATTCATCAACGCCGCGGTCGCGGGATCCTCGAACGACTCATGGGCCATCACATGGCACCAGTGGCAGGCGGAATAGCCCACCGATAACAGGATCGGGCGATCCTGCTCCTGTGCCAGCGCCAACGCCTCGTCACACCAGGGCCACCAATCCACCGGATTGTGAGCGTGTTGCTGCAGATAGGGGCTCGTCGTCTGGGCGAGCCGGTTGGCGTGCACTTGGGGATTGTTCATGGTCGATGCCTTGTGGCTGGCGTGCGCAGTCCTGACAATGACGGCGGCGGCGACGCAGGGCAAGCACCCACGGGCGTTTCCGGCCCAACACGGGGTCCGCACGGCCAGGATGAGCCGAAGCCCCGTCGAGCCGGCCTTGTTGCGCCCCGACGAGCGGGGTCGGGCACCCTGCATGGAGCGAGGCGAGGCTGGCGACCCGGCCATCAGGCACGGCATCGGGTGATCACCTCCGGCCTCCGACGCGGATGCCGGTCAAGCCGGCAAGAGACCGCGAGCGCCACGAGTCAGCGCGCTGGCACCCCGGGGCACCGGTGCCAAAAAGCCATTGGTTCCGCCCGGTCCTGTCGTCGGGGGCAGCGCGCCGCGAGCAGCCTGCGCGCCAAACAACCGATACGCCCTTCAGGCCGCGGCCAACCGCTGGATACTGGATCGGGTCTTATCGTCGGCGTCGACGAATGCGATGCCAAGCAGCCAGTGACCGGCCGTCTCGACCCGCGCTGCCCAGACCACCGAGCCGGTCGCCCGGATCGACGAGACGGCATCACGGCCCTGAAGCTCGACCAATACGTTGGATCTCTCGGGAATGTGACGGAACGCGCGGATCTGGATGCCGCCTTCGCTGATGTCTTGCGAGATGCCGTGGTTCACGGCGCCCGTTCCAGAACCGGGTTGCGCAGGCGCCACGCGCACTTGGGCAAGGAGCTCACACTTGACCCGTTGCGAGCGACGTTTCTCTGCCGAGCCCGAGTCCCGGGGTGGTCGTCCCGTGCCGCCGATACGTGCGAAGACACCCATTGTCCACCTCGATCAACCCCGACACTCGTGACCCGCATCCAGAGGCCAAGGGAAGGCCGGTCGATTTCACCACCGCGCCGGCCGGCGGAACACCTGACTCTTCTCGCGAGGTTAGCGTAGCGCCATTCGATAGGCAAGCCGCCCCAGTGCCCCCCGGCGTGGGCCCGGGGCCGGGCTAGCGAGGCTTGAGCTCGCGAATCTTCTCGTATTCTTCAAGGGTCAGCTGACCATCATGATCGCTGTCGAGCCGTCGAAAGATCCGGTCCACGGCGCCAGGGCGTCGCTGGAGTCGCTCGCCGATCGGTTGACTGGCGACAAAGACCCGAAACGCCTCGATGTCGACGCTCGATCTGCCATCGGACATCCGCTCGAAGACGACAACCGGATCGCGACGGGCCCCGGACTGTCTCGGCGCGGGGGACTCCCGCCCGGTCGCGGCCGCTGCCCGCCCCCGCTGGACCGGTTCCTGACCACCGGATTCTCGTGAGACGGGGTCACGGGATCCGACCGTCCCCGCCGGGATCAGCTCACGGACCTCCTGCTGCACTGTCGAGATCAACGGGAGGACACGCTTGAGTCGGCCCTGACTGAAGAACACACCCACCAGGTCGCGGTCGAGATCGGCCCAGGGCATGGTGCCCAACGCCCCGCCATGGCTGATCGTCAGCGGCGCCCCGGACGGGGCCACCCGGTCTCGATACAGCGCCAGACCATACTCACCCGTTGTGTAGGGGTCGTCTTCCTTGCGGGGGTTGACGGCATGTTTGGTTTCCATCTCCTGAACGGACCGCGCGCTCAGGATCCGGCGACCCTGAGAGACGCCGTTGTGCAACAGCATCTCGTAGAAGGCGGCCATGTCATCAAGGGTAGAAGACATGCCTCCGCCG
This sequence comes from Chromatiaceae bacterium, assembly GCA_040775095.1. Taxonomy (GTDB): domain Bacteria; phylum Pseudomonadota; class Gammaproteobacteria; order Chromatiales; family Chromatiaceae; genus JAXGTD01. Next base: position 36,999 of record JAXGTD010000014.1, on the reverse strand, counting down.
CAACTGACATAGCGGCCTTCGCCCTTGGACAGCGCATCTGCGGGGACGCTACGCGGGTCAGCGGCCAGCGTGAAGTCGGTATGGGTCATACCAATCGGCCCCCAAACGCGTTTCTGGATGAGGGTCTCGAAGGGAACACCGGATGCCGCTTCCGCCATACGGCAGGCGATGTCGATGCTCACGCCGCTGTACTGGAAGCTGCCCGGCGATCCGAAGTCTCCACGACTGGCGATACGCCTGGAGAAATCCGCGAGCGTCCCGGAGCGTGGGCGGCCGCCGGGGTAGCTTCGGGGCATCCCCGCCGTATGGGAGAGCAACTGCTCCAACGTCGCCGAGCCGACCCTTGTGGACTTGAGCTCGGGAAGGAACTTGGAGACGGGGTCGCCCAACGAGAGCGTGTGATCGTCGACCAGGGTGAGGATCGCGGCGGCGGCGACCGGCTTGGAGCTCGAGGCAATGCGTATCTGTTGATCGACCGAGAGATTGCCGACGGCGCGCTTGAACACGACCTCGCCGTGGTGGACCAGGATCAACGAGGCGCCGCCGATCTGCCCGCTGCGCACGGCATCTTGCAGGATGGACTCGACCGGGTCGAGGGTCGTTGATGCAGTGGGCCTGGCCGACATGCTGGCATCCGCATGAACCAGGCTGCTAAGGGCCATTAGCAACAGGAATAACCCCTGAGTTTCGAGGCCGAGGGACGGAAATACACGCATGGATCTCTACCAAAAAGGTTTGCCGCAAAGACTTGCCGCGGTGCGACGCCGAGCACGCGGACGCGTTGCTCAGGCGCCGATTTCAGCTTACACATTCATTCCCTCTGCCAGAACGTCGCCGTGACTCGGTGGTCGCCGGCAATGGATCCCATGGCTCGTCTTGGGTGCGCCCCACGGGAGGCGAGACATCCAGCTTCAGCGGGGCTGGCTTCGCATCGCCGGTCGGCTCCGCCAGGCGCTCTGCCAGCGGACGGTGCGAGCACACGCGTTGAGGAGGTGGGGCGCGTCCATCCCCCGGGCGCACATGCGCCTTGCCAGTTACGGGTCCGACACGGACCGCGTGGGGATCTGTATCGGCTCACCGGTCTCGGCCGATGCTCCCACCTGGGCCGACGGCCTGCACAACCCCATACGCAGCACGTCACGTTCCTGCCCGTCAAGTACATACTCGTTGCGCAGAATTCCCTCGACGACGAATCCCAGACTCTCGTTGAGCCGGATGTTGCGCAGATTCGTGTCCAGGGTGTCCAGAAAGATCTTGCGCAATCCCAGCACCTCGAATCCGTAGCGAATCCACAACCGCGTCGCCTCCCGCGCGTATCCCTGTCGCCTGGCATTGGGATCACCGATGACCTTCCGCAGCTCCGCCCGCCGGTGGATCGGGTCGCGCTGAAAAAAGGCCACGGCCCCGATCGGAATCTCGTCGGCACGCATCACGATCGCAATATGCTGCGCGTTGCGCAGAAGAAACTCGCCATTGGCCTCGAGACTCGTCGTTGATCGGGGTCCCAGAAAATGGCGCCCGTGTGGGTCGGCGAGCCAGGTTTCGAACATCTCCAGATCGTTCTGTACGTCGAACTGGCGTAGTCGAACACGCCCCGCGCCGCAGGGGAGCCCTCGTAGCCGCTGCGTCGGGCCGTCGAGCGCCCCGGCCGGCTCACCCTCCGGCACCAATGACCGCTGGGCCACGACGGATTCATCGCCCTGAATCACCCGGTCGAGGAGCAGGTTGACGAGACGGACAAAATCCAGCGGGCTCAAGCCATAGCTCAGCCCCTCCTTATGGATGGAGCGCGCGAGGGCCTCGAGCGTTCGGTCCGGCACCACCCGTTCGTTGGTCGGCTGACGACCGAGCCCCCCTTCCCCCGCCGTCACCATGTTCAGACCTCCACCTAGACGCTACCCACCGTGTCAGGGTTCCCCAGGGGGCCTGACCCGAACCGGGACACCTGCCGCGCAACCGTCCGAGCGAGACCGGGATTGGATCCGTCGCGACCAAAACCAGCCGGTGATCCGGACGGCAAGACACGCGGGTTGCGCGCGAGACCGGTCAACAGCAATCCTGCCTCAATGAGCCGGTTGCGCGCCACCGTAAGGAGACCTTAGCACAAGAGCGTTCGGGTTTGGTTTCGGCTGGACACAATGGGCCGCGCCAGGGCAGGCCCTCCGGCGCGACTGCGAACGCCATATCAACTCGTCTCGCGTGGACCCTGCCGAGGTCCGTTCCCTGGCATTCCTCAAGTCGGCGCATCAAGGGTGCGGTCTCCGGGCACCTGCTCTTTCATGCTCTTACGCCCACGAAGAGAGCATGGCCGTGCGTCCATGTAGCGCTCGAGTACATTGAGCCTTTCAAGGTATGCCCCGGTTACCACCACCCACCAAGTCCACACCATCGATGGGCGCTACCTGCCCACTCTCGGGCCCTGGTCGTTGCAGACGAACTCCGATGGCACGCTGAGCGAGCCTTCCATTGTCCGACACACCGGCCTGGGCTCACCGCGACCCGGCACGCTATCTGCTCCCACCGTTCGGCCCTGGCGCGTCGTCGTCCGGGGGAGCTCGACGCGTTGAAAAGCCCCTATATGCCGCCGAACCTCAAACCCGACCATGGAGGCCGCCAGATCGCGGCGACTGGGAGCAAACAAGAGACATCCCCGAGCTTGTCGGCTAATGTCGATGGGACGAAACCTCAGCCATCTGACATCTCAGGAGATGCTGTTGGAATACCTGCCTGGTAGCGGATCAGCTCGCGAGCCAGCAACGCGCTCCCCGATCCGCGCCATTCTTCTGTCACCTGGGGTGAGTGAACATGCCCGACCGCCCATGCCCCGACGGAAAACGCCGATAGTCCAGGGTCTTTTTTTCACAAACCGGAGTGTTCCATGCGCATCAATACCCGTGTCTTCCTGGCGGCCCTGTCCGTCGGACTCCCTTTTTCGGCCAGCGCCGCACAACAGCAGGCCGCCTCAGGGTCGGGCGAGCTGGCGCCCGCGCAAGCCATCGAGCAGTCGACAGCCCCGAACCCATCACGGGGGGCCGCCCAGCAGCCCGATGGAAGCCGCGGGCGACTCAGCCCCGAGGACCGTCGCGCGAAATGGGAGCAAATGAGTCCCGATGAACAAGCCGCGTTGCGCGAGAAAATGCAGCAGCATGGCGGAAGCCGCCAGCGACTCAGCCCCGAAGAACGTCGCGCGAAATGGGAGCAAATGAGTCCGGAGGATCGGGAGAACGCGAAGAAGACGTTTCGGCAACGCTTCGACGCCCTGTCTCCAGAACAGCAGGCGCAGATCAAGGCTCGGCGCGCCAGCCAATCGCGGTAAGTGCCAGCGGAGCCAATGACCGAAGGAAGGCCGACATGCAGCGTTTGCCGGGCGGGCCACGCGGGGCCTGGTATCCTCAAGCGCTACATGGGCTTGAGAGCGGGACTGACGCACTGCCCGGAAGACGTTTGACCAGCTTCTCCCCTGAAAATAAGGGCCGCCACACGGCCCCTCGGACGCATGTGGCGGCGCATCAGGCGAGTAACTAGTTAATGGTGAAGCTCGATTGACTCACCGTCGAGCCGGCCGCGGTCTGCACCGCGATGGGGCCGGTGCTCGCACCCGTCGGCACCCGAACCCATATCTTGGTGGCGGTCGCCGCGTTGATCTCCGCCGGCACACCGTTGAACGTGACCGACTGCAGGCCGGAGAAGCTCGTCCCGGAGATGGTCACGCGGGTCCCGGCGGTACCGGATGTCGGGCTGAACGAGGCGATCGTCGGGGTCAACACCTCGAAATTGACGGGGCTCGACACGGTGCCAAGATAGTTGGTCACGGTAACGGCCCCCGTCTGCGCTCCCGCCGGAACCAGGACCTGCAGGGCGGTGACAGAGCTGTACAGGATTTCCGCCTGCACCCCACCAAACTTCACTGAAGTAACCTCGACAAACGCGCTGCCCGAGATGGTCACACGATCACCCGGTACGCCACTGGCAGGCGAGATACTGGCGATCTGCGGGCCGGACACCGAGAACGACATCGGGCTTGCCCCGGTAGCGATGGCGTTGCTGACGGTAACCGGGCCACCCGCCGTTCCGACCGGGACCTTGATCACGATTGATGCAGCATTGGCATAGACGACGACCGCGGAGATACCGCCGACTGCCACATCCGTCACGTCCACGAAACCCGTCCCGGTAACTGTCACGAGGGTCCCAGCAGGTCCGCTCGTTGGCGAGATATTGGAGATCTGCGGCCCAGAGACGGTGAACGGGACCGGGCTCACGCCAGTGGCGATCGCGTTCGTAACGGCCACCGAGCCCCCGGACGTCCCAGCGGGAACCTTGATTGTCAGCGATGCCACATTCGCGGACAGGATCTCAGCCGACACACCGCCGACCGCCACACCGGTCACGTCGACAAAGCCCGTCCCGCTGATCGTTACCGTCGTCCCCGGGGGCCCGCTCTCGGGCGCGATGCCCGTGATCTGCGGCCCGGACACGGAGAAGTTGGTCTGGCTCACACCGGTACCGATCGCATTGGTCACGGCGACGGGTCCACCGGAGGTGCCAGTCGGGACCTTCACGTTCAGCCGCGTAGTATTGCCCCACAGCACCTCAGCCGATACGCCACCGATCGAGACACCGGTCACGTCCACGAAACCAGCGCCGTTGACGACGACGGTGGTTCCCGGAGGACCGCTTTGCGGCGAAAAATCGCTGATGCTCGGCCCCTCGACGACAAAGTCACTCTGGCTTGCGCTACTCCCGGCGGCGTTGGTGACCGTGATCGGGCCTGTCGTCGCCCCCACCGGCACCGTGATGCGCAGTTGCGTGCCCGACACCGAGCTGACATCTGCAGGAGCACCACCGACCGTTACCGAGGTGATCCCGACAAAGCCATCACCATAGACGGTCACCATGGCCCCCGGGATACCGGATGCCGGCGCGAAGCTCGACACGCTGGGCACCATGGTCACCAGCGCGCTCGGGTTGGCCAGGAAATCGAGGACCCGACCATTGAAGTCCGACATAAAGCCGTGCTCGCCGTAGCCGATCTTCAATTGGTCCTCAATCGCCGAGAGCGCGTTCACATACTCATCCGGGATGTGCTCTTCCCAGCTTGAGTTATCCTTTGGGTTGATGACCACGTAACCATCGTTGTCAATGACATCCTGTTGCCGGAGGGCATCGTATATAGCCTGGGAATCGGCAAGGTCGAGCCCCTCGATGCGCCAGAAGCTGCCAGGGTGGAGCGGCCGCACAGGATTGATCCACATCTGGGAGATCGCGTCCCGGGTGAGCAGGCTGTTGAACGCGGTAATGGCGGGGATGGTCGCATCGTCGTTCTCCGCCAACGCGAAGATGGTCGGGACATTGGTCGTCTGCATCACGGACAGGTTGCCCGACGAGATATAGATTGCAGCCGCCATCACCGGGAAATCCAAAGCAGCCTGGACGTTCTCATCGAATAGCGAGGCAAAGATACCACCGTTGGAAACGCCAAGGACGTACACCGGGTCGTCGATGCTCATCCGGCCCTGGATGAGCAAATCCCTGCGCAGCGCCGCGACGCGTTGCAGGTCGACGTTCTGCTGGGGATCCAGCGAGCTGTCCCAGACCTTCTCGACGCGGTTGAAGCTGTCGAGCGCGACGACGCCAAATCCGCGCGTCGTTGCCTCTTGGATGAAGGAGACCGACTCATCCTGACCAAAAAAGGTGTTTGCCCCACCACCGGAGCCGTGAAACGCAAAGATGATTCCCACATGACTGGGAGGGATCTCCGCGATGACCTTTGGCGCTGTCCAACGCGGCGCTTCCTTGTATACCGCCTGCAGGGTGACATTCCCGGCCGGCATGACAAACGCCGTGCGCGCGGAGTAGATGTCCTCCACGGACGCGATATCACCGCTCCATCGGTCGAAGATGGTCACGGGCGCATCGGGGTCAGTCAACTCGTGAGAAGCCTGACTCGGATCTCCCTGCTCATACGGATAGGCTTCGATGAACACCTCCGCACCGGGGGGATAGCTGCCAGTGCCGAATCCGCCAACAACGTTCGCGCTGAAGACCTCCGCCTGCGCGGTTACCGAGAAAGCCGCGACAAAGAGCATCGCCAATCCAGTTGTAATTGTTGAGTAGCTGTACATCTGTCTTGATCTCCGCGTTGTCTGGTCGAAGCGCGGGGCACTGTGCTTGCGCCCTGGCCGCCATGATTCATGGCCACGGGTTCAGACTAACGAGGGCCGTCCACAGCCACTGCGAACGAGAGCACACAAGGGAAAAGACAGACTGGCGAATTGTCGGATTTGGAACCTGGGTCTCAGTGGCAACGCGAGTCGCCGCGCGCTCATCGGAGCGCGACGCGGGGTGGATCAAAGGGGGTCATATCGGATCTCGGTGGTTCCGCCGCGCTCGCAAACGTGGGGCAGCAGACAAGGCTTCTCTCCCTCCCGCCGCGCCGACGTAGCGCGCGGCACGCCATCGTCCGAGGTACGGCCAGAGGCCCCCTCCGCATCAGCCAGGGGTCGATCAGCACCGAGCAGGGCGGGAAACGAGAGACGACAGCGCGGGGCCGCGCCTGGCCTTGGCTCACCCGGATCCCGCCGGAGCCCAGGGACGGCTCCGCCCGCCGGGTAGACGTTTTTCGTCAACGGATCGCGATCAGATGCACAGGCGCCGGCTCACCTCATGAACAGAACCGGCGCCTTCGCATCCGCGCCGTTTCGAGCACCCGGGTGACCGAAACGGCTAAACCCGGGACGCCCCGGACAGGAAACACCTTGGCTCAGCATTTCCCCAAGGCGCGGGGTCGACCCCTCTCCGCCGCACTGTGTGAGCCCGCTCCCGTCACCGACGCAATGCGTTTGCCAGCCACATCGTCCCTGCTGTATACCTAAACGTGGAGTCCTTGGACGGTGTTTGTCGTGCTGTCGATGCTCTTGTTGGGCGCGCGCCAGATAGTCCGGCGACTCGCCCGTGGCCGCCATGGGCGGCGTGCAAAGCTGCAACCCTATTCGCCGGTCCCCTTGGCTGCCCCGCATCGTTCCCGTCGGCCGCTATCGAAATCCACCGCGATGCGCCAACCCGATCCGGCACGGGACCCCGATCTGCCCGAAATCCAAGCAGTGTGATTGACCGAATTGGCTTATGGCCTGGTGATAGGAGGAAGTGGCAAGTCTCCCATGGCCCCAATAGGACAGACGTCAGATCAGCGCATCCCGGGACCCGGTTGCACCGGCATCAGGCGGTGCCGGCGAGGGCCAGACCAGATTGGGAGATCCGGAACAACCTCCGTCCTGAGCAGACCCAACCGGATCCGCTGGCGACCCATGACACGGCATCCAAGTGTCAATCCAGATGCAACCGATTCCGCCATATGAAGATACCCTTCCCAGGTGGACAGAGCGCGTTCGCGTCGGGCACGATGCGCCACCTGAGCTCGGACTCGAACCTCACCGTTGGCGGAGAATCGCGAGGTCGCTCAATCTTCTTAAGTGGCTCGGGGATACGCGGCCAGCGGTCGGCCCTGGCCGGCAATTGGGAAATGCGACACACGGATCAACGGATTTCCTGACAGAGGATCAGCTCGCGACCGAAAAACCAGCCTCCAATTTGCCGCATTTCGTCACCTGGGTGATTGAAAATGCCACGCCCTCCAGGGCCCGCGCCGACGACGTGGCCGATCCAGGTTCCCCAAGCCAAGTTGAGAGTCGCGCGTTTCGGAGTCGGATTATTGGAAAACCAGGACTGACCGGTTGCGTGCCTCTTCCACCGGCGATAAGAATCCGGGCCTTCTCAAGGAGGTCCATGCCATCCGTTACGCGTCATTGCTCGTTCTGCTTTCGGCCTTGGGCTGGTGCCAGACAACACAGGCGGCGAACCCAAACGTATTGCTCCTTATAGCCGACGACCTCGGCGTCGATCAGGTTGGAGCATACCGGGGACAAACGAGGGCGTCGCTAACACCGCGTATCGATCAGGTGGCCAACGAAGGCTTGCTGTTTCGTAATGCCTGGTCTAATCCGATCTGCTCCCCGACGCGGGCGACGATGCTCACCGGCCGCTACAGTTTCCGAACCGGCGTTGGTTGGATTACCGCCCCGCACACCAATGATGCATACGCGATCTCGCCAAACGAATTCACCCTTCCGATCGCATTGACGACACTCGGTGTAGCTTCCGCGAATATCGGAAAATGGCATCTCGGGAATGGTGACCTCGGGCCCAACACGCTGGGTTTCCAATACTGTCCCGGATGGACGGAGGGCAAGCTCCCGGACTACCACAGCTGCACAAAGATAATCAATGGCGAACCCTCCGCGGTTCGCAATAATGCGACGACGGAAACGGTGGATGACGCGCTGGCGTGAATTGCGCAACAGCACGGACCACGATTCTTGTGGCTCGCGTTCAATGCGCCGCATGTCCCCTATCATGAACCGCCAAATCATCTGCATGATTTTGACGGCTTGCCCACCAATCCAGCGTTCATCGAAGCACACCCGTCGCCACATTATCAGGCGGCGGCACAGGCACTCGATACCGAAATCGGTCGGCTGCTCGACTCCATGGACGCGGACACGCGTACCAACACCATGGTGATCTTCGTGGCCGACAATGGTGCACCGAAGGCCGTCCCGCGAGCCCCCTACTCACCAGGGCATGCAAAAGCCACGCTTTATCAGGGCGGCGTGAACGTGCCACGCATCGTGTCCGGTCAGCTCATCGGTAGCCCAGGTCGCAAGACCGATCGGCTTGTGAACACGACACACCTTTCGCGACCGTGCCGGACATATTCGGTTTCGATCCGCAGAGTCTTCCGTCGGGCAGGGAGTATGACTCGGTAAGCCTTTTACCCTATATTCTAAACCCGGTAACCATCGACCGTCGCCCCATGGCCTTCGCAGAGCAGTTTCAATTTCCTGACTCCACCAATCGGGACATGGGCAAGACGATGCGCACTCACACGTTCAAGGTGATCCGGCTCGATGACGGGAGATCGGAATTTTATGATCTGCGGAACGACTCGTTTGAGACAGAGAATCTCCTTCTGAACCCTCTCTCGCCGCAGCAGCAGGCCTCGCATGATGGCATTGTGCGCAGAATGGACATGCTCTTGGCAACCGAGCACTGAGGAAACGCGGACTTGGCGCATTTTCCAATCCGGGCCACGAAAGGCCCGCGTTCTCCTGCTGAAAACGTTTGAACAAGGAGCTGATTGAATGCCCGGAGGGCAGAAAGGCGCCAAGGCGCCCAAGGTCCCGACAGGCGGCCGTGGGACACTCGGGAGCAGGCTATCTCACCGACTGGAGACAGCCAAGAGGAAACCGATCTGCCTGCCTGAGACGGGTTGATTTGCAACGCACTCTTCGCAGATGCCGACTCATCTTGGGCGTCCCGTGGTCCGGATCGGAGGAGCTGAAACGGCATTTTCCGGAGAGACTCTCCCGTAGGCACTTGCCGCCGGAATCGGTTAGCATAGGATGGCCATTGCTCGCATCCCGTCGCCCATCGGCGGGTTGGGCCATGCCCGCTGGGTATTCGGATTCGGGGTTGCGCTGACATTTTGTATGCGTCCTTGGTTGGCCCCGGATTCGAAGCGCGTGCGCTCCACGTCTGGGCACGGTCCGTGCCCATCAATCCGCGTCATGATGGGGTTGCATAGCCTCGATTCGTTTCGCGATTCCGATCTCGAGCCAGGGCCAAGCCGATGCCGTTTCTTAAGTTGCCAGAGGTCAAGCTGCACTACGTCCAGTTAGGCAGAGACCAACATCCTGTCTCTGACAACCTGGTCATGATCCACGGATTGGCCGCGAATCTTGCCTTCTGGTACCTGCGTATTGCCCCCGCGTTTGTTTCCGACTTTGCGGTAACGCTGTTCGATTTGCGCGGCCACGGTCACTCCGGCCGTCCGCCTACGGGTTACACACCAGCGGCGATGGCGCGTGACCTCCACCAACTGGCTGATCAGCTCGGTCTGGAACGCTTCAGCATCCTGGCACACAGCTTCGGTGGATTGGTCGCGCTAAACTTCATCAGGGCCTTCCCGGAGCGTGTGGATCGGCTGGTTCTGGTGGACACCCATCTGGGCGCGTTTCGAAAGCATCAGAGGATGAAGGATCTTGGCCGCGGTAGAGAGCTGCGAGCCGCTTTGGCCGCTGAAGGCATCCAAATCGGGGCCGACGAAACGCACTTCGGCTTCCGGCTGCTCGAACAGGTCGCCCGCCTGCATGTCGAGAATCCAGAGCGGGCCAGGCGTTTCGAGGGGCGGCTGTCGCCATTCATCGGGCGGGGTGCCCGGCACGGGGCCGGGCGTTGGATCGACTTGCTGGAGAAGACCTCGGCCGGAACAGAGATCTACCGAGACGACGACCTGACGCTGCCCTGCCTGCACAGCATCAGGACGCCAACGCTGAGCGTCTACGGCGAACGCTCTCACGCCCTCGCGAGCGGCCGCGCGCTGGCGACGATTTGGCCTCAATGTCGACTCGAGATCATTCCCAACGCCGGGCACTTTTTTCCGCTCTCCATGCCCGATGCACTCATTCAGGCATCCATCCCTTTCCTCCGGGACGAGAGTCCAAGCATCAAAAAGAGCAACGCGAGATGACCACATCGACCTTCACCGTTACGCCAATCACCGAGCTCTTGGGCGCAATGATCACACCCGCCGAGTCCGGATCGACAGAGCTCCCGGATCCAGCCTCCGTGGTTGAGCAGTTCAAGCAGCACGGCACATTATTGTTTCGCGGCTTCGGATTCGATAAGGGTTCATTCGTCGAGTTCTCGAAGGCCGTGACGCCAAGTTTTGTTGATTACTCAGGCGGCGCTTACCCACGAGACTCAATCGACGGAGATAGCACCGTATTGTCCGTGACAGGGCATAGGCAATGCTTTCCGGTACCCCTGCACGGGGAGATGTTCTACACAACGGTCCGACCGGCAGTGCTGTGGTTTTATTGCGAGCATCCGCCGGTTTCCCAGGGAGAGACCACCGTATGCGATGGTATCCAGCTCTACGACCGCCTCGGAGACACGACAAGGCAGCTCTTCGACCGGAAGCGAATCAAGTACGTTCGCCGGTATCCGGATAGCGACTGGCAGAAGATCTATCAGACCGAGGACCTGGCCGAGGTAGGGCGCCTTTGCCAGGAGCGCGAGACGGAGTTTTTTCTCGATCCCAATGACGGCAGCGTTGTAACCAGCTTTGTCACGACCGCCTACACCCACGATGTCTACTCCGGGCGGCGGGCATTCGTGAACAACATCCTTCCGGTGATGGTCCAACAGTCGCGAGGAAACCAACACAGCAAGGTGTTTCTCGACGACGACTCGCCCATACCGGAGGGCGTCCTCGCGGAGATTTCAGAGAGCGCGGAGGCCCTGACGATCAATGTCGCCTGGCAGCAGGGAGACCTCGTGATGATCAACAACACGCGCTGCATGCACGGCCGCAGGCAATTCGACGATACCCAGCGCGAGATTTACGTCCGGATGGCAGCGGATATCTTTCACTAACCCCCACCCGTGTTCCGTTGCGAAATCGCGGGGCCAGGCAAACGCCGATTTACCGGCGTCTCCCGTCCGGACCAGGGAGGGTCCGGCATGTTCAGTCACGCAAGGGACTGAACATGGAGCGAGCCGGAAACTGCGATGTCGGTTCGCGAGCTGATCCGATGCCAGGAGGACATACGCGCGGCGCCCGTCGAGAGGTGTCGCATCGATGGATGTGGGCAGCCCGGCCGCCTAGATCGGTCCGGCGTCCGCGCGATCCCCCAGCCAGACCTCACAACCACCGCGCGGATTGTCCTCGTAATGCCATTCGCCACCGCTCCGCTTGGCGACGCGGGGCCCGAAGGGATTCGCCGTTCCAAGAAAAAAGCCGTGTGGTGTGGAGACCATGGTCCGCACCCCATAATTATAGGGATTATCGAATCCCCGTTTGCTAACCGGAATCCAGTGCGCCCCATCACTGCTTCGCCAAAGGTCGAAGCCCCCCTGCTGCTGCACAATGTTTTGCGCGCCCACCGTTTCGAACAGTCTGCGGATCAGCGGCGGCCGTTTGGCAAAATCGGTGTAGGTCATCGTCACACTCCATTCCATGGTGCCTGCATAGAGCCACCCGTCGTGCACGGCCATTCGCCACAAATATCCGCTAAAGAAATTGCCGAAACCAGCGGGTAGCTCGCTCAAAGAGGCCTTGAAGCCTTGCGGTGTCGGGCGCGAGTCGCCCACGCAGAGATCCCAGGAACCGTCGCTGTTGATGCGGAAGATCTCGGCCCCCGCCGGTCCAATCTTGTTGACATGATCATAACCGCCGTTCTGGATACCGGTTCCGATATAGAGCGAGCCCTTGAAGACGATCATACTGACGACGCACTGGTTCAAGCTACCGCGGGATGCGCCGCGATCGATCACCTTTTCCCAACGGTAGGGCGGGCGACCGTCGGCGCGCGTACGCCAGACCTGACAGCCGTCATTGTTGCCCGTGCCGGCGTAGAGATGCCCGTTGAACTCGGCCATCTCAAAGATGACCCGGTTGGTCTTGTCGCCAAAGCCAACCGGGTTGGACAAGCGCCAGTCCGCTCGCCGCGGGTCCGGGCTCTCATAGATGACCGGAAGCGAGACGTTCGGATTCCCCTTGCCCGAGCCCGTGGGCGCCACGAATAGGCGGCCGCGGAAGGGGACCAGGGTGCGTATGCTGTTGACCAGCATATCGCCGAATCTGGGCGGCGACGCCTCCTCGAACTGAAGCCCGTCCTCGCATCGCAGCAAGGTAGGGCCGTCGCCGTTGGAGCGGGACCAGTTGGTGAGATACAGGCAGAGGCTCGCGTCGCTCTCACCCTGAAATTGAACCATGCCACGATAACCCAGATCGCGACTCATGAGCTGGCCATGAGAGCCCATGACGAGGGGCGCCTGGTACAGCCTTGCCCAGAGTCCAGTCTCGGGGGAGTACTGCCAGATCTCGGCGCGCCCCTGGGAGCGCTCGAACTCTGGCTCGTAGGGGCGGTGGGGACAATCGACGGGCCAGTTGTCGATACTGATGATGCGCCCGCTGACGCTATTCTTGAGCATGCACAGATTCGCCCTGGTCGTCCCGACATAGAGACGATCCCGGAACCAGGACATCGAGTGTGCGTAGCAGTTGTTCCCGTCGCCGAAACCGCCAACGGCCACGTGTCGGAAGTCGCAGAATCTCAGACCCGCGCGGACCCTGTTCTGCGGAAAGGGCGCGGTGGAATCGGTCGGCCCCATCATGCAACCACGGCTGGCCGATGGTCAGCGGATCCGGTGCGCTGCCTCGGCAGATCCACCCCCGGCCCGATCCCGCCCGCGGCAACGGTCATTGGCGTCATTCCCCGGTTCGCCGTACACCAGGAGATGCCGCGGCCGTTGCCGTGTAACGTACGAATGATGACAACAGGCGTCTGCGCACCGCCGAGCGGCGTCCTAAACATCGAACCCATGCGTTGACCACGGCGCGATCCCCATCTCCACGGCGGCGCGGGCGCAGTAGCAGCCGGCAGTCCGGCAGCGGGAGACCACGCCCACCGGGAGGCAGAGGATCGGCCGTATCACTGGGCCTGAGGGCCTAGTCCCGAGTCGAGACGATACAGCTTGGGCCCACTCACCTGGTCCGCTCTACTGATGTAGATAAAGGGGCCCACCTCGCTGAAGTAGACCTCCGGGTCCTTCCGGTTGATTACGTCGGAATTGTTCAGGCGACGGTATAGCGTGTCGACCGGGTCGATATCTGTCATCCAGATTTCGGTCGGGACGACCAGGCTGCGCTGGTTTGACGACGTCGACGTCACCATCACGATGTAGCTCTTGCCGCCGTACACGAACGGCTCGGGGGACCAGATGTAGTCGCCCACGGAGGGTGGATCGATGATCTGCACGCGGGTCCATTCAAAGATCCCATCCCCGTCCGGGTCGAGATAGCGATAAATCCCCAGGCGCGTCTCTCCGAGCAGGGCGAAGAAGACGTACTCGTTGTTGTACTCCGGCGCCTGCCACATGAATGCCGCAATCTTGTTGCCGTTGTCGAAGGTCAGTTGCTCGAGTTGCCGTGTATCCAAGTCGTACTTGAATACCTGTCGCGGCGGACTCGACCCACTCGGCATCGGGCGGGTGAAGATCACCGCGTTGGTGCCGGGGATGGCGCGCGCACCCGGGGTGCGGTACATATCGGTGGTAGGAATCATCTGCTCACTGGCCGGATCGTCCAGATAACGCATGTACACCGGTTTGGATCCACTGGCCGTTGAGCCACCGGCCGCTGGGCCGAGATAACTGATGGTGGGCGTGGGATCACCACGGTCGAGACTGCCCAACGGCCCCAGACGTGCCGCGCCCAGGCTGAGCGACGTGGCCATCCATGCGCCGTTCTGGAAGAATGCGCGGGCGAGGATGGGAACGGTGCCGTTGACCAATCGCGTGTAGACGACCTGGGGCCCGACGTCCGTGTACACCCACTCCGGACCGTTTCCAATCTGCCCAACCGTTGCTGCACCGGTATCGACGCGGACACCCTGTCCACTCGGTGGATCGAGTAGACCCGTCAGTGGGTCCACGTCCGCAACCCAGACGTTCCCACGTCGATCGACCCAGCAGAACAGGTTGTTGATACTGTCGAACTCGGGATCGACGATGCCTCGCAGACCCGCATTGGGATCAGATACGAGGATCTCGTCGGGGACAAAACTGACGTCAACCCAGGCCCGCCCCGCGATTGGCAGGGAGAGCAACAGGGCACCAAGAATCGAGGCAGAGACTGCACGGTAATCCATCGCTTAACTCTCTAGTGTGTCTAGTGGTTACTCTGGACCAGCTTCCTTAGGAGGCGACAGCAACAACCGCTGAGGACCAGGTGGTCGACAAAGTGGCTGGGGCACGTGGGCAAGAACCACGCCGAGCGGATTCGACCTTGGAGCCATCCCGGCGTGTCGAGGGTCTGCCCAACCAGATCTCCGGCCGGTCGCGGCGCCGCGAAACACGTGGGGAACGAAATGCTCAGGCATGCCTTCCGTGAATAGGACGACATACTGCGACTATACCAGTCCTTAGGTTAGCATGCCCCACCCGCGACGCAAGCAGCCGACCCGACCGGCCAGTTGATACGGCGACCAAGCCAGGGCCGCACAACCTGCAAGGAGGAATGCGGCAGGCTCGCGTGGCCAGGTACCCCGATGCAATTGCGGCCCGAGCGGGGATGCGCATATCCCGAATTCGCGGTCCCGATGTATCGAATGCGACCTCCGCGCGGGAATCGTCGATTCGCGAGACAGCCTCCGCCAGCCATCGCGACGGTCCCTGGTCGGATAGACCTGTCCTGACGCGCCCCGACAAGCCGACCGCGACCCATCGCAAAGCCGCGTAGCGTGAAACGCGGATGACCTTAAGGCGATCTCTGGAAACGCTTGCCGGGTCTACCCGAGCAGACAACCATGCAAGCCCCAGCGCGGCGAGACAGCCCTCGCGCGGGTCACACTACGGGACCGCCTCAGTCGGGCGCCGTTGCCTGCACGCCATCATCGATCTTCCGGCCGATGAACCCCGAGTAACGCAATCGGTCCTCGCCATCGACCTTGATCGCGCGCAGGGTCTCCCCGCGCGTTCGGCCAAGGCCGAGAATGATTGCCTCCGTGTCTGACACCGGCCGCAGCGGGACCTGGATCGTCGCCTGCGACAGCTTGGGCAGCTTGTAGCTCATACACAGGTGCCCGTCCTGATACTTCAGCTGCGGTTCCGTGAGTGGAAAACCTTCATCCGGGTTCATGAGCTCATAGCGCCCAACCCGCTTGAGCCAGACATCGGGGACGGGTTCGTCCGGGACCTTTTCCCCCATCACGATCTGCTCGTCGCCATTCTTCGCGACGACCACCTCGCGACCGCCGATCTCCTGGGTTTGAAACCGCATCTCACCCAACGGTTTGACCGCCCCCGGAAGCGAGCCGGCGGCACCACCGCCAATACCGAACCAGCCGTTCGGGTACGGGATCAGGTCGACCGTCTCCTCGACGATGCACGCGCATACTTTGCGGTCCTTCGGCCGAATGGAGATCAATCCGAAATCGGTCGCATAGTTGCCGCCGATCTCCGCCAACGCCGGTTCCACACGGACCCTCTCCAGCTCCGCCAGAAAAAGACTGGTCGTCGGTCGCCCGGGGACCGCCTCCAGCGCGCGAGCGAGGATCTCCTCGGCGAGTCGGGCGACGATGGCCCGCGCGCCATCGGCGTTTGCCAGCACCGCAACACCGAGTCCGCGTTCGGGCAGCAGGATCATCTCGCCACCAAAGACCAGGGTCGTGCCGCCGTGTCGTAGGACCCTGCCGCCCCCTGGAATGGTCCCGTCCTCCACAAACCAGCCGAGTCCGTTGACGATGTCCAGGTCCAGCGGAATATTCAAGTTCTGTGGCTCGAAGATCTCCTCCACGCTCGCCTTCTGGAGCAGCCGCTGTCCGTTCAGCATCCCCCCATGGAGCAGCGCGCGCATGAACAGGCCAAGGTCGGCGGCCGAGGTGTACAGGCCGTCGGCGGGAATATCGCGGATGGGAATCGGCTCGAAAGGCGCCCCGTCCCGGTAACCCGTGGCCAGAAAGGACTCCATCCCGGGGCGCTCACCCATGCTGCTGTGCGACATACCCAACGGGCGGAACAGCTCCCGGTCCATATAGTCAGGATACGGGACTCCCGAAACCGCCTGAACCATGTGTCCGAGCAGCGTGTACCCGATATTCGAATAGGAGAACACCAGGTTCGGAGGGAAGGCGGTGTACTCCTCCTGCAGCCGCGCCGCCACCTGGGAAAATGGCATCTCGGTCCACATGCCCTTATTCAGATCCGTCGGCAGCCCCGAATGATGACTGAGCACGCTGCGCACGGTAATGGGCTCGGCGGTCGTGTCGAAGCGACTGCGAATAGCAAATTCGGGTAGATAGGCATTGAGCGGCTGATCGATGTCGACATCACCCTCTTCGGCCAGTTGCATGACCGCGATCGCGGTCATGGGTTTGGCGAGGGAACCAGCACGATAGATCGTGAGCGCATTCGCACGCTCGCCATGCTCCACGTCGGCGTAGCCAAAGCCCTCCGCCCAGACGACACGGTCTCGTCGCACCAGTACCAGGCTGATGCCCGGGATCTGGAAGCGCGCCTGTGCACCGATGATCAGGGGGGCGAGATCGTCCCGGATCTGCCTGAGCGCGTCGTCGACGATCGCGTCGGGCGGCACGGCGGGGACCGTGTCCGCCTCGGTCGCCTGCTCCTCCCCCATGGCCGCGCTGTACAGCAGCACACCGAAGACCGCCGAAGCCTGACGAGCAAGCGCAAAGTTCAACATGAGCCATTCCCCGCGTGTATTGGCATGGGTCGCTTTTGTATCTGTCTGTGCAGGTGCCTCGGGAAAAGCTGATCGAGGGCGTTTCCCGTTCGGGCCACGGATGGCCCGGCATTCTCGAGCACTTCAGCAGGCGCGACTCGCGAAGTGCAGGCGGATGACATGTCCGCACGGCAAATGAAGCAGCGTTTCAGTAAAGTATAGGAGCAACTCCGCACGCGCGGGTTCCCCCGGGGCGCGGCCGCGCCTCGCGGTGATTTCTGCGTTGGAAGGTGATTTCTGCGTTGGAAGTGGACCTGCGCCGCGCGGACCGGGGCACCACGCCCCGGCCCCCACCAACCGACCGAGATCAAAGATCCGGGTTACCGCTCAGACCGGTGTAGATCTTCGGCGGCTGATGATCCGTGACGCTGGCGTCGAAGCGTTTGAACAGGTCCCCATTCCCGTCGGCCCAACCCTGGTACCGATCAACGCTGTCGCCGACGCTTGGCTGAATTGCCGTGGTGCCAGCAACCGGGTTAGCCTGGGGGCGTAGATCCGGGTTGCCCTTAGCGAACCCCTGATAGATGTCGGCAGCGCCGACAGCGGAGGCGAACAAGGTCGCCACGAGGGCTGCTGCAAGTTGTTTCATGTGCTTTCTCCTTTTGCGGTGAACGTGAAACTGCCTACGATCCAGGCTCAGGTCTCACAAGGATTCGGTTCCGTGCCTCCGTTGCGCCCGATGCTCGGCATCCGCGCCTGTTAATAGGCTAGTCGCGACCGAAGCAAAACTTCAGACCAATTTCCGACCTTTTTCCGAAGTTTTTCGGACCGGCGGCGGCCCGACCCGGGGATGGCCAGCGATGCACTGCCGGCAGGTCCAGCTTGGGCGCGGACAGCGGGGGTCCGGGGTAGCGGCGAGTCCGTGGCTGGTGGACCGACGCGGCGGTCGAAAAGGATGGCCCCGCGCAGGCGCCGGGATCGCGGCTGACGAAGGTCCGGGCGCAGAACAGGGGGAAATCAGCCCTTCCCGTTGCAGGCATCTCCGAGGTCAATGCACGATCACTACCCCTGCGGCATCGGACCGCACGCGCCGCAGATCGGTTTGGAGGGTTGGTTGCGCCTTACACACGGATGGCGCACCAACTGATGGGTCGGGACCGCGCGACGAACGTCGTGCGGCTGGGCAGACGGATGCTACGGCCGGTGTCTCAAGAACCGGGGGGCTCAGACCAACAACCGGGTCCGGCCAGAGCACTGGCCACGGCAATCAGACGCGATGGGATCGAGCTTTGCCTATGTGCGCGGCGGGTCCATCGTGCCGGCACGGTAGCCACATAAGTCGAGGGCGACCTCCTCGAAGCCGAGGGCGCGCAGCGCATCGACAACCTCCTGCGCCACGTCGAGCAGCCGCGCACCCTGTGACCGATCGATCTCGATGCGCGCGAGTGTGCCGTGACAACGCACCCGCACGTCGCGATAGCCGCGCTCGATCAGCCAGCGCTCGGCCGCTTCAATGCCCTGCAGCACCGACTCGTCGACCAACGTGTTGTGGGGTAACCGGGTCAGCAGGCAGGCATAGGCGGATTTGTCCCAGGTCGGGAGCCCGCGTTCACGAGAGAGTGCGCGCAGATCGGCCTTCGTGAGACGACACTCCGCCAGCGGGCTGCGAATGCCAAGCTCACGCAGCGCCCGGAGTCCGGGCCGATCATCACCAAGGTCGTCGTAATTGGTCCCATCGACCACCTGTCCAAGGTGCTCGGCGTCCGCCAGCGCGCGCAGGCGCATGAACAGGGCCTGTTTGCACAGATAGCAACGATCCGGGGGATTGTCGCGCAGGCGCTCGAGCAGCGGCATCGCAACCAGGCGCTGGCGCACACCGAGGCGATCGGCCAGTCTCTGGGCCTCGCGTGTTTCCCATGACGCCATCTGCGGTGTGACCAGCGTGAGCGCCACGGCCTGCTCGCCGAGCGCGTCGTGTGCCGCGGCCAGCAGGAGGCTACTGTCGACACCACCGGAGAAGGCGACCGCGACCGGGCCGATCTCCTCGAGCCGCTCGCACAGCCTGGTCCAGCGTTCGTCGTTCATCGCCGCTCCCCCCGGTGGGGTGATGCGGTCCGGCCACGCGATACAGGTGCGGCCCAGGATCCCCGGCCGTTGGCGCCGTGCCGGTCGAGCCCCACGCGGGCGAGCTCCGGATCGACACGGAGGCCAAGCCGCGCGCCACGGTGCATCGCGCGGCCGACATCGGTGAAGCAGGGATGAAAGCGAATGGGCATGGGACGCAATGGGGATGATGGATCAGGTCCTGTCGACGAGTTGTCGAGGGTAGCATTGCGGTTCGGCGAAAACCAATGGACAACCGGCAAGCCGGGCCATCGTCTGGGGCGTGCGTCCCATGAGGATGGAGGGACCAATTCCCCACGCGCAGAGCGCGCGCCGGGGGGCGCCGCATCGGCGCTGGCCGACTACCATCACTTTCCCTACGGCTGCCGCTACACTGTCACCTCGTTCTGCCTACTGGACCCAGACATACGTCAACGCACCGATGAAGACACGACGCACCCTCTCCGCGACACTCTCGATCCTCGGCCTGATCCTCGCGATCGCCGGCCCCCTTCTGCCCGGCGGCGATCGCCTGGTACGAATCGATCTACCCGACGAGGGGCATGTAACAGACCTCGCCCTCGGCTCCGACGCGAGCGTACTCGCCGGCACCCAGGCCGGTGAGGTCTGGCGCTTCCGCGATGGACTCTGGGAACCGGATCGGGTCGATAGCGACGACCAGCCCATCACCGCCCTGATCGGTGACCCCGACAGCAATCCGTTCGGCACCGCCTCCGGACTGAAGAACCCGCCGGCGGCATCCCCGCCGCTCAAGGGTCGCGTCACCAGCCTGCTGCAGACCGAGAGGGGCCTGCTGGTCGGCACCGACAACGGCGTCCAGATCCAGACCGGCACGGGCTGGGACCAGCCCGGGCCACCCGTCAACGTCTACTCGCTGCATCAACAGGTGCGTGGCGATCAGCGCTATCTGCATGCCGGCACCGTCGACGGCGGCGCCTATTCCACAACCCTGGAGGACATGTCCCGCGCCTGGCAGGCAAACAGTGACGGCCTGCCCGAGGGCACGAACCTGTTCTGCTTCGCCGACACCAGCGGTGGCATCCTGCTCGCTGGCACCAGTCGCGGCATCTACTGG
Source organism: Chromatiaceae bacterium (assembly GCA_040775095.1). GTDB lineage: Bacteria > Pseudomonadota > Gammaproteobacteria > Chromatiales > Chromatiaceae > JAXGTD01. The sequence continues at coordinate 16,495 of JAXGTD010000014.1, read as the reverse complement.
CAGAGCGAACCGGGGGAGCATTGGCACGCGCTGCACAGCGTGCTCGCCGATCAGCGCATTCTGTCGCTCTATCCCGCCCCACACGGTGAGCCCGGCACCCAACGCCTGTGGATAGGCACGGATCGCGGCCTGTTCGCGCTGGACTTTACTGAGCAGGGGGCCGGCCTCGCCACCGAAGGCAGCCTGATCGCCGCAGACGCCCCCGCGGGAGAGCCCCGCTACGGGATCAGCTGGATCGTACCCACGGACGATGGACTCATGATCAGCGCCGGCAGCGTGTACCAATACGGCCCGACCCACATCCGGGGCTGGTACTGGATCTCGTTGGTTGGGATCGCACTGATCGTGCTTGGCGGCTGGCTGATGCCGCAACGCAAGGCATGAGCTCAGGCACATCGCTCCAGACCCTGCCTCGCCACCCGCCCGCTCCGCCCGGGGATCTCGCCCTGCTCGATGCACGCAACAGGAAGTCTTGCCAGATCGAGCGCCGCGTATGTGTCGCGCATTGGGCCCACCCGATCGCCGCGCTCGCGCCAAGAGCTCAACAGCCGTTCCATGACCGGCTGCAGTTGCATGCCCTCCAACTCCGCGTGCAGCGTGTAGACATGACCGGTTTCGGGCGCATCCGAGCAGGCCCGCATGACGGACTCGTGCACATCGGCCTCGCAAATGCCGTTGCACCCGAGCAACTCGTCCAGGGTCGGCAAGGTCGTCGGGATCTGCGGGCAGTGCGAACGCACACCACCGAGCAGCGGATAGAACGGCGCACGGCCCCGGCAGTCGCTGGCATAGTCCAGCCCCATGGCCTGTTCCAGCCGCGGCACATGGGGGTTGATCTGCCAACCGGCGGCGCCGTGTACCCGTGCCGGGCGGCCGAACACCCGCGCGAAGGCGTCCGCCGCGCGTGCCAGCTCGCGCGCGGTCCAGTCCTCGTCGCGACGGGTGACGAGGTCCTGCCATTTGATGTGGTCGTAGCAATGGATGCCGACCTCATGTCCAGCCGCGGCGACTACTCGCATCACCGCGGCGCCGCGCCGGCCGATATCCGGTCCGGGGAGCAACGTGCCATAGAGCAGGGTACGAAGACCATAGTGACTGGCCACCGAGGTGCGGCGGACCTTGGCGAGAAACCCGGGGCGAAAGACGCGCCGCAACGCGCGCCCGGTGTGGTCCGGTCCAAGACTGAACAGAAAGGTGGCCAACACTCGATGCCGCTCCAGTAAACGCAGCAGGTTGGGCACGCCTTCCAGGGTGCCGCGCAGGGTATCGACGTCGACCTTCAATGCAACGCGCATGGGTGAAAGCCCGTCTCGGCCAAACTGAATAAGGACATGGCGCACCTTGATCGATCCCGGAAAGCACATCCTCCCGGCAAACGAGGCCGGCCTTGCCTGGCCGCTCGGGTGGTCGACCGGCTATCGGGGCCCGCGCGATTCGTGGCCTGGTCCGACCATGGCAGCCGCGGGAGGCGACCGGATCAGCATATGTCCCCGGCCGAGGGGCCTGCCACGGTTCCCGGTTCTTCTCTGCGCCGCCCGGGCAAATCGTCTGCCCGGTACCCGAAAACACGGCAAATCACCGACGCTCGGTTCACGATCCGGCCAGATCGGCCCCGGGACCACTCCAAAGGCCTCGTTCGGCTGTGGTACCCTTCGCCCGACTCATTCTACTCCGAGGTACGACATTCGGCATGCCATGGCCCCCCTTCTGACGCCTTGCGCCCAATTTCTCGCCGAGTCGTTCCCAGCCCCCCGACACCCCGGCTGCCGCGGCGCGGTGGCACGCCTCTGAGACGCCGCTGAGCGTCACCGATGTGCCGCAGGGAGCAGGTCATCTTTCCCCACCAGGACGCCACTTGTGCTGCTGGCTGAGCCGCGCCGGTTAGACGGCGGCGCGATCACCCGCTCGGCGCTGCTGGCCGCCTGCGTCTGGCTCGTTCTGCAACTCGGAACTTCGCATGGCGAGCCGCTCTGGCCCGAGGATGCCCAACGCTTCCGGGTGGGTCTCAATATCTTCGCCGCGACCCTCGGCGCGATCGAATCCCTGGAGGCCCGGTGCGCCCCGGACGGCAAGCTCCGGGTCGTGGTGGTCTTTGACGGCGATCCTGGCAGCGCGCGCGAGGCCGCCGCCGACCTCAGGGCAATCGGAGCGATTCGTGGTCTGCCATTGCAGGTGACGATCCTGACCAGCGAAGCCCTCGCACTCCACCCGTGGTCGCAGGAGCCGCTCGGCGGAATCTTCGTGGCCAATGTCGGCACACCGCCCCAGCGCCTGCGTGCGTGGTCTCAGGAGCACCAGACCCTCGTCTTCTCACCCTTCGCCGGCGACGTGGAAGCAGGAGCGGTGGCCGGAATCTACGTCTCCGACCGCATCCTGCCCTATGTCAATCTCCCCCAGGCGAAACGCGCGGGGATCCAATTCAAGCGCTTTTTCCTGCAAGTGGCCCGTCCCTATGATTGAGTCGAGTCAGACACCCTCCCTCCGAGCGCCGCTGAAGCTGGAACGTAATCTGGCGCTGATCTTCGCGCTGCTGGGTGCCTTGATCACCGCGGGGATCGCGGCGTATTGGATGCTGGTGTTGGAACCCGCGCTGCGCTCCGATGCCAGGAGCGACCTGCGTGTTCTGGCGCAGGCCCAGGCCAACAGCCTCGAGCAACGGATCGGCTCGAGTCCGCCGGCGCGACTGCGCCGCGGCCTGGAAACGGACCTGGATCGGATGCTGCTGCTGCGCGACCCAGGCACCGGCCTGAACTACATGCAGCGGATCACTCTGAGGATCCACGATGATCCGCTCGAGCGCGCGACTGGCGGGCTGGACATCGCCCGTGGCGTCGACGCCTGCCCCGAGTGCTTTGTCTTCACCATCCCGCTCTATCATCCGCTGGAGCAGCAACTCATCGGTATCGCCACCTTCTATGGGACTCCCAACTGCATCGAGCTCACGGTTGGCCGCTTCCGCAATACCTTGTGGTGGGGCAGCGCGATCATGCTCTGCGGCATCGGCGTGGCCTGGCTCGGGACGGGGCGGTTGATCCGGCGGCTGCGCGACCGCGAGGCCCAACTCCAGAGCCTGTTCGACCACGCACCGGCGGTGATTGCCACAAAGGATCTTCACGGCCGTTACCGCTCGATCAACCGGCACGGCGAGGCCCTGCTCGGCATCCAGAACGAGCAGATCGTCGGCAAGACCCCTGACCAGGTGCTGCCGCCGTCAACCGCCGAGCTGATCATGGCCAGCGACCAGGCGATTCTGTCATCGCTGACGCCACAAACACTTGAACAGGAGCTCGAGACCAGGGCCGGCACCCTCACCCTGCTGACCAACCAGTTCCCGATCTTCGACGGCGACGGCAAGCCCACCGGTTTTTGCAGCATCTCCCTGGACATCACCGAGCGTCTGCGTACGAAGCGCGCCCTGCACGTGGCCCTGGTCAAGTTTCGTACCCTCTTCGAGGCCTTCCCGCTTGGGGTGACCGTCATCGACCGTGCGGGCCGCCTCATCGAGACCAACCAGGCATCGGAGCCACTGCTCGGACTCGACCGGGACACGCAGCTGCGACAGGGCCTCGACGCGCGGCCCTGGTCGAGTCTGCTTGGTCTGGAGGGGCCTTCGCGACCCGGGGACGCTGGCGTGCCAAGCCCCTCGTGGCTCCAAGACACCGTCATCCGCGACCGCGAGACCCGCATCACGCTGCCAAACAACGAGGTGCGCTGGCTCGGCGTGACCATCGCGCCGCTGCCGGTCGCGGACCTTGGCGCGGTCATCGTCTACGAGGACATCACGCTGCGCCGGCAGGCCCAGGCCGCGCGCGAGGCGGAGGCCGCCCTGCGCGAGAGTGAGCGGCGCTTTCGCATCATGGCCGATGAGCTGCCAATTGGCATCTGGGTGAAGGACTGGACCATCTCCAAGACCTTCGTCAACAAGACCTATCGGACCTACTTCGGCCTGTCGGAGGCCGATCTGACCGAGCAGGGCTGGCACGCCCAGATCCATCCACGAGACCGCGACGCCTATGTCGAGTCCTTCGATGCCCACCTGCGCACCCACACGCCTTTCTCGGCCCATTGTCGGATGCGCCGATCCGATGGACAGTGGCGCTGGGTCGAGTCCTTTGTCCGGCCCTTCTCCGAGCCCGATGGGAGGTTCGCCGGCATCGTCGGTGCCAACGTCGACATCACCGAGCGCAAGCAGGCCGAAGATGCCCTCCACGCGTCCCATCGGGAGTTGGAGCGGCGAACCGCACAGCTCGAGATGCTGACCTCCCAGCTGACCCTCGCCGAACAGCGCGAGCGCGAGCGCCTGGCGCAGGTGCTGCACGATCATCTCCAGCAGCTGCTCGTCGGGGCGGTGCTCGGCGTCGAGCGGGTGAGTAGTCGCTCCGGCGGTCGTTTGCCAGATGCCAAGGCCCAGGAGGCACTCGAGGTCGTCGAGGATCTGCTGCGCGAGGCCATCACCGCCGCGCGTACCCTGGTCGCCGACCTGAGCCCGCCCATCCTCCACGAGGGGGGGCTGGGCGACGCGCTCGACTGGCTCGCGCGCAGAGTCGAGGACCAGCACGGGCTCATCGTCGAGGCACGGCTCGATCACGACGCATCGCCGCGGCGAGCCGATGTACGCAGCGTGCTGTTTGAATCGGTCCGCGAGGCGCTGTTCAACGTCGTCAAGCATGCGCGGTGCACCAAGGCCGAGATCGGGCTCGAACGCCAAGAAGATGGCCGCATCCGCGTCATCATCGAGGACCAGGGCGCCGGTGCCGACACCGCCGAGTTGCTGAAAGGAGGCGGTCAGGGGCTCGGTTTCGGACTCCTGACGATGCGCGAGCGTCTGCATGCGCTCGGTGGCGAATTCAGGATCGAGAGCGAACCCGGGAAGGGCCTGCGTCTGACGCTGATCGCCCCACCCGAGACCGAGACCGGTGTCCCGCCCCTGCCCGACTCGGCGGTGTCCCTCGCGCCGTCGATCCCACGTGCGCAGTCCCTCCCGCCCGAGGTACACCCAAGGACCCGCATCCTGCTGGTCGATGACCATCCGATGATGCGACAGGGCATGTCGGCGGTGCTGGAGGATGAGCCGGACCTACAGGTCGTGGGTGAGGCATCCAACGGTCGCGAGGCCATCGAGCAGGTCGAGCGTTTGAACCCCGGGATCGTGCTGATGGATCACTCGATGCCGGTCATGGACGGTCTCGAGGCGACCCGCCGTATCAAGGCGCGTTGGCCGGCGGTACGGGTCATCGCGCTGTCGATCTACCGCGAGGCCGAGCGCGCCGAGGCCATGCTGAACGCCGGCGCATCGGCCTACGTGACCAAGAGCGCCGGCTCGGCCGCGCTGCTCGAGGCGATCCGCCGACAGGTCCCGGCATCGTCCTGACGCCGCGCCCGTTGACCTGGGAACGGCGGGTGGACGCCCCCCGGGTGGCTGGCGCGCGGTGTCTGAAAGGGCTCAATGGGGCGAAAGAGTCACTTGATCCCAACGAGTTGTAACGCGGCCGGGCGTCGCGCGGTGCGCACCCTGGTGATCATGGCGCCCTTCCCCCATGAGCCGGGCCGGCGGCAACCCGGTTAGCGCAATTGAAACAGTCGCTCGCGTCACGCCCACGGCGGTCGACTGCCGTTTCCGGGGTTAACCGTCCCCGGCGATTCCAAAAGACCGCGTCAACCGAGAACCACGATGGATGCCTACGATGAGCTCTTCTACGACAGCCGTTGTCTGCCACGGACGCATCCCGACCATTTGGCCGCGCTCGGCCGGCTCATGGGCCTGCGGGCGGCCGACCCGGCGGCCTGCCAGGTACTCGAGCTGGGCTGCGCCAGCGCCGGCAACCTCATCCCGATGGCCTACGGACTGCCCGGCTCACGCTTCGTCGGCGTGGACCTGTCGGCACCACAGATCGCCGCCGGTCAAGCGCGCTGTCGCACCCTGGGGCTGGGAAACATCGCGTTGCGATCAGCGAACATCCTCGACCTTGACGAGCGGATCGGGGAGGTCGACTACATCATCGCGCACGGCGTCTACTCCTGGGTACCGCAAGCGGTGCGTGAGCGCATGCTCGTACTGGCCCGCCGGCTGCTGGCGCCCAATGGACTGTTTTACGTCAGCTTCAACACACTGCCGGGCTGGCGCATGCGCGGGATGCTCCTTGATGTCCTGCGCGACGCCTGCCGCGATGCACGGTCCCCGAACGCACGGCTCGCGGCGGCCCAGACGGCACTGCAACGGCTCACCACCGCGCTCGCGGACCTTCCCGGGCTGAGCGCGCAATACCTGCGCGCGGAGATCGATACGCTGCATCGCCTGCCACCGAGCTACCTCTACTTCGAATATCTCGGCGAGCACAATCAGGCATTCCTGTTTCGCGACTTCCTGACCGATATCCAGTCACGGGGCCTGCGCTATCTCTGTGATGCCGACCTGGAGCGGTCGTTTCCGTCCGGTTACGGCGAGGCCGTCGAGACCGCGCTGGCCGACCTCAGCGATGGCGCCGACGTCGAGCAGTGGCTGGATTTCATCGCCGCACGCAACTTCCGCCAAAGCCTGCTGATCCGTGACGATGCCGACTGCGAGGAGCAGATCGCACTGGCGCGCTTCGCTGTCCTGTGCTTCAGCGCGGATCTGCAGCCACCCTCTCGACTGGACCTGCACCACGATGACCCCGTCCGGTTCCGCCGCCCGGATGGGGACAGCGTCGAGGTCCGCCACCCGTTGACCAAGGCGTTGCTTGCCGAGCTGGCCTCGCGTTACCCCGACGCGCTGGCGCTGGCGCCGCTGCTGCCGCACGCGCAAGCCCGCGTGGCACGCGCCGGCGCCCGACGCGAGGGCGAGCTGGACGAACTGCTGGCAGAGCTGTTTGGACTCTTCGCCCGGGGCGTCCTGCGCGCCCGAGTGCATCCGCGCGAGATCAGGGGCGGCATCGCCGAACGCCCCGTTGCCAGCCATCTGGCACGTGTCCAGGCGGCCAGCGGACAGACCCATGTCACCAGTATCGATCATGACAATCTGGGCATCGACGACATCGCCGCCCGGCTGATCGGCTATCTGGACGGCTCCAGATCGGTCGAGGAGCTGATCGGGCGGATCACCCGGGACCTGCGCGAAGGCCGGCTCCGACACAATGGCGGCACGCGTCTGCCAGCTCCCACCCCGGCACCGGGCCGGATCGCGGACACCTCCCGCGCGCTGCTCGAGCAGTTTCAGCGCTACGGCGTGCTCGAAGCGCCGGCAGGACCCGGCGTCCCGCCACGTCGCTGAGTGGCAGATGGCTTACGCCGCCGCCCCGCCCCCCGGGCCCCGGGGGCCGCCCTCCCGCGGCCGCCACCGCTCGGCTCGCCGTCGGAGATGGCCAGGATCAGCCCCACGCTCGCAAACGCCGTCAGCAGACTGCTCCCACCGTGACTGACGAAGGGCAGCGTAATGCCCGTCAACGGGATCAGCTTGATCACCCCGCCGATGTTCAGAAAGGTCTGCGCCGCGACGACGCTGGTCAGCCCGGCACCAAGCAGCAGTCCAAACCGCGAGCGGGTCCGAAACGCGATGGCCAGGCCGCGCTGAAACAGGACCACAAAGAACACCAACACCAGCGCCGATCCGACGAAGCCGAGCTCCTCACCAATGACCGAGTAGACGAAGTCGGACGCCGCGATGGGGGTGTACTCGGGGTTCCCCTCGCCGAAACCCTCGCCCCAGAGTCCGCCGGAAAACAGGCCGGTCAGGCCCTGCAGGATCTGCCAGCTGGCGCCGGTCGGGTCCTGAAACGGATCGAGCCAGGCCTCGATGCGCCGTTGGCCGTGGGCAAACAGTGTCAGCACCAGCGCGCCCAGCACGCCGGCCAGAACCACCCCGTAGATCAGGTAGCCAGCCCGTCCGGTACCCAGGTAGAGCAGCAGTAACAACGGCACGCAGAGGATCACGAACATACCCAGGTCACGCTGCACCAGCAGCAGGCCCGACAACGCGAGCCAGAAACCGAGCAATGGCAGCAGGGAGCGCAGCGGTGGCAGCACGAGCCGACTCCAATCGGCCAGCGCCCGCGCGCGCGCATCGATAAACGCGGCCAGAAACAGCACCACCGTGAGCTTGAGCAACTCCGTCGGCGTGATGAATCCGGCCCCATAGACGGCGCCGCGGAACCGCTGTCCCGTGGCCAGCAGCGCGACGACCAACACCAGCGACAGCAGGGCCCAGACCCAGACGCCACGGGCGAGCAGGTTATAGCGCCCCCGCATACCGGCGACACAGATCGTCAGCATCAGCAGCATCCCCGCGGGAAACACCAGGAAGGGCACGAGCGAGCCGTCGGCGCTCTCGAAGGTGCCCATGCGATGCTGCACCAGCATCCCGAGCCCGGACAGGAACGCGACCGCACCAAGCAGGATCTGGTCGCCGCGGAAACGCAACAGGACCAACACGACATGCACACAGAGTAGACCCAGCGCGTAGACTCCCAACGGCAGCAGGTCTGTCAGGGTCACCAGACGTTGCACGCTGCGCCCGGCGCCAAAGCTCAGCACGAAACCGAGCGTCATGCAGAACAGGCTCCACAGCAACAGCTGCCGCTCGGGGCGGCGAAGGGCCCAGCTGGCGGACAGACCCGCGCCTGCAACGGCTCGACTCATGGGGCCGGCCTCAACGCAGCATTCCCAGCTCGTTGGCACGAAGCAGCAGGTCGCGTGCGATCGGCGCCGCCGCGGCCGAGCCGTATCCACCCTGCTCCACCAGCACGGCCACGGCCAGGCCGGCATGGCGGCGCGACGTCGAGGCCGGTGCAAAGCCGATGAACCAACTGTGAGAGTCCCCGTTGGGGTTCTGCGCGGTTCCGGTCTTGCCGGCGATCGACAGACCCGGCACGTCGACACCACGGCCGGTACCCTGCGTGACGACACGGCGCATCATCGCGGCCAGGCGCTCGGCGCTCGCCGCTGGCATGAAGCGCGCCAGCGCGACCGGCGCATCGGCGAGCACCAGACGCGGCCGCACCGCCAGCCCGCGATTGGCCACCGCGGCGGCAACCAATGCCATCTGCGCCGGGGTCACCAGCACGCGCCCCTGGCCGATGGAGGCCTGCGCCAAGCCATACTGATCGGATTTCGCAATGCGCGGGATCCTCCCTGTCTGCATGGTCTGTGCACCGTACGGCCCCTCGTGCAGCGGGATCTCGCGGTTGAAATAGAAGCGCTCGGCGTTCGCGGCAAAGGCATCCTGCCCATAACGGACCCCGAGTTGGGCAAAAAACACGTTCGACGACTGCGCCAGCGCCGCGGCCAGGTCCAGCTCGCCATGACCACGCCAGGGTCGGGCACCAGCCCGCGCGCTGTAGTATTCGTGATCGCGGATCTTCGGATAGCGCGGCGAGGTCGTGAAGCCGTCCGCCGGGCAGGGCAGGCTGCCCCGGAAACCAGCGTTCAGCGCCTCCGCGGCCAGCACGACCTTGAACGTCGAGCCAGGCGGATACAGCCCCTGGGTGGCGCGGTTGAGTAGCGGGGCGGCCGGGTCGCCGCCCTGGAACAGGGCGGGACCGATCGCGTTTGGATCGTAACCCGGGGTGCTCGCGAGCACGCGAATCGCACCGTCCCCGGGGCGGATCATCACAACGGCGCCGCGCCGGTCGCCGAGCCGCTGCACGGCCATGAGTTGCAGCTCCGCGTCCAACGTGAGCATCAGGTCCTGCCCCATCGGGGTCTTGTCGCGCGTGAGCACCTGCCGGCCCAGGGTGCCCCAGGCCTTCAGGTCGGCCGGTGTGCTGCCGTTCAGGTGGGCATTGGCTGCCGCCTCCATACCCGAGGCGCCGAACTTCGCGTCGCTGTAGCCGACCACATGGGCAAATGCCGGGCCGTAGGGATAGATGCGGCGCACCTGCCCCTGCTGCTGGAGGCTGTAGGCCAGCACCTCCCCGCGGTGATCGAGGATCCGCCCACGCCGGATCCCATGCGCGGGGTTGAATTGACGCCGGTCGTAGGTCTGCATGAACCCGACGAACCGTGGCCGCGTCATGCCCATCAACTGCCAGCTCGCCTGATACGCCAACACCGAGACGAACAGCAGCGACAGGATCAGCATCGACACGGGCAACGCCCGGGTCTTGCGCCTGAGATGCCGCAGCGCCGTGGAGGCCCGCAGGTCGAACATCCGCTTGAGGATGTAGAGCATGATCAGGAAGAACGCGACATGCAGCACCAGCCGCAGCGTCGGCCAAGCCACGGATGCAATCAACGCGTTGAAGAGATCGAGGGGGTTCATCGGACGAGCCCGTGGCCGGTCTTCAACCTTGACCCAGCGGGGCCGTCTCGGGTGGCGGAGGCCGGGTGTCGCGCACGGCGCATGCCTGGCGCGGCAGGGGATCGGCGAGCGTCGCCTGCCCCAGGCAGCAGACATCGGCCTTCGAGCCCAACGCGACGGCGGCTACCCAAGCCCGGCGCCAATGTGCCAGGTCCTTAGCCGTCGGCCACCAACACGCGCGCCATGCCCGGGCCGAGCCAGAATTCGAACGGGGCCGGCAGCTGCTCCATGGGCCAGTCCGGGGACAGGTCGCGCAGCGGTTGCGGGGCCTGGATCAGGTTGCGCAGGTCATCCACATAGAAACGCTGGCGGGTCCAGGGATCCTTGTTCAACACCAGCAGCGCCTCGCCGGGGCCGTTGATCGCGTGCTTGCGCAGTACGAGGATGGCGGGATCCGGGTGATCCAGCCGCTCGATGCGGCCCTCCCCGGCCAGGGTCGGAACCTGTTCCTTGATGGCGTTGACCTGGGTGATGAAATCGGTGATGTCCGCGTTTGGCGCCTCCCAGTCGCCCGGTGTCGTGTCCACGACGTCGAGACGCTTGCGAAACCCATACTCGAAGCCCATCGGGATCATCACGCCGCTGGCAAACAGCGCCGTGAACAGGTAATGCTGACGCAGCGCGTCGACGTTGCCCTCGAACTCATCGAACAGACGCCGGGTATCGTGGCTCTCGGGAAAGCTGATCGAGGGTGCGATCTGACGCGTCAGCTCGTACTGCTCCAGCAGCCAGTTGCCGTGGAAGTCCCACCATTTTGCGCTGTTGAAGATTGCATCGAAGCCCGCCGCGGCGGTCTCACGGGTCTGCGCGGGCGTGCAGCCCAGGGTCTCGGCAATGAAGCGGGTCTCCGGGTGGCGGGCACGCACGCGCTCGATGAGCAGGCGCCAGAGCTCGCTCGGGATCTGATAGGCCGCGTCGCAGCGGAACCCGCGAAAACCGAGCCCGACCAGGTGCTCGACCATGCGCACGCAATAGGCCAGCAGTCCGTCCGGCGCGTCGGGTCGCTGCAGGGCGCGGCGGTGGTCGAACTGGGCCAGATCGCGCCAGACGACCTTGTTGCCGTTGTCCTCGATGCAGAATGGGTGGGCCACACGGCCGCGCTCGCGGACGAACCACTCCGGGTGCGTGCTCACCAGCGCGCTGTCCTCGGCGCAGTGATTGATCACCAGATCGATCATCAGCGACAGGCCCTGCCCTTCGGCCGTCTCGGCCATCGCCCGAACCTGATCGTCGGGATCGAGCCTGGAGCGCGGCTGTAGCAGCACCGGGTTGATCGCAAAGTAATCGGCGATGGAATAGAGGCTGCCAGAGCGCCCCAGCCGTTGAATGGGGTTCACGAAGACCCAGTCGAAGCCCATGCCCGCGGCACGCTCCAGGTGGGGTTCCCAGGCATCGAAAGGGCCGGCAAGCAGGGGAAACAGGTTGTAGATCTTCAACATTGGGTCCTTGACTCTGGGGCCACGGCCGGCGCGGCATCATCACAACGATTGGACAGAACACCGGCGCGATAGGCCCCCGGTGCTCCAGTCCATCAGCATCTCGGTCCTCCGATCATCGGTCCCGGATGAAATCGTAGATGTTCAGGTAGTCCTCGCCAGGCCGATTCCACGAGTAATCGGAGCGCATCGCGTTTTTCATCAGCTCACGGAAGTGATCCGGGTGGTTGTAATAGCAGGCGATGGCCCGACCCAGCGCGGACTCCAGCCCGACCCCATCGTAGTTGGCGAAACTATAACCGTTGCGCTCATGCAACGGGCGGGTGGAGTGGTCCTTGTCGAACACCGTGTCGGCGAGCCCGCCGACCACCCGCACCACCGGGATGGTGCCATAACGCAGCGAGATCAGCTGTGTCAGGCCGCAGGGCTCGAACTGGCTGGGCACCAGCATCATGTCGGCACCGGCATAGATCAGATGGGCCAGGTCGTCGTCGAAGCCAATCTCGAGATGGCAGTCCGGGCTGTCGTTGAGCATGCGCTTCAGGCCCCAGAAGTCGTTATTGATCGCCTGATCGGGGCTCGAGCCCAGCAGCACGAACTGCGCACCGTGCTCCAGCGCATAGAAGATCGCATGCCGCACCAGCTCGAGGCCCTTCTGGGGATCGAGCCGGCCGATGAACGCGACAATCGGCTTCTCGTTGTCGGCCAACATCAACCGATGACGCAGGGCGCGCTTGTTCTCGTACTTGGCATCGATGTTGTCGACGCCGAAACGCACCGGGATCTGCCGGTCCACCTCGGGGTTCCAGACATCGTAGTCGATGCCGTTGACCACGCCACCGTATTTCATGTGATGGGTATGCAGCGTAGGCTCCAGACCGAAACCCTGGCCCTGGTCCTTGGTCTCGAAGGCATAGCGCGGCGAAACGGTGGTGACAAAGTTGGAATAGACGATGCCACCCTTGAGCAGGTTCAGCGCATTGCGGTGGTGGTTGTCCTGCATCCGGTTCCAGTCCATGAAACGCTCGGGCCGGTTCAGCCCGGTGGCCCGCAACAACTCCGGCCCGGTGACCCCCTGGTGCTTGAAGTTGTGGATGGTGAGACAGGCGCGCGGATGGGTCATGCCGAGCGGCTGATAGAGCTCGTACAGAAATACGGGCACCAGCGCGGTCTGCCAGTCATGGCAATGGATGATGTCCGGATGCTTGCCGGCCTTCCACATGAATTCCATCGCGGCGCGCGAAAAGAACGCGTAGCGCAACACGTCATCGGGGAAGCCGTACACGCCGCCGCGGTTGAAGAAGTTGTCGTTCGAATGCGGCTCGATGAAGAAGCACTTGCGGTCGTGCACGAAACCGAAAAAGACCGTGCAGTGAATCGCGCCCTCATACCAGGGAACCCACAGATCGCGGTACACCTCATGCAGCTCGAAGATGTGGTCGTAACGCAGGTTGTCGTACTTCGGCAGGATGATCTCGACGTGATTGCCGCGGATCGCCAGCTCGCGGCTGAGGCCGAAGACCACGTCCGCCAATCCGCCGACCTTGGCCACCGGCGCCATTTCCGGGGTAATGTGGACGATGTACAGACTGGGGCGATGGGGACGATGATCATGGACCGGCGCGGGCTCCGGAGGAGGCTCGGCAGCGGGTGCCGGTGCCGGCTCCGGCTCCGGCTCCGGCTGCAACCCTGAAACGGGGCGCGGCTCCGGGCCTTCCATCGAACCGCCCGGGGGAGCCGGTTCGACGGGCTCGGGCAGCAGGTCCGCCCTGGCCTCGACCGGGACCCCGTCCGACGCATTTGCCGGGGCTGGCGCGCCCTTCGCCGTCGGTTCCGGCGCTGGGGCCGGCTTCGCCGCCACCGGGGCCGGCGCGCCCTTCGCCGTCGGTTCCGGCGCTGGGGCGGTCTTCGCCGTCGCGGCCGGGGCAGGCGCGCCCTTCGCCGTCGGTTCCGGCGCTGGGGCGGTCTTCGCCGTCGCGGCCGGGGCGGGCGCGGCGGTGGCGGGCTGCACGGGCGCCTTCCCTTCGACTGGACCACCATCCCCGGTACCGGACGGCGCATCGGGCGCCGGGCCGGACGCGGCGATGGCGTCAGCGGGCCTGGTAGGCGCCTTGGGCTTCACACCGGCGGCGGTATGCTCCATCGGCGGCTTCTTGGGGGGGGTCGGCTTTTTTGCCATGGCTCATGTCCTGGAGGGTCTTCTGTTCTTGAGCGGGGGCCAGCTTGTGGTCGAGCAAGGGCCCGTGCGGACCTGCATCACTGGCCGTTCGCATCCATGACCTCGGTCTCCGATACGTCGACACCGGTGTCATCCGACGCTGGCGTCAGCGGCTTGAGCAGGATACCGGCCAAGGGTGGCAGACTGACTACCAGCGAATTGGGGTGATTCATCCACGCGACGGGCTCGGTTTGAAGCTCCCGCGCGCCATTGCCAACGCCACTGCCGCCGAACGCTACCGCGTCGGAGTTGAACAACTCCTCGTAGGCACCGCCCACGGGCACACCGATCCGGTAACCATGGCGGGGCACCGGGGTGAAGTTCAGCGCCACCACGAGGGGATCGCTCCCATCGTCGCTCTTGCGCTGATACACCAGTACCGAGTTCTGCGCATCGTGGCAGTCGATCCACTCGAAACCTCGCCAATCGAAGTCCAGGCGGTGCAGCGGCGGCTCGATCTGATAGAGCGCGTTAATGACGCGGATCAGGCGCTCCACGCCCTGGTGGAACGGAAATTCCTGCACGTACCAGTCCAGCACGGCGGTGCTGTCCCATTCCTCGCCCTGAGCGAACTCACTGCCCATGAACAGCAGCTTCTTGCCCGGATGCGTGTACATGTAGGTATAGAGCAGGCGCAGGTTCGCGAAGCGTTGCCATTCGTCGCCGGGCATGCGGTAGAGCAGCGAGCGCTTGCCGTGGGTCACCTCGTCGTGCGAGAACGGCAGCAGGAAGTTCTCGGTGAACGCGTAGAGCATGCTGAACGTCAACGCGTCCTGGTGGTACTGCCGATGGATCGGCTCGTCCTGCATATAGCGCAGGCTGTCGTTCATCCAGCCCATGTTCCACTTCAGGTCGAAGCCGAGCCCCCCGACATAGGTCGGCTTGGTCACCTGCGGCCACGAGGTCGATTCCTCCGCCATGATCAGCGCGCCGGGCACTTGGTCGTGGGTGATCTCGTTGAGCTCGCGCAGAAAGTCGATGGCCTCCAGGTTCTCGCGCCCGCCGAAGCGGTTCGGCACCCAGTCCTCGCGCGAATAGTCCAGGTACAGCATCGAAGCGACGGCGTCGACCCGCAGGCCGTCAAGATGGAACTCCTCGAGCCAGAAGAGCGCGCTGGAGACCAGGAAATTCTTCACCTCGTTGCGGCCGAAGTTGAAGATCAGCGTCGACCAGTCGAGGTGCTCGCCCAGACGCGGGTCCTCGTGCTCGAACAGCGCCGTGCCATCGAAGCGGCCCAGCCCATGCGCGTCTTTCGGAAAATGCGCCGGCACCCAGTCGAGGATCACGCCGATGCCGTTGGCATGGCAGTGATCGATGAACCAGCGAAAATCGTCAGGACTGCCGAAACGACTCGTCGGGGCATAGTAGCCGGTGGTCTGGTAGCCCCAGGACAGGTCGTAGGGATGCTCGGTCACGGGCATCAGCTCGATGTGGGTAAAACCCAGGTCGAGCACATGCGTGACCAGCCGCTCGGCCAGCTCGCGGTAGTTGAGCATCTCGCCCTCCGGACCGCGCTGCCACGACCCAAGGTGCACCTCGTAGATCGACATCGGGCTGTGCAGCCAGTCATGCGCGGCGCGCGCGATGCGCCATCGATCATCGGTCCAGCGGAATCGGCTCGCGGGCTCGACGATCGACGCGGTGTTTGGCCGGACCTCGAAACGCCGACCATAGGGGTCTGACTTCAATAAGATGCTGCCGTCCCGGGCCCGGATCTCGAACTTATACAACACGCCGTCGGCGAGGTCGGGGATAAACAGCTCCCACACGCCGTTGCCATGCACGCGCATCGGGTGACAGCGCCCGTCCCAACCGTTGAAATCACCCACCACGCTCACGCGCGTGGCATTCGGTGCCCACACCGAGAACAACACCCCCGCGACACCCTCGGTCTCGTGCACACGCGCCCCGAGCATGCGGTAGGCATGCCAGTGCCGGCCCTCGCCGAACAGATGCAGATCGAAATCCGGCAGTTGGTGCGGGAAGCAGTAGGGGTCGTGACCGATGTGCTCGCGGTGGTCCTTGTCGCGCCAGATCAGCCGATAGCGTGCCGGAACCGCGTCGCTCTCACCACGCCATTCAAAGATGTCCGTTCCCTCGACCCGAGTCATCTCATGCGCGCCCTCGACGATGGTCACGGTCTCGGCCCGGGGCATCATCATCCGCACACAGATGCCGTCGCCATCGACATGACGGCCGAGCACCGAAAACGGGTCGGAGTGGGTCGCGGCAGCGATCTGCTGCAGCGCGTCGGACAGTTGCGGGTGACTCATCCTGGATACCTCGTGCGGATGCGGACTGGGTTCGGATCCGGACCGGGCGGAGGTTCAGTCAGCCCCGGGCGAGATCCCAGCAGAGATTATGCGGTATCTCGGCGCCGAGCGCGCGGCCCCGCGCATCGAAACAACATGCGGGAGCGGCTTCAGCCGCCCTCCTCGCACGTAGGGGCGGCTTCAGCCGCCCAACACCCCGCCGTGTCGCATGTAGGGGCTTCAGCCGCCCAACAACCCGCCGTGTCGCATGTAGGGGCGGCTTCAGCCGCCCGACAACCCGCCGTGTCGCACGTAG
>JAXGTD010000013.1:0-50539 GCA_040775095.1 Chromatiaceae bacterium | reverse complement strand
TCCCGGTAGGGTGGGCAAGGGGGTCTCTTGCCCACGCGGCGGTGGCATTGGTGGGCAAGCCGGGGCTTGCCCACCCTACGTCTTGCGCGAGGGGCTCGTTGACCCCGGTAGGGTGGGCAAGGGTGTCTCTTGCCCACGCGGCGGTGGCATTGGTGGGCAAGCTGGGGCTTGCCCACCCTACGGGTTGCGCGGCGGGGGCCGAGCGCCCTGGCGTTATCGCAAAAAAATGGCCGACTCTGGTGTTACCCGGAGCCGGCCTTTTGGATCTGTAATGGTTGTTTGGTCGGGGTGAGAGGATTCGAACCTCCGGCCCCTGCCTCCCGAAGGCAGTGCTCTACCAGGCTGAGCTACACCCCGAAATAGACTCTATGCGCCGCGGAGGATCGGGATCCGCGGGTGCCGCGTGGCGTCCTGCCGCGCTGTATTTGCTCGACTTTACCCGGGTTCGTGGCCGGGGTCAGTAGGTCCTGGCGACGGCGAAATCGGCCGTCATCTCCAGTGACTGGCGACTGGCGGAGTCCGCGAGCGCCTGGAGCGCCTGCTTGGCCAATTCCGCATGGCGCCGAGCGAGCTTGATAGTGTATTCGATCGCGTTGGTCGCGACAATAGCCGCGACGACCTCTTCGATGTGCTCGCGTCCCCCGTCCTCGATCGCGGCACGCAGCTGACGCCGTTGTGTGGCGTCGCCCACCGCCATCGCGCGGATCACCGGCAGGGTCGGTTTTCCCTCATCGAGGTCGTCGCCGACACTCTTGCCGATCGTACCGTCGTCGGAGGTGTAGTCGAGCGCATCGTCGACGAGCTGGAACGCGATCCCAATGTGCCTGCCGTATTGGGCGAGGGCGTCTTCGATGTCGCGCGGGGCCGCTGCCAGCACCGCGCCGAGCCGGGTCCCCGCCTCGAACAGGGTGGCGGTCTTGCGCTCGATGACCTCCATGTAGCGCGCCTCGTCGGTGTCGGCGTCGTTGGTGTTGAGCAGTTGCAGGACCTCGCCTTCCGAGATCCGGTTCGTCGCATGCGACAGGATGTCCATGACGCGCATGTTGCCCACGCTGACCATCATCTCGAATGCGCGGGAGTAGAGAAAATCGCCGACGAGAATACTGGCCTCATTACCCCAGACGGCATTGGCCGTGTTACGGTTGCGGCGCAGGTCGGAGGCGTCGACGACGTCGTCGTGGAGCAGGGTGGCGGTGTGGATGAACTCGACGATCGCCGCCATGTCGATGTGTCGATCGCCGGCGTATCCACACGCGCGTGCGGCCAGCAGCACCAGCAGCGGGCGAAGGCGCTTGCCGCCGCTGCTCACGATGTAATGGCCGATCTGATTGATGAGCACCACGTTGGACTGCAGGCGCTCGAGGATGAGCTCGTTGACGGCCTGGATGTCGTGACGAACCGGTGCCCGAATTGCAGACAATTCCATGGGCGGGGATCCGAGCTGGATGAACGGCGGGATGCTAGGGGGCCGTTGGTGGGCCTGTCAAGCGCGGGGCAAAAAGGTTCGGCCTGTGCCGGCCGCCGCCGAGGTCGGGTCGCCGCGCGCAACGAGATGGAACAGTTTGACGAAGGGTGCGGGCGTCGGCTATATTCCGCCGGCTTAGGCAGCCGCTTTGTCTTGGATGCGGCATTCATATCATCAAGAGGGCGGACCATGTACGCGGTGATTCAAACCGGCGGAAAACAATACCGCGTTTGCGAGGGCGACAAGCTCCGGATCGAAAAGATCGATGCCGAGCAGGGTAGCGACGTCGAGCTTGGCCAGGTGCTCATGATCGCCGATGGCGAGGACGTGCAGATTGGTAAGCCCTTCGTCGACGGTGGCAAGGTTACGGCGACGGTGGAATCCCACGGTCGCGGCAAGAAGGTCAAGATCATCAAGTTCCGTCGCCGCAAGCATCATATGAAGCGGCAGGGCCATCGTCAGTGGTTCACGGAGCTTAAGATCACCGGTATCAGCGCGGGCTGAAGGGGATAACCAGATGGCACACAAAAAGGCAGGCGGTAGCTCTCGCAACGGTCGCGATTCCGAGTCGAAACGGCTTGGCGTGAAGATCTTCGGCGGCCAGGTCGTGAAGGCTGGCAGTATCATCGTGCGGCAGCGGGGCACGCGTTTCCACAATGGCGTCAACGTCGGCTGCGGTCGCGATTTCACGCTGTTCGCGCTCAGCGACGGTGTGGTCGAGTTCCAGATCAAGGGGCCGAAGAACCGCCAGTACGTCAACGTGGCGCCCATCGACGGTCCGACGGGCTGACCGCTCCCGCGCTCGTCCCGGCGCGCAGCGCCAGAAGCCTCGTCCGATGACGGGGCTTTTTGTGTTATTGGCCCCCGGCAATGACGGGTCCGCGCGCCGGGCCAGGTATGCCCGCGATCTGGCGTCCATGACCTCTCCGCAAGCGACCCCCGGTGCAGGGCTGCCATGAAATTCGTCGACGAGGCAGTGATTCGTGTCGAGGCCGGTGACGGTGGCGACGGCTGCGTGAGCTTCCGACGAGAGCGATTCATCCCCCGCGGGGGGCCCGACGGCGGCGATGGCGGCGATGGCGGTAGCGTCTGGCTGGTCGGCGACGCGGGCCTCAACACGCTGGTGGATTTCCGCCACCGGCGTCGGCACCGTGCCGAGCGCGGTCGCAATGGCATGGGGCGCAACATGACCGGTCGCTCGGGTGCCGATCTGAGCATCCCGGTTCCGGTTGGCACCCGTGTCAACGATGATGAAACCGGGGAGCCCATCGGCGAGCTGTTGGCGGACGGACAGCGGTTGCTGGTTGCCCAGGGCGGCTTCCACGGCCTAGGAAACGCGCGCTACAAGTCGAGCACCAACCGCGCCCCGCGCCAGTCGAAACCCGGGACCCCGGGCGAGCGGCGCATGTTGCGCCTGGAGCTGATCCTGCTGGCCGACGTGGGTCTGCTTGGGCTTCCCAACGCGGGCAAGTCCAGCCTGATCCGCCAGGTCTCGAGCGCGCGGCCGAAGGTGGCCGACTATCCGTTCACGACCCTGCACCCGAACCTCGGTGTCGTGAGTCTTGGACCGCGGCGCAGCTTTGTGGTCGCCGACATCCCGGGGCTGATCGCCGGTGCGGCGGATGGCGCCGGGCTCGGGGTCCGATTCCTGAAGCACCTGTCGCGCTGCCGGCTGTTGCTTCATCTCGTCGACCTGGCCCCCGTCGGTGGCGATGAGGTCCCGGCGCAGCAGGTGCGCACGCTCGAGCGCGAGCTGGCCGCGTTCGGTGCCGAGCTGATCGACAAGGAGCGCTGGCTGGTGTTGAACAAGACCGACCTGCTGGACGCGGCCGAGATCGCGTCGCGTCGCGATGCGCTGATCCAGGATCTTGCCTGGCAAGGGCCGGTGTATACGATCTCGGCGGCCACCGGCGCTGGAACGGCGGGGCTGGTCGAGGCACTGATGGGTCGACTGGAACAATTGCCCAGTCCATTCGCGCAACCTGCAGATGTGGCCGACGAGGCCCCGATCGAGACGGCCGACGATGACGCTCCCTGGCACCCCCTCGACTGACCGCTCCGGCACCGGCCTCAGGACCTTGTCGCGCGAGCTGATTCCGCGAACCCGGCGCTGGGTGGTGAAGATCGGCAGCGCGCTGCTGACCAACGACGGTGCCGGGCTCGACCGCAAGGTGCTGGCCCCCTGGGTCGAGCAGATGGCCGGCCGATGCCATGCGGGCAACGACCTGGTGCTGGTCTCCTCTGGCGCGGTGGCCCAGGGAATGGCGCGCATGGGCTGGCGCCGGCGGCCGAGTGTGCTGCACGAGCTGCAGGCCGCCGCGGCGATCGGGCAGATGGGTCTGATCCGCGCCTATGAGGGCTGCTTCGAGCGCCGTGGCCTGCATACCGCCCAGGTGCTGCTCACGCGCGACGACCTGGCCGACCGCGGGCGCTACCTCAACGCGCGCAGCACGCTGCGCACGCTGCTGTCGCTCGGCGTGGTCCCGGTGGTCAACGAGAACGACACCGTGGCCACGGACGAGCTGCGCTTTGGTGACAACGACACCCTCGCGGCGCTGGTGGCGAACCTGATCGAGGCCGAGCTGCTGATCCTGCTCACCGACCAGGACGGGCTCTTCGACGCCGACCCCCGCACCCACCCGCACGCGCGCCTGATCCCGACGCTGCGCATCGACGATGAGCGTCTGGACGCCGTCGCCGGCGATAGCGCCAGTGGCCTTGGCCGCGGCGGGATGATCACCAAGGTGCGGGCGGCCCGGCTGGCGGCGCGTTCGGGCTGTGCGACCATTATCGCCCCCGGTCGGGGCGAGTCGGTGCTGGAGCGCATCGGCGAGGGCCACGAGGTTGGCACGCTGCTGACACCGGCCCAGGGCCCACAGGCGGCGCGCAAGCAATGGTTGGCCGGGCACCTGCAGGTTCGCGGGCGTCTGGAGCTGGACCCGGGCGCCGTGCGCGCGTTGCGCGAACAGGGCAAGAGTCTGCTCGCCGTTGGCGTGCGCGCCGTGCACGGGCACTTCAATCGCGGCGAGGTCGTCGCCTGTGTCGACGAGACCGGCAGGGAGCTTGCGCGGGGCCTGGTCAACTATGGCGCCGAGCATACCCGGCGGCTTCAGGGCCACCCGAGCTCGGCGTTCGTGTCGATCCTCGGCTTTGTCGATGACGAGGAGCTGATCCATCGCGACAACCTGGTGTTGCTCTGAGCCGGATCATCTCTGGCCCCTGCCCGTGGGCCCGGCTCACTTGCCAGACCGGCGCAAAATCCGTAGTCTTTGACTGTTTTTCGGGGCCCCCGAATCTCACGAATGGAGAGCACCGCGGCATGTATTCGACCATCCAGCGCGCCCGTTTCAACATGATCGAGCAGCAGGTCAGGCCTTGGGACGTGCTCGACCAGCGTGTCCTGGACGTGATGGGCGAGCAGCCGCGCGAGCTGTTTGTTCCCGACGCCTATCGCGGACTCGCCTACGCGGACATCGAGGTCCCCATTGGTCAGGGTGAGACCATGCTCGCGCCCAAGCTGGTCGGTCGCCTGTTGCAGGCCTTGGCGCCGCGCCCGGGAGAGAAGGTCCTGGAGATCGGCACCGGGAGCGGCTATGTCACGGCCTGTCTCGCGCGGCTCGGCGGGCGTGTGAGCAGCGTCGAGATCCACCCCGATCTGGCCGACGAGGCGCGTGATCGTCTCGCCACGCTCGATCTCAAGCGGGTCGATGTGCAGACCGCCGATGGCATGGCGGACGTGGTCCATGGCGTCCCCTTCGACGTGATCGCCGTGACCGGTTCGCTGCCGACGGAGGAGCCGATCACGATGCTGCGCCAAAAGCTTGCGACCGGTGGCCGACTGTTCGCCGTCGTCGGCGAGGCGCCGATCATGGAGGCGCTGCTGATCACCCAGGTGGGTCCCGGTGCGTATCGGCGTGAGGCATTGTTCGAAACCAGTGTCCCCGCGCTCCACAACGTCCCGCTGCCAGAACGCTTCGTGTTCTGAGAGAGCGCCCTGATGCAACAGATGGTCCCGCGAGAGGTAGACGCGTTGCTGCGGGATGCCGGCACCGCGGCGGGTGGCCCGCCCCTGCTCCTGGACGTGCGCGAGCCCTGGGAGTTCGCCCTTTGCCATCTCCCGGGTGCGCAACTGGTCCCGATGCGACAGATCCCCTCGTCGCTGGATCAGCTCGATCCCGATCGGCGCACGGTTGTCGTCTGCCACCATGGGATTCGCAGCCAGCAGGTCGCACTCTTCCTGCAGCACCGCGGCTTCCGCGACGTGATCAACCTGCAGGGGGGCGTCGACGCCTGGGCCCGGGACGTCGATCCGGGCATGCCGACCTATTGAGCCGATCGTCCCACGCGATCAGGCATCGGTGGGCGTACCCTGGGCGCGTTCGTCGATTGGCGGGCCCGCCTCGAACGCATTGATACGCTCATCGATGACGGCCAGCAGGCTGGCCAAGGCGCCGCGGTTTTGCTCGACCACGCGCAGGCCGTTCTCACCGACCCGCGCGCGCTCGGCGGCGTCGCCGAGCCAGGCCGTGATGCACTGCGCCAGCTCGGCCGCGTCGGCCACCCGGGCGGCCGCGCCCGCGCGCAGCAGCAGCTCGGTGATGGCCGTAAAGTTGAACGTGTGTGGGCCGGTGACCGCGGGTACCCCGACCGCCGCCGCCTCGAGCAGGTTGTGCCCGCCCACGGGGACCAGGCTGCCGCCAATGAAGGCGGCGTCGGCGGCAGCCAGAAAGACCGTCAGCTCCCCCATCGTGTCTCCGAGGTAGACGGCAACCTGGTCGCCGCAGGGATCGTCGTGGCTGCGCCGGGCCAGCACGAAGCCTTGGCGCTGCACCAGCGCCGCGACCCGGTCGAAACGCTCCGGGTGGCGGGGAACCAGGACCAGCAGCGCGTCAGGGTGATGGGCGCGCACGAGCTGGTGGGCGTCGAGCAGGATCTCTTCTTCGCCCTCATGGGTGCTGGCCGCGACCCACACGGCCCGGTTCATGCCCCAGTTGCGGCGCATGACCTCCGCGCGATCCATCAGGCTGGCGGGCACCTGCACATCGAACTTGATGCTGCCGGTGACCTGCAGCTGCTCGCGCGGGACGCCCAGGCGCGCGAAACGTGCGGCGTCTTCCTCGCTTTGGGCCGCGATCAGTGCAAAGCAGCGCATGGTTTGCGCGGCGAAATCGCGCACCCGCGCGTAGCCGCGTGCCGAGCGTGCCGAGAGCCGCGCGTTGGCCAGGATGACCGGAATCTGTTGGCGTGCGCAGGCAAACAGCATGTTCGGCCAGATCTCCGTCTCCAACACCAGCACCAGCCGTGGACGCACGGCGTGGAGGAACCGCCGCATGATCGGCGGCAGGTCGAACGGTGTATAGCAGTGGTGCACGCGGGTGCCAAACAGCTCCTGGAGGCGCCGCGCGCCGGTCGGTGTCGTTGTCGTGACGATGACCGACAACGCCGGCTCGCGACCCAGCAGGTGGCGAATCAGCGGTTGCGCGGCCTGGACCTCACCCACCGACACGGCGTGGATCCACACGTCGGCGCGCATTGCGGAGGCCTTGCCCGCCTCTGCGAAGAACCCCAGACGCTCGCTCCAGCGCTCGCGATAGGCGGGCGCGAGGCGACTGCGCCAGAGCAGCCTCAGCAGGGCCAGGGGCAACAGGAGGTAGAGCAGGGCCGAGTAGAGGTGACGCATCGCAATAACCTAGAATCGGCGCATGAACGCGATTCGATCTCCATAAGTCACTGTGTTCAAGAGCATTCTCGCTTACTCCGCGCGGTGATCTGACAGGGCCAGTCCGACTGCCGGGCAGCTCGAAGAGATTGCGCCCCCCCGGTCGCCGCTCGGAAAACGCCGACCAAGGCATCTCCCGTAGGGATCATGACGCGGATCATCAATGGCGCAATCCGGGAAATGGCTTCGCCCGGAGCGCGGACCAATCTGTTCCATGGATGGATTCAACGGGCCCTTCCCAGAATGAATCGCCCGCGGTGCGCGTTGCCGGCCGCGATGCTCTCGCCCGAGCCAGGCCGAGGGCAAGGTCCCTTATCCCGATCCACTGTCTTGCCCCACCGTGATGCCGTGCGCGGTGGCCAGTCGTTGGCGCCAGTCGGCGAGGGCCGGCGTCGGCGCGTGCTTGACGCCGAGCTTCCAGGCATAGCCAAGCAGGTTGTCGCCGAACGAGATCGCCTTGCGCGGCAGCGCCAGCGGATGATCCGCCCCGGTCGCGGCACCGCGCAGGCAGGTGGTCGCGCTGCGATAGCCCACCTCGGCGGCGAGGCGCAGGGCCCTCATGTCGAAGCTGCCAAACGGATAGCACAGGTGGCGCACCTCCGCACCGAGCTCATCCTGCAACGCCGCGCGACTCCCGGCGAGCTCTCGCCGCTGTCGGTCCGCACCGACCTCTGCCAGCTTCACGTGGCTCACCGAGTGCGAGCCGATCCCGATGCCCGAGGCATGCAGGGTCCGCAGTTGCGCCGCGTCCATCAGCGCGGGCTCTGGCCGCCCCGCCTCTGGCGTTCTCCAGGTCATGCGCCGTCCCAACCAGCCGCTGATCGCATAGACCAGTGCCGGGAAACCGTGGTGTTGCAATACGGGCAACGCGTGGTCGAAGAAGTTTTCGTAGGCGTCGTCGAAGGTCAGGACCACCGCGCGGGCCGGCGTTGCCTGATCGCCGCGCAGGCAGGCAAGGGCGGACTCCAGATCGAGCACCGTGAAGCCGGCATGCTTCAGGAAGGCCATCTGGCGCGTGAAGCGGCCGACATCGCAATAGTTGGCCCGATGGGTCTGCATGGGCCGGAAACGGCCGACCTGGTGGTACATCAGGATGGAGATGCGCGCTGTTGTCATGATGGGCGTTCAGCCGGCAAGCAGATCACGATAGAGGGTCCGGTACTGTTCCATGATCGGGTCGGCGCCAAACCGTGCCCGCACCCGTTCGTGCCCGTTGCGCACCAGATCGGCGCAAAGGGCCGGATCCGCGAGCAGGGTGCGGATACCCTGGGCCAGGGCGGGCGCATCCTCGCAGGGCACGCACCATGCGTCCTCGCCGTGGTGGGCGATCTCGCGCGCGCCCCGAAAGTTGGCCGTCACCAGTGGCCGCTCCCAGGCCCAGGCCTCGAGAATGACGTTGCCCAGGGTCTCCGCGTCGAGTGAAGGGAACACCACCAGGTCGGCCAGTTGCAAGAATTGGCCCGGGTCGTCCTGCCATCCGGCCCAGACGATGCGCCCGGCGATGCCAGACCCGCTCGCCTGGCGCTCGAGTGCGCCGCGCAGCGGGCCATCACCGACGAGCACCACGCGCCAGCGTCGCCCGGCGATCTCCACGGGCAGTCGGGCCAGGGCATCGAGCAGGACCTGATGGCCCTTTACCGGCACCAGCCGTCCCAGGCAGACGAGGACCTGCTCCTCGGCCGCGATGCCGAGGCGGGTGCGCAATGCCGTGATCCGCGCGGCGGGGCGAGGCAGCGCCGGCTCGACAAAATTGTAGATGTGATGCACCCGCGCCGCCGGCAGTCCGTTGGTGATCATCCAGTCACAGAGCCCGCGGGTGTTGCCGATCCAGGCATCGGCATGGCGGTAGGGGCCAAGCCTGTAGTAACCGCCGAGGCGCGCGATATGCACGGCGCGGCCGCGGGTGTGGGTCAGGCGGGTCGCCCGTCCCATGTAGGTCTGCACGATGGGCGCGTCGGTCGCGCGCAGCAGGCGCGTCACGGCGAGGCGTGAGATGGGGTCCCAGGTGCTGCGAAACGGCAGCGACCGCACCGGCAGCGGGCCAAGGTCCAGGCCCGCCAGCGCGCTGCTCGCGCGGATGCCGAGGGTTGCCGGCGCGTGACGCTCGGCCAGCGCCGCCGCGAAGCGTTGGAACCAGCGCTCGGCGCCGCCGAGCCCCTTGCTGCCAATCAGGTGCAGGCTAGCGGGCCAGTCCATCGGCGGGCCTCCCAAGCAGCTCGCGATAGACGCCGAGATTGCCCTCGACCATGCGGTCGAGCGAAAACTCCGCCCGCATCAGGTCGCGTCCGCCCGCCCCGAGGCGTTGACGCAGTGCCCGGTCATCGAGCAAGCGCCGGATTACGGTCTCGAGGGCGAGCACGTCGCCCGGGGGCGTCAGCAGACCATTGACGCCGTCGCGCACGGCCTCCGGAATGCCGCCGACACGGCTTGCGACGATGGGCACGCCGGCGCTGGATGCCTGCAACAGCGACACGCCGAGTCCCTCCATGGTCGCCGGGTGCACCAGCAGGTCCAGGCAGGGCAGCAGCTCGGGCAGGTCGTCGCGGAAACCGGCGAGATGGACCCGCCCGCCGAGCCCCATTGCCTGGATCTGCCCGCGCAGCGCCTGCTCCTCGGCGCCCTGACCGAAAAAGATGGTCTGAAGCCGTGGGTGCGCGGCGATCAGGGCCGGCAGGGCCGCGAGCAGGAAGCGGTGCCCCTTGCGGGGGATCAGCTGCGCAACGACCCCGATGGTCAGCGCGTCGTCCGGCAGCGCCAGTGCGCGGAGGAAGCCTGGGCGCTCGCAGGGCCGGTCGAAGCGGTCGAACAGGACCGCGCTGCGGACCACCCGCAGTTTGGCCGCCGGCAGTCCCTCGGTCAGCAGCACCTGCCCTATACCTTCGGAGATCGCGATCACGCGCTGGTGCAGGCGGTACTTCAGCGCCACCAGCCAGCGCGGCTCGGGATTGTCGACGCGACGGGTATGGATCACCGGCACCCGGCACAGGCGCGCGGCGATGCCCCCCATCACGTCGGCGCCGATGCGGCTGTGCAGGTGCACCAGGTCCGGCCCGCGCGCGCGGATCAGGTGATGCAGGCGCGCGATCATGGCCAGATCCAGATCGCCATGCATGGTCATGCCGTGGACCTCGGAGAAGGCCGCCGCCCGGATGGCCAGGTCGCTGCCAGCACGACAGGCGAGCAGATTCTCGACCCCGCGCGCGGCGAGCCCCTCGAGCAGGTAGAGCACCTGTTGGGCGCCGCCATAGAGCCGCGCGCCTCCCTCGACGTGCAGGATCCTCATGCCCCCGCCTCCGTGGGGCCGACAGGGGGTGCACCAGGCAACGTCCGCACCGCCTCCATCACCTCGTCGACGTCGATCAGGCGCATGCAGGTGAAGGCGCCATCGCAGGTGGGATGGCGTCGGCAGGGCGAGCAGGTGAGCCGATGATAGAGCACGCGGGCATCGGCGCGGGTGCTGTCCAGATAGGGGCAGGTCGAGCCGAACAGCAGCAGTGTCGGGCGCTGGAAGGCGATACCCATGTGGCTCAGCCCGGTGTCGACGCCGATCAGCAGCCGCGCGGAATCAATCAGGGCCGCAGCCTGCAGCAGCGAGGTCTCGCCCGCGAGATTGACGATGCCGTCGCCGGCGTCCCGCTGGATGCGCGCGGCGGCGTCCCGGTCGGCGGGACCGCCGAGCATCAACACCGGAAGGTTCAGCTCGCGTTGCAGGCGTATGGCCAGCGCCGCCCAGCGATCCTCGAACCAGTGCTTCTGCGGCCGGGTCGTGAACGGGCAGATCACGGAATAGCCGGCATCCAGTCCAGCCCCTTTGATCAGGGCGTCGGCGGCGCGTCGCGCATCGGCATCATAGTAGATGCGCATCGCGAAATCGTCGACCGGCAGTCCGAGGGTCTCGGCCAGGTGCAGATACTCCGACCCGACGCGCTCGCTGTCCCCGCCGCGTCCGATCACGCGCGTCATCAGCAGGTGGCTGCCCTCGCGTGAGCCCAGACCGATGCGCTCCGGGGCCCCGGAAAGCCAGACCGGCAGCGCGCTCTTGAGCAGCCCCTGCAGGTCGACGGCGAGGTCGAAGTGGCGCGCCCGGAGTGCCCCGACCAGGCGGCGCACCTCGGCGCCGAGTCTGCCCAGGCGGCCGGAGCGCGCCAGCGCGCGCAGATCGCGGTATGGCCACTCGATCACCTCGTCGAGCGCGGGGTGCCCGCGCAGCAGCGCCGCGCATTCCGGTTGCGCGAGCCAGGCCAGATGGGCGTCCGGCCAGGCACGGCGGAACGCGTCGATCAGTGGCGACGCGAACACGATGTCACCGATCGCCGAGAGGCGCACGAGCAGGATGCGTCTTGGTCTCATGATCCGCTCCGGCCACGGGCCGCCGGGTACGCAACGCGCGCGTGCGATGCCCGGGGTGCCGGCAGGTCGCACGCCTCGCGTCGTCGGCGCTGCCAGCGGGCGTGCGCCAATCTATGCCGCCGCTCGGCGAGGCAGACCCATCGCGTCCAGATATGCATCGGTCGACGCCTCGATCTCGTAGGGGCGGGCGGCGTTGCGCAGGACCTCGGCCGGCAGCGGGTTGTCCAGCGTGTCGGCCATTGCCTCGGTGAGGGCGGCCGCGTCGCCCATGGGCACCAACGGGCCATAGCGTCCGTCTTGCAGGATCTCGCTCGGGCCGCTCGGACAGTCCGTCGAGACCACCGGTGTGCCGACCGCCAGCGCCTCGACTGGCACCAGGGGCAGGCCCTCCCACAAGGAGGTGGACGCCAGCAACGCCGCGTGTGCCATGTAGCGATAGGGGTAGGATACGAACCCGGGCAGCGAGACATCCTTCTCCACGCCAAGCGTGCGCGCCAGCGAGAGCAGACGTTCGCGCTGGGCCCCGCGCCCGAGGATCATCAGGCGGCACGGCCGCGTGGCGCGCAGCCCGGCGAAGGCGCGCACCAGGGTCGCGAAGTCTTTCCGGGCACCGAGCTCGCCGACCCCGAGGATCAACGGCGCTTCGCCCTCGCCGAGCCAGGGATGGTCGGGTCGGGGCAGCACCTCATCGAACAGACGCGCGGGCACGACAGGGGAGGGGACGACGCGGATGTGTCCTGGCGTGAGGCCCGTGTAGCGCGCCATGTCCTGGGCCGCGCCCCGACTGGTCACGATGACGCGATCGGCAAAGCGGTAGAGCTTGCCCATGGAATGGCGCTGGATGAGTCGTTCCAGCCAGCCCCGGTCGGCGAGATCGATCGAGACCGTGGTGCCGGAACGGAAGATCAGACGCGTCGGTACCCGGGCCAGGGTCTTGGCCAGCAGGGCCGTCCGGTTGACGCGATCCTTGTCCGAGAGCATGACCGCCGGGCGCTGACGGCGCAGGTAGCGCACGATGGCGGGCAGACCGGCGTAGGTGTGCCGCGTTCCCAGGTCGATCACCTCGACCCCATCGGGCACCTCGGCCAGCCGCGGGCCATGATCGCGGACCTTCAGCAGATCGACCCGGTATCCGCGGCCGGCCAGGGCCGGTATCAGGTGCTGGACCACGCGATCGACGCCGCTGTGTCCGGAGGTCGAGAAGAGGCACGCGATGCGGGTAGGGTCGGTCATTCGGGTGCAGGGCTTCTGTGCGTGTGGGTATCCAGGAAAGATCGGCGGCGTCCGCGCCGGGGACCGTCCGGGCCACGGATGGCCGGGCATTCTCGCGTGCTGCAGGCGCCTGAAGAGGGGCCGATCCCCCGATTGTACCGATCGGATTGCGACCGGATCCCGACCCTGGACGGATTCAATCGGCCTGTCCTCATGCACTGCCCGATCCGATCCATTCCAGTGGGTCTTCATCGGGCGACGGTCTGATGCCGGGTTCCTCGATGAACAATCGGTGCCAGATTGCGAACTGCATCAGCCCGAACAGCTCTCGGCCGCCGCCATGCCCGGCACGCCGGGCCGCGACCAGATCGGGGATCGCTTCGGTGCGAAACCATTCCCGGATGCCGCGGTTGTCGACGAGCCGCCGACCGACGCGCTCGGCGACATCGCCTGTGAGCCAGTCGCCGACCGGGACGTGGAAGCCGCGCTTGGGCCGGTCCAGGTGTCCCGGGGGAAGCTGGGGCTCGGCCCAGTGGCGCAGCAGCCACTTGCCGCGATGGCGCCGCACCTTGAGCCCGTCCGGCAGCGCGAGGCCAAGCTCGACGATGCGATGGTCGAGGAAGGGCACCCGCCCCTCGACGCCGAAGCCCATCAGCATGCGGTCGGTCTTCACCAGCAGATTGTCCGGCAACGCCGTCGTCAGATCCGTGTACTGGCGTCGCTGCATCGCGGACCAGTCTCGCGGGGTCGATTGCCAGGCGTCGATGAAGGGCTGGCGATCACGCCCCGCCGCCTTGGTCAGGGCGTCGCCGAAGAGCCGTCGGGACCAGCGGCCCGCCCATTGACCCCGGGTGCGGAATCCGCCGCTGCCGGGGAACAACAGCGCCTTTGGCCAGCGTTCCGCGGCGGTTGGATGATAACGCCGATAGCCGCCGAATACCTCGTCACCGCCCTCGCCGGAAAAGACGACCTTCAACTGCGCCGCGGCGGTCTGCGCAAGGATCGACGTGGGCAGCGACGCGTAGTCGCGCATCAGCTCGTCGGCGGCCCAGATGCTGTGCGGGATGCGCGCAAAGACCTGATCGAGGTCCAGCGCCAGCGGCTGGTGGTCGAGGCCAAAGTGCGCCGCGACCCGGGCCGCCTCGTCGAGCTCGTGCGCCATCGTGGTGCCGCGATAGCCGACCGAGAAGCTGCGGATACGCCCCGCGCCAAGGGCACTGAGCCGTGCCGCCAGGACCGCCGAGTCCATCCCCCCCGACAGGAACAGACCGAAGGGGACATCCGAACGCATGTGCTCGCGCATTGCGTCATTCATCAGGGCGTCGAGCTCTTCACCCGCGGCCTCGGGCCCGATGTGGCGGGGTGCGACGTTGCGCGCCGACCAGTACCGGCGTCGCGCGATACGCAGATGCTCGTCGATGTGCAGGACCTCTCCGGGAAGGACGCGATGGATTCCGTCGAGGATGGTCCGCTCGCCACTGCTGAACTGAAACTGGAAGAAACGGCGCAGCGCGAGCGCATCGATCCGGGCCCGAGTGGGCAGCAGCGGCAACAGGGCCTTGATCTCAGAGGCAAAGGCGATACCGCCGGCAACGCGTGCATAGAACAGCGGCTTGATACCGAGCCGGTCGCGGGCCAGGATCAGGCGGCGATTGGCCGCATCGTGCAGCGCAAAGGCGAACATCCCGCGCAGTCGGTCGAGGAACCCGTCGCCGAAGGCCGCATAGGCATGCAGGATGGTCTCTGAGTCCGAGTCGGTGACCGGGTGCCGCCCGAGCGCGCGCAGCTCGGCGTTCAGCTCCACGTAGTTGTAGATCTCGCCATTGGCCACCAGCGCCAGTCGGCCATCCGCGGAGACCATTGGCTGGTGTCCGGTGGCCAGACCAATGATCGAGAGCCGGGTCTGGGCCAGACCGATCGGGCCCCTGCAACACAGGCCGCTGTCGTCCGGCCCACGATGCGACAGCCGATCGGCCATGGGCCGAAGCTGGCTGGGCGTGACCGGGCTGCCGGCGGGCAGGATCAGACCCGCTATGCCGCACATCGGGGACGATCTCGCGAAGGGGCACCCGGGCGCGGGGAGTGGGGGCGGCGGCTGGAATCGGTCTCGGTGCTCATTGGTTCGTGGCTTCTCCCCCGGGGGCATGTCCCAGCCAGATCGTCTGGTGCCTCTTGGGGCGTGCGCAACAGGGGCGGACGCGAGCCACCCCGCGCTCGCCCTGCTGGCCAAAGGGGCCGCTCGGCCGTCACCGGCGGGCCTGTCGGGTGCACAGTTTGATGGGCGCCCCGGTTCCACGCAAGGGCGGCATGCGGCAAGCCGATTGAGCGCTGTCGTCCCCGTGTGGGGGCGACTGTGGTATCGTCTGCGGCCGCTCGCCCCGCCACCGCTGTCGTTTAGGCCGACGCCCCGATGAGCCAGGACAGAATTCTTGCCGTACCAGTCGTCGTGTGGATCGCCTTTTTCCTGTGTGCTGATCTCATGTTGGCGTTTCCCGAGGTCGATCTGCGCGTTTCCGGGTGGTTTTTCACCCCCGGTGTCGGTTTCGAGGCCAACGGCGTCTGGTGGGAACGGTTCATCTACCATTCGGTTGAATACCTGGTCGTCGGCGTCTCGCTTGGTCTGATCGGTCTGTGGCTCTACAACCGCTACCGCCGACGGGCGCTGATGCGCCTCGACGGTCGCCGGCTGAGCCTGCTTCTGGCCCTGCTCCTCGTGGTTCCCGGGCTGTTTGTCAATCAGGGGCTGAAGGAACACCTTGGTCGGGCGCGTCCGGTGCAGCTACGCGAGTTCGGTGGTGACAAGCAGTTCACCCCCGCGTTCGTGCCGTCCGATCAGGGGGGCGGCTCCTTCAGCTCCGGCCATGCCGTGACGGGCTTCTGGCTGGTCGCGGTTGCCTACACCCTCTCCAACCGATTCGGCCTCTGGGCCGTCATCACGCTGGTCTATGCGCTGGTGCTCGCCGTGGTCCGGATCGCCTCCGGGGGGCATTTTCTGAGCGACGTCGTTTCATCCGGCCTGTTCATGCTCATCGGCTGGTTCCTGCTCCACGCGCTGATCTGTCGCCGTGCCGAGACGCCATCGTCGGCCGATGCGGTGACCGTGCCCAAGCCCGGCCGGACCCCGGGGGCCGGCCAAGGGACCGACCCACAGGGGATGAGCAGCGGGTCGTCGGGGCGTCGCGGACCGTGATGCGGGAGGCCGCGGCGCGTCCGAGCGATGCCGATGGGTGGTCCGGCTGGCGGTTGCCGGTGCTGCTGATCGCGGCCGTTACGCTCTGGCGTCTGGTCTGCGCCGCGATGGTGCCAGTGACCCAGGACGAGGCCTACTATTTCGACTGGGCGCGCCACCTTGCCTGGGGCTATTTCGACCATCCACCCGGGGTGGCGCTGATCGGCATCGGCACCTGGCTGGCGCCGACGTCGACGCTCGCGGCGCGCCTCGGGGCCGTCATCGCCGGGGGTTTGACCCTGTTGGTGCTGTGGCGGTTCTATCTGCGCTGCGGGCTCAGCGCGCGCCATGATGCGCCGCTCGCGCTGTTGCTCGTCGCGGCCACCCCACCCGGACTGATTTCCGGCGTCATCACGACCCCGGACACGGTACTGGCCCTGTGCTGGGCGCTGGCGCTGCACGAGGCGGCCGCGGCCCTCGATCCCGATGCCGGCGGCGATCGGCGGCGCTGGCTCACGGCGGGCCTGGCCACCGGTCTCGGGCTGCTTGGCAAGTACACCATGGGACTCATCGGCCCGGTGTTCCTGTGGGCCTTGTTCCGGGCTGATCCAAGGGCGCTGCGCACGCCCTGGCCCTACGTTGGCGGCCTCGTCGCACTGCTGGTTTTTCTGCCGAACATCCTCTGGAACGCGCAGCATGATTGGTTGACCATGCGCTTTCAGCTCGGCCACGGGTTTTCGGCGGATACCGGGGAGGTCCAGCTCGCGACGGACGTCCTCTTGCCCGAGGCCGGCCTTGCCGGGGGGGCTGGGGCGGGTCCGGAGCCGCCCATGGCCTTCACCGACCGGGTCGGCAGCCTGGCCGCGTACCTGGGCACCCAGCTGGCCTTCTGGGGCCTGCTGTTGTTCCCCCTCGGCGCCGGCCTCTTGTCGCATGGTGGCCTGCGGCGTTTCCGCGCCGATCTCGCCGCGGCACTCTCGCCTGCCGGCCGGGCGTTGCTGATTGGGGGCACCGCCGTTCCGCTGGGGCTGTTCGCGTTGGTCTCGCTCGTCAGCCCGGTCGAGGCGAACTGGTCGGCCGTCTATCTCAGCGCCGCGGCCGGGTTGCTGGCGATCGTGGCGCGACCCCTGGTCGGCTGGGTCATCGCTGCCGCCGGTCTGAATCTGCTGCTGGTGACGCTCTATGCCGCGCATGCGGCGACGGGTGCGCTGCCGCTGCCCAACGCGGCAAAACGCATCTTGCGTGAGACCCATGGTTTCGACGCGTTGGCGGCGCACGTGGCAGACCTGCCGCGTCCGCTGTTTGCCGACCGCTATCAGACCGTGGCGATGCTCAACTTCTACCACCCCGGGATCGATGCAACCCAATGGCCCGGTATCGCGCGGCCCTCCGAGTACCTCGGTGGGCGGATCGCGAGGATTCCGTCTATGGCGGAACTGCGGCAGACGGGGTTCAGTCTGGTGACGAACCGATTCATCGCACCGTCGGTGCCGGGCTTCCTGGTCGTGGAGACCCAGACCCTGCTCGACTGCGACCAGTCGCCGCGGCAGGTTGGTGAAGACGCCGGGGGCCTGGCCACGGCCCAATGCGACAAGCCTCGGCATGCGTGGCGGGTCTACGTGTATCGGCCGGATCGGCGCTCCGCGGTTCACTAACGTGGCGGTGTCGCGGGCGACGCCGACCGGGTTCGGATCAATTCTGGTACGCCCATGGATGACAATCAGCCGGGAGCCTGAACAGCGCGGCCCGCCGATCGGGCGATGTCCTGCGGCGACAGCGGTCGATGCCCGACGGGCCGTCGGTGGCCCCTGCGGCAAACGCCTCGAGTCGGCGTCTCCCCGGGGCGTCCGGTCCTGTTTTCCGGCTGCTGTCCGGCGCCGGTCCCGGGCCTCGGTCCGGGTGGCTCGGAGCGGATTCGCGCGGACAACCCAGGGGTACGCTTGTTGGTGGCGCCCTCGGCGGCGAACGCATTGGAAAGTCCAAGAGGCATTGGCGATGTCGAGTATTTTGTCGTTCGCGGTCGCCGTTCGGGGGCCGGCTGGTATCCGTACTGGTTTGCACCGCCCTCGGCGGTGTACCGTGGGCAAGTTGGTCGATTGGTCACCCTCGCCGACCAGCGGCATGGCCGGTAGGTCCCGGGTTTTTGCTCGCGTCGTCGGCCCGTCGTTGGCCCGTCGTTGCAGCGAAGGCGGTTGGTCGTGCACCCTTGCGGCCGGTGGGCCGAGGGTCTCTGTTGTTCCTCGGGCCGCGCGGGGTGGATGCTATGGCCGTGGGCGCATGCTGCCCGGGAGTGCGTGAGTTGATCATCCGGCGGACGAGATGCGCCCTGATGCTGGCCACCCTCCTGTGGCTGGCGGGCTGCGCCGAAATGCCCCCCATCGATGGCGAGGCCGGTGAAGAGCGGCTATCGGAGATGGTTGAAGCCGGCGAATGGAACGCGATTGCCGGCATGCAAATCCGTTGTGGTGAGCGCACCGAGGCCTGCGCCCGGGCGCATGCCGCCAAGGGCGATGCCTGCCTGCGCCTGGTCATACAACAGCCCCAGAGCGCCTCGGCAACCGATGGCCGCACGCGCAAGTTGCTCGATTGCGCCGAGGGTAGCTATCGGACCGCGCTGTCGAAATTGCCCTCCGTGACGGATCCCGGGCGCATCTCCTATCACGGTGGATTGCTGCTCACGCTCAGCGAGCGACGTAACCGCCTGGATGCCCAGACCAGGGAACAGCGGCTCGACCGCGAAAACGAGAAGCTGCTGAAGGCGTCCGAGGATGCCCGGCGTGAGGCCCCGAGCAGCGCCCTGGGCTACCTCTACGGTGCCTCGGCGCACGCCTATCGGGCCGTCCTGAAGCCCCAGGGAAGCGCGCGTTGCGACGACCTGCGTCGGGCCGAGGCGATGCTCAAGCGCTCACCCCCGCCCCCGAGCCAGCTCGTCGCCGAGCAGACACGCATTGCCTCCCTGATCAAGCGCGAGCTCAAGCTCAGCCGTTGCCCCGCGGTCCGTCGACGCTGATCCCTGGGAGCGCCGTCTCGGCAGTGGGCATGTCGCGGGCGCCTTCGTGGGGTGCTGGCCGAGCAAGTGGAGAAGGGGAGGCGGATTCAGGCGTTTGCCCGGGAGACGCCGAGCCAATGCCGTCCTGGCCCTGGACCGGCTCGCGAACCGAAGATGCGGTTTCCGGTTCGCTCCATTCTCAAGCCCTCGCAAGCCCTCGCGGCGCTCGAAGATGCCGGGCCTTCCCTGGCCCCCGGGGCTACCGTATGTGACCCGGCTCGTCTTTTTCCAGGTACGCCTCCTCTTCCGGCGACAGATCCACCTCATCGAATCCGTTCACCATGGGCATGACGTGCTCCCTGAAGGAATGTCCCGTCGTGAGCAGGTATACATGCGCGATGACGAATACCAGGATCAGGAAGGCGACCGCGGTATGAATCAGCGCGACTCCCTGCAACCAGCCGGTGTTGTCGGAATTGGCCCACCACGCGTAGCTCAGATAGGCGATGCCGGAGATCCAGATCGCGGGAAACAGAAACAGCTTTAAGCCGAGATAGGACAGGGCCTGCAGCGGATTGTGCTTGCGCCAGTATGCCTTGCGGTACGGGTGGCGCTCGCCACGGAATATGCCAAAGGCATAGAAGCGGGCGACCCGGAGCAGACCCTTGGTGGTTGGCAGGTAGTGCCTCCATGTGCCGGTGGTCAGGTGCCAGAAGATGGCGAATATCCACAGCAGCACGAGTCCCAGCGCCGCGCCGGTGTGCAGCGTGACGGCCGTGGAGAAGGCCGGGAAGTCGTAAAAGTCGTGAATTCGGAAACCCGTGAACAGCAGCGACAGGATCAGCAACACCTGGGTCCAGTGCCAGAAGCGCTCGAATCGGGTGTACAGCATTACACGGCGCAGGCTCATGCGTGATCCCCCCCTTTCCCGGTGAGTTTGCGTATCAGACCATGCCCGAGCACGCCGAACAGGGTGCCGAATACCAGCAGTAGCCCGACGATATCGAGCCAGCGGTTATGATCGCGGCCAGGCAGATACATGCCCTTGATGTCTTTCAGACGGCCCTCGCTGGCATGACATTCGTCGCAGCGGACCGCATCTTCCTTGGGTGCGACCATGTGTGTGATCGGCCAGTAGGAATAGGTATCGACGAAGCCGAATTCGCCGCTGTAAGGCAGGTGTTGTTCGGCCATGCCGGCCTTGATTGCCTTGGCGAAATCGTAATTTCCCCAATAGGCATTCTCGTCATCGCCCCACAGATGCATGTAGACCAGCGTGTTGAGGCCCTTGTCGTAGGGTTGCACCGTGTGCATCCGCTTGAACGGCCAGATGCGTGATCCGGGATCCTCGGCAGAGCCCTTGAAGCTGTTGATCTCCACCGGTCCCTTGGTGGGATCGAATTGGGTCTCGACGGTGGTGTAATGCATCTGCCCATCGAACCAGCCGTAGTACGGGATCAGGTTCTCGCCATACTTGAAGTCGCCTTTGATCGACTTGTAGGTGTCGCGCGATTCACCATTTCCCTGGACGTAGCCATCCACCTTATAGCCTTCGCCATTGCGGGTCTTGCCCGCGGTGCGCCAGTCCCAGTCGGTCTTGGTCGCCACCCCTCCGCGGGCGATTTCCGGGATGTGGCAGGTCTGACAGGCGATGCGGTCCGTGTGGTGATTGAGCTTGATGTGTTCGACGCTGTCGTTCGGGTGGGGCGCGATCCCATGGCAGGACTCGCAGGTCGCGACGTCGCGCCGTTCCCCCGGTTTGCCGGTGCCCTTTGTATCCTTGGCGATGACGTCGTATCTGCTGCCCGCCCAGATATGTTTTTTCGTGATATGGCAGGTGGTGCAGGCGAAGTTCAGTCCGGCATCGTCCATGTGCACGTCCAGCGCGTGGCCGGGGTGGATCAGGGAGGAATCCAGATCCCCATGTTTGACCCCATCGCCGCCGCCGCCATAGAAGTGGCAGCCCCCACAGTTTTCCCGTCCTGGCAGGCCGACGCTCTGGGCGACCTTCGACCACTGGATCGGCTGCTTGCCCTCAAACATCACCGAGCAGGCCTTGTTGCCCTGGGTTGGTGGCGTCTTGTAATAGGTGCCGGTGCGGTCATGACAGACCAGACAGTCGATATTGTCCTGATTGCTGAAGTCGAAGCTGTCGTCTTTCCAGCCGAAGCCCGCGTGGCACTGGGCGCACATGCCCTCGTTTCCGCGGGCATTGGTGCAGAAGTTGTTGACCAGATAACGCTTGCCGAGCAACTGCCCCGTCTTTTCGTTCTTGTATGTCCAGGTCCAGTGAATATTCTTCATGAACTGGTGGCCGGCCTCGGTATGACATTTCAGGCAGACCCTGGTCACCTCCGGGCCATTGCTGAACGGGCCCTTGAGCTCTTCGAACTTGCTATGATCGGCGGTTGAGCTCGAATCGGTGCGCTGGGACGATTCCACCTCCGTCTGGAGGCGGAAGTTCATATCGGCGTCCGATTTCGATGGGGCCGGGTTGTTCTGCTCCCCGGCCACTACAAACTGCGATACGGCCAGAAATGTCGCTGCCAGGATCGTGCGCCATGCAGCGTCGAGTCCTGTTCTCAAGTCACACGACATCAATTTGCCCTCCTCATCCCAGTGCATTGATTTGGACGCGCGCGGCGTCACGGCAGTCTACCGAAGGGAAACCTGAAGAATCCTTTTCCCGGGAACTTTCAAGACGGCGCAGGAAAACGGCGGTGTGTCTCGGCACCGCTCGCGCCCCTTGAATTTTTCAAGGTACCCGTAAAGCCGGCGGAACGATCATGACAATCGTCAATCATGGCGTGTCCGCAACCGCGCATGTTGGCGAGGCAAGGATACAGCGGCTACGCCCGAAATCCCATTTTTCAAGCACGCGCAGAATGTCTGTATCCATGGCGGGTGCCGGGGTTTTCGCCGCAGGCTATCCGCAACGGTTGGCCGTTGGGGAGACGGTGATTGAAGGCGTTTCGGGCCCAGGCCATGGACGCGGCGAATCGGAAACCGTGTTGGCGGTTGGCGCGCTGAGCCAATGCCAGGAAGGAGCTCGATCGGCTCTCGCTCCCGATGATCGGCAATGGCAGGACGCTTCGGAGACGCCGATCAAACGCCCTCCGGGCATTTGATCAGCTCGCGCCTATCGTGGCGCAATGCAATTACCAGGTCCGATGGGTTCGGCCCGGTCGTGTTGGGGCATTGCCCGGGCGTCGGCCCGCCTGCCGCCGCCCGGGCGTGACCCTGACGGGGCCACCTCGGTTGCGGGCCCTTTGGCGTCTGGCACGGCGCGCGTCAGTGGCTGTCTCCGATCAACAGCTTCGCGATGAATCGTTCCACGGGGGCGTAGTCGTCGGTGAAGATTGGGATCTGTTCCGACGCCGTGCCGAACGCCATCAGGTCCTCGGTCATCCGGTACCAGGATCGCTCGAATCCCAGGCGGGCGTCGACGCGTGCCGGGAGGGGCTCGCCGTTGGTGGCGGTGACGACGAAG
This sequence comes from Chromatiaceae bacterium, assembly GCA_040775095.1. GTDB lineage: Bacteria > Pseudomonadota > Gammaproteobacteria > Chromatiales > Chromatiaceae > JAXGTD01. The sequence continues at coordinate 28,145 of JAXGTD010000013.1, read as the reverse complement.
GTCACCCGCTCGGCCTCGGGCACGCCCTCCATCCACAGGTCGACGTGCGCGAGCTCGGTGCGCAGCGTCTTGACGATGGCCTTGATCAGACGCGGATCGGGGAACGCGTCGACCACGTTCATCAGATAGAGCCCGTTCGGGCGGAGTCGTTTGCTGACGAGCGCGGCGAACTCGCGCGTGACCAGGTGCTGGGGGATCGCGACATCGTGGAAGACGTCGCCAACGATGACGTCGAACGGGCCGGGGTCGGCGCGTAGCGCGAGGCGCGCGTCGGTGTGGAGGATACGCATGCCCTCGGGTTGCAGGAACAATGCCTCGACCGCGGTCAGGGTCACGGCCGGGTCGAGCTCGGCAACGGTGATCCGGGCACTCGGGCTGAGCGCCTGGACTGCCCGCGGAAGGCTGTAGGCACCGCCGCCGGCGAAGAACCAGTCGAGCCCCGCATCGTAGGCGGCCCCGAAATGGGCGTGGGTCAGCTCGTCGATGGCCTGCACGTAGGGTGCGATCAGCATGGCCGCGACATCGCGATGGTTGATGCCATGCAGCAGGTGATCGAGCACCAGCGCGCGTGCCTCCCCGAACGGCGCATCCGCGCTGCGGTCGACGACCCGGATGCAATAGTAGCTGCTTTCGCGCTCGCAACTGGTGTCCAGGCCGTGGCGCCAACCGAGCAGTGCGCCGGTGCAGATCACTACGGCCAGCAGTACGATCCGGGTGGCGCGCCCCGCGGCTCGCAGGAAGGGCACCGACAGAGCGAGCAACATGACCCCGGCGCTGAGCACCACGCCGCGGCTGCCCAGTGTCTGCACCAGCCACCAGCCCGCCGCGAAGGTGCCGAGGATGCTGCCGATTGCTGCCAGCGCGTGCATGCGCCCGATCACGTGTCCGGCACGGGGGTCGAGGCGCAACGACAGGGTCGTGAGCAACGGTGTCACGATGCCGATCAGCGCCGCGGGCACGAAGAACAGGGCCGCGGCGAAGATGAAGCTGGCGCCGAGCAGGCTCGCGCCCCGCGCCTGAAGCCCGGCACCCAACGCATCGAGCAGCGAGAGCGAGGCGATGCAATAGCAACCGCCGCCGGCGAGCGCGAGACCGACCGTGCGTGCCCGAGCGCCGCGGTCGGCCCACAGACCACCCACCCAGTTGCCGAGCGACAGCCCCGCCAGAATGACGCCGATGATTGCGGTCCAGGTATACAGTGACACGCCGACGTAGGGGGCGACCAGTCTGCCGGCGACGATCTCCAGCACCAGCAGCAGCGCCGAGCTCAGAAAGACCGTGAGGCCGTAGCCGAACAGCGTGCGCCGGATGCCGGCATCGGTGGGCGCGGTCTTGAGCGAGTTGGACATCGCGGGATGGAACGACGGTGGTGTGGACGAGGAGGGGAGTCTGCCATCGGGCCGCGGCGCCGGCAACGCGTGCTGTGACATACGCGACGTTCACCCTAGAAAGAGCAGTTGACCGCTTAGCCGCCCATGCAAACGTCTGAGCTGGTTCGCGTTCTGGAGACGTTGGAGACTCACCCGCCAGGTGAAGGGCGCTACGGCCGCCAGGGCACGCCCCGCGCGGCGCCCGGCCGTGTTACAACGCGTTGGAATCGAATGACGATTCCGCCTCGTTCTGCCTTGCTGGACACCACGCGGAACCCACCCTGGCGACCGTCCAGCTGCACTTTCTAGGTTGACCGATCGCCGCGTCCGGTTTCCGACAGTCAGGTTCGGTTCATCGGGTGCGTAGCCCGGGCGACCTCGTCCTTTTCCGAGTGGGATGACTTGTGGCGCGGAAAATGCTTGATTCTTGACTCGCCGGGCAGATTCGCCCGACCGGCACGCGCGAAGCGTTATATTGTCGCCAACCTCGTGTCCAGGGCCCTGGGCCTGATCCAACCCAGGGGCGGCCTGCAGGCCGCTGGAGGTTTCATTGCGGTTCCCGCCTGCCGGCGCAGTCGAGCCCCGAGGACATCTTGTCATGATGCGCGTTGCCTGGATGATCGCTCTTCTTGTTGTGACACCCCTTGTTGTGGCCCCCCCTGCCGATGCCGAGGAGGTCAGGGTGGCCGTTGCGGCCAACTTCACCGCGGCAATGAGGCAGATCGCGGCCGACTTTGCGGCGGAAACGGGCCACGAGGCGGTGGTGAGCTATGGCTCGACCGGCAAGCTCTATGCCCAGATCGAAAACGGTGCGCCGTTTGACGTCTTTCTCGCGGCCGATCAGACACGGCCGCGGTTGCTCGCGGATGCCGGTCGCGCCGGGGCGCCGTTCACCTACGCGGTCGGAAAGCTCGTCCTGTGGAGCGCCGACCCGGCCTTGGTCGATGACCAGGGCGAGGTGTTGCGGTCGGGCAATTTCGAGCGGCTGGCGATCGCCAACCCGAAGACGGCGCCCTATGGCGCGGCGGCGATGGAGGTGATCCGGGGGCGCGGCGTGCAGGCAGGCGTAGAGCCGAGGCTGGTCCGCGGCGACAGCATTACCCAGACCTACCAGTTCGTGCTCACGGGTAATGCCCAGCTCGGGTTCGTCGCGTTGTCCCAGGTCGCGGCACACTCGGATGGGTCGCGCTGGGAACCGCCGCAGGAGCTCTATGCGCCCATTCGCCAGGACGGGGTGCTGCTCCAACGAGGGCGGGGGAATCAGGCCGCCGCGGCCCTGATCGATTTTCTGAAGGGCCCGGCCGCGCGCGCCGTCGTCAAGCAATACGGTTACGGGGTCGAGTAACGACATGGGCGTGGACCTCGAACCGGTCTGGCTGACGCTGAAGCTGGCGGCCGTGACCACCGCGGTGCTGTTGGTCGTCGGCATTCCGATCGCATGGTGGCTCGCGCGGACGCGTTCCAGGGCCAAGCATGTCGTGGCGACACTGGTGGCACTGCCGCTGGTGCTGCCGCCTACGGTGCTCGGTTTCTATCTGTTGCTGCTACTCGGTCCTCACGGACCGGTGGGCGAGCTCACGAGCTCCCTGGGCCTCGGAACATTGCCCTTCACCTTCGCCGGGCTCGTGGTGGCGTCGGTGCTCTACAGTCTGCCGTTCGTCGTGCAGCCGGTACACAACGCGTTCGAGGCGGTTGGGACGCGTCCGATGGAGGTGGCGGCGACGCTGCGCGCCTCGCCCCGAGAGCGCTTTTTCGACGTGGCATTGCCGCTCGCGCGACCTGGCATTCTATCCGGGGCCATCCTCGGGTTTGCGCACACCGTCGGCGAGTTTGGCGTGGTGTTGATGATTGGCGGGGGCATTCCCGGTGAGACCCGGGTCATGTCGGTGGCGATCTACGATCACGTCGAGTCGCTGGAGTGGACTCAGGCCCATTGGCTCTCCGGCGGTATGGTCCTGTTCGCCTTTATCGTTGTCCTGGCCATGTACATCCTGGGGCAGCGGATGCAGCGGATCGGCCATGACTGAGGGGCGCACCGACTGCCGCGTGGGGGCGCTCGGCGAACCCTCCGCTGAGCTGGCCTTTGCATTCACCCTGGATCGGGGTGGCTTTCGATTGGATGTGGATCTGCGCATGCCCGCGCGGGGGATCACGGCGCTGTTCGGTCGCTCCGGCTGTGGGAAGACGAGCATCCTGCGCTGCGTGGCCGGCCTCGAACGCGCGGCCGGGCACTGCCGTCTGAATGGCGAGCTCTGGCAAGACGATGCGCGCGCCCTGTTCGTGCCGACCCACAAGCGCCAGATCGGCTACGTGTTTCAGGAGCCGAGTCTGTTTCCGCACCTGTCGGTTCGGCGGAATCTCGAGTACGGATTCAAGCGGATCTCCGCCGCGGAGCAGCAGGTGGGATTCGACGAGGTCGTGCACCTGCTCGGTATCCGGCAGCTGCTCGCGCGTGCGCCGGCGGGGCTCTCCGGTGGCGAGCGCCAGCGCGTGGCCATGGCGCGCGCGCTGCTGACCAGTCCCAAGCTGCTGTTGATGGACGAGCCGTTGTCGGCCCTCGATCACCGCAGCAAGCAGGACATCCTGCCGTATCTGGAGCGACTGCACGATGCGCTGAGGATCCCGGTCCTGTACGTCAGCCATTCTCCCGACGAGGTCGCGCGTCTGGCCGATCAGCTGGTGCTGCTGGATTCTGGCCGCGCGCTCGCCAACGGTCCGGTCGCCGAGCTGATGAGCCGCCTGGACCTGCCGCTCGCGAGCGACGACGAGGCCGCGTCGGTCATCGACGCGGTGGTCAGCGGCCACGACGATGTCTATCACCTCAGCGAGGTGCGTATCGCCGGGGGCCGTCTGGCGGTGGCCCGGCTCGAGAGGCCAATCGGTGCCGGGGTGCGGGTACGCATCCATGCCCGCGACGTGAGCCTGGCGCTGGAGCGGCCCGGTGTGACGAGCATTCTCAACGTCCTGCCGGCGCGGGTCATGGAAATGAACGACATGGGCGCCGCTCAGGTCTTGGTGCGGCTGTGCATCGGCGATGGTGGTGAGACCCCGCTGCTCGCGCGGATCACTCGTCGCTCGCGCGATGTGCTTGAGCTCACGCCGGGCGACCGCCTCTTCGCGCAGGTCAAGAGCGTCGCGCTGATGGACTGATCTGCCAGCCAGGCGGTGTGTCTGGCGCGATGATGGGATGCCCGATCGAACCGTCAGCCTGGCCGATCGCTCCCGCCGGCCAGGGGCCGCGAATCGGCCATCGCGGCCGCCGCCCTCAGCCCGCGATGGCCGAGGCGTGCCGCGCGTTGGCGGAGCGCAGGTCCGGCGGCGGGGCCGGGGGGACGTAGTGCAGCGGCGGGACCGACGGTGGGTAGGAGGGAGGGACCGGCGGTCCGTAGTAGTAGGAGCTGTCTTCTTCTTCCTCCGCCGGCATCGGACCTGGGTCGGGTTCGATCGGGGTCAGGGAAGGCGTCTGGGCAGGCTCGCCACCAGGTGCGCCCCCGGGGGCCGGTACCTCCAGCGGCTGGGAGATAGCGGCCTGTGCGTCGGCGTCGGGCGCCGGGGCGGCGCTGGGGCTCGCTTCGGCATCGGTGGGGGCGATCGGGCCGGGCGCGGGGCCAGTGGTGGCCACCGGGCTCACGCCGGGACCAGCGGTGGCACCGGGTCGGGACCCGATGTCGCCAGCCGCGTCGGTCCCGCCACCCAGGGTAGCGACGTCCGTGGCTGCCGCGGCGGCTACCCGGCGGGCCTCGGCCTCGGCCTGCTCGACGCGGACCCGTTCAGCATAGTTTCCGTAGCTTGGCCCGCTTCCGACCACGGTCACCGGCGTGCCGTGCGGCACGTGCTTGTAGACAGCGGACGCGAACTGTCTGGGCAAACGGATGCAGCCATGCGAGGCCGGGCGACCCGGGCGAGGGATCGGCCCGGCGTGCAGGCCGATGCCGTCGTAGGTGATGCGCATGAAGTTGGGCATACTCGCGCCGACGAAACGCCCGCCCGGCGGCACGCTGTCGCGGCCGATCTTGGCATCGCGCTTCACGACCGCGCCGCCGCTGTTGTAGATGCGTCCATAGAGGTTGGAGCGCTTGTCCGCGATCTTCTCGAGGACCTCGAACTCGCCAGTGGGCGTTGGGTGGCCGGAGACGCCGGTTGCGACCGTGGTCCAGCCGATCTGCTCCGACCCGTCGTAGAAGCGCGCCTTCTGCTCGTTGGTGTCGATCACGATGCGCGTCACGCTGCGACCGTCACCGTTCCAGTCGTAGAGTTGACCAGGCTTCTCGGTTTCCTGAGCCGCCGGGATCGGTTCCGGCTCCGGTGCCGCCTCCGGCTCCGAGGTGGGCTCTGCCGCGACGGCTTGCGACTTGGGCAGGTGCGACATGAGCTGCGCGCAGCCGGGCAGCGTCGCAAGCAGGGCCGCGAGGATCAGCGTGATGCCCGCGGGCAAGGCGGGTCGAAGCCCACCGGGCATCGGTTGTTTGTGCGTTTTCATCTGGAGCAATCCACATTTGGGGGTGCGCTGGACACTTGGGCCGAAAAGATAACCGATCGCCGGGTTTCGGATCAAAGCCAACGAACGCTTTCTTCCGATGGGACAAGCCGTTGGCGCCCGGCCGGCGGGCCCGCTCAAGCGAGCATGCCATAGCCGGCGCGCAGCGCCAGCACCATCCCCGTGACCAGTACCAGCGCGTAGACCAGTCGGCGGTAGTCGTGCGCCCCCAGCTTGCGGTAAAGACCGATGCCAACCAGGGTTCCGCCGAGCAGCGCGGGCAGGCACAACAGCCAGAGCGCGAGTATCTCCCGGGTGACCAAGCCACTGGCGGCATGGGCTGCCGCGGTGATAGCGCCTGAGACAAGAAAAAACAGCGTCAGTGCCGCCTTCTGTCGATCGGCGTCCCAGTCTCGGTGGGCCGCCACGTGCAGGATGACGGGCGGACCGTTGGTGCTGAACGCGGCCCCGAGCGCGCCGGAGACGGTTCCGATCGCGAAACGCTGCTCGCGCAGCCAGCCGCGCTCCGGTTGTCGCCCCGCCATCGCGAACAGTGCATAGCCGGAGATGGTCAGGCCGAGCAGACCAAGGACCACGGGCGCCGGGGCCCGACTCAGTAGCAGCAGGCCAATGGGCGTGCCGACCAGATAGCCGCCGAGCAGCGGGAGGATGGGAGCGACGCGCACCGACTGGTGCAGGTGCAACAGGTTGAACGCGGAGAGGGCAACGCCGGTGAGTGCCATCAGTGGTACCACGGTCTGCACCGGGAGCATCAGCGCGAGCAGCGGCAGTGCGACCAGGGCGGAGCCGAATCCGGCAAGGCCCTGAACCAGGCCCGCCAAGACGGCGACCAGGAGAATCAGGCTCGAGTGATCTGGGAGGGACACGACGAGGGGTCAGTCACCGCTGACTGGATGGTCCCGTGTGTAAGGACGCCAGTCTTAAAAAGCCAGAAAGGCGCTGGCCTTCGTCCACGGACCCACGCAAGAGCTGGTGAGTGGCGCGATGCGCGCCTGTGATTGGCGCTCCCTAGGGGATTCGAACCCCTGTTACCGACGTGAGAGGCCAGCGTCCTAACCGTTAGACGAAGGGAGCGGGATCGGCGAGAAGCGCGTATTATACGCGATTCGCGCGCGGCCTCAAGCGTCCCTTGAGCTCGGCGCACCAGTCACTGCCGCGGTGTTTTTGGGTCTCGGTTCCGAGGCCTGTCCATATGTCGCCATCCTGCCGCGGCGATCAACCAGCATCGTCGAAGGACGCCGAGGCCACTTGCATCAACCGACCCTCCCCACACCGCTGATCGTCCCCCGCGATGGCCACAGCATCTCGCGCGCGAACATCAGCCCGAACGCGCTCAAGGTCCTCTACCGTTTGAGGCAGAGCGGCCACCAGGCCTACCTGGTTGGCGGCGGCGTACGCGATCTGCTGCTCGGGCGTGAGCCGAAGGATTTCGACATCGCCACGGACGCGACGCCGGAAGAGGTGCGGGGGGTATTTCGCAATTGCCGACTGATCGGTCGGCGCTTTCGGCTGGCCCACGTGCATTTTGGTCGCGAGATCATCGAGGTGGCGACCTTTCGTGGCTTCAACCCCGGGGCCGAGGACGGCGACCGTCAGATCGAGAACGGTATGATCGTGCGCGACAACGTCTACGGCAGCATCGCGGAAGATGCGCTGCGCCGGGATTTCACGATCAACGCGCTGTATTACAACATCGACGATTTCTCGGTGGTCGATTACGCCGGTGGGCTGCTCGACATCCGCGAGGGGCGTCTGCGACTGATCGGCGACGATGCGCATGGGCGCTACCGTGAGGACCCGGTGCGGATGATCCGCGCGGTGCGTTTCGCCTGCAAGCTTGGCTTCCTGATCGATCCGGCCTGCGAGGCGCCGTTGGCGGCCCTGGCGCCGACCCTGCGCGAGATCGCGCCGGCGCGTCTGTTCGAAGAGGTCCTGAAGCTGTTCCACTCCGGGTATGCCCTGCTGGCGTTTGAAAAGCTGCGCCACTACGGGCTGTTCTCGGAGCTGTTTCCCGACACCGAGGCGGCGCTCGCGCGCGAGGAGCACGCGTTCCCGATCACCTTCGTCAGCCGTGGCCTGGACAATACGGACCGCCGGGTGCAAGAGGGCAAACCGGTGGCGCCGCCGTTCCTGTTTGCGGTCCTGTTGTGGGAGCCGGTGAGGTTGCGTTATCACGAGCTGCTCGACCAGGGCAAGTCGTGGATCGAGGCCATGCTTATTGCCTCTGGCGAGATTGCCGGGCGCCAGCAGCAGCGCGTCGCCATCCCCAAGCGCTTCGGTCTGCCGATGCGCGAGATATGGGCGATGCAGCCACGTCTGGAACGCCGCCAGGGCAAGCGGCCGCTGGCGCTGGTGGGCCATCCACGGTTTCGCGCGGCCTATGATTTCCTGCTCCTGCGCGCGGAGGCCGGCGAGGTCGAGATGGAGGTCGCGCAGTGGTGGACCCGCTTCCAGGAGGTGGACTCCGGCGAGCGGTTGCATATGACCGGTGGCGCCAAGCGCCGTCGGCGGCGCAAGCGCAAGCCGCGCGACGACGCCGCCCCGGGCCCCGGCATGGCGCCGTCGGGCGGTGGTGACTGATGCCCGTGGCTGGTCAGGGCCCGTCGCTTGAATGTGCCTACATTGGTCTCGGCGCAAATCTGGCCGATCCGGTGCGCCAGGTACAGCAGGCCTTCCTGGACCTGCAGAGGCTGCCGCTCAGCCGCGTCCTCGCCCACTCGCGCCTATACCGTACGGCGCCGGTGGGGCCGCCGGACCAGCCCGATTTCGTGAATGCCGCGGTTCGCATCGAGACCGGGTTGGAGCCGATGGCGCTGCTCGCCGCGTTGCAGGCCATCGAACGATCCCATGGCCGCATCCGCGACGGACGCCGTTGGGGGCCGCGTACGCTGGATCTGGACATCCTGCTCTTCGGAAATCGATGCCTCAACGTGCCAGGGTTGCACCTGCCGCATCCCCAGATGCATCGGCGTGGCTTCGTGCTGGTGCCGCTGGCGGAGGTGGCGGAATCCGGGCTCGTCGTACCCGGTCGCGGGACGCTCCGCGAGCTGCTCGCGGCGCTTCCAGGCGGCGGCATCGAGCCACTGGCGCCGGACGCCAGGCTGTCGGCCACGCCGATGCCGGGTTAGCCAGGCCATGGCCGGGGCGGAAAACGCCTTCGATCGGCGTTTCGTCAACTTCGCGTTTTCCTGGCGCCGTTGTCCGGCCCGAATTATCCTGCTGTTCCGCCACCGCCGGTGCGTGGGGTCGTCCAGCCGAATCAACCAATCGATCACAAGTATTGCCGATGCCCGCAGACCAGATCACCAGCGCCGCTCTCGCTGCCATGAAGCGCGGCGGCGAACCGATTGCCTGCCTGACCTGTTACGACGCCTGCTTCTGTCGCCTGCTCGAACGTGCTGGCGTGGAGATCCTGCTGGTCGGCGATTCGCTCGGCATGGTGTTGCAGGGCCATCCGTCGACCATTCCGGTGACGCTCGACCAGATGGTCTACCACGGCGCTTGTGTGAGTCGGGTGCGGGAACGCGCGCTGCTGATCGCCGATCTCCCGTTTCTGACCTACGCCACGCCACGGCAGGCACTGGAGAGTGCAGGCCGCCTGATGCGCGAGGCTGGCGCGGCGATGGTCAAGCTCGAGGGCGGCGCGGCGCTGCTCGAGACCGTGCACACACTGACCAGCGCCGGGGTCCCGGTCTGTGCCCATCTCGGTCTGCTGCCGCAGTCGGTGCACCGCCTCGGTGGCTATCGGTACCAGGGCCGAGACGATGCGACGGCCGATGCGATTCGGCACGATGCACTGGCGTTGCAGAACGCCGGTGCACAGCTTCTTGTGCTGGAGTGTGTACCAGCGGCCCTGGCCGCGGAGCTTGCAGCCGCGTTGAGCATCCCGGTCATCGGCATTGGTGCCGGAAATCGCTGCGATGGTCAGGTGCTGGTGCTGCACGACATGCTTGGGCTCAACCCTGGCCGTTCGCCGCGTTTCAGTAAAGACTTCCTGCAGGGCCATGCCGACGTCACCGCGGCCGTCGAGGCCTACGTGGCCGCGGTCAAGTCCGGTGCGTTTCCAGGGCCCGAGCACACCCTTTTCTGACGGCTTGACGATGCATATCGCCAATGACATCCCGCGGTTGCGCGCCTTGGTCGCCGACTGGCGACGGGCGGGGCAACGCATCGCCCTGGTGCCGACCATGGGCAATCTGCACGACGGCCATCTCTCGTTGGTCCGCGATGCGCTCGGCCGGGCCGACCGGGTCGTTGCCAGTGTGTTCGTCAATCCGCTGCAGTTCGGCCCCACGGAGGACTTCGCTAGCTATCCGCGCACGCTGGAGCGTGATCGGGTGCGGCTCGCGGGGGCGGGCGCGCACTGCCTGTTTGCCCCGGGAGAGTCCGAGGTCTATCCCAATGGACGCGATGGCCAGACCCGCGTCGAGGTGCCCGGGATCTCCACGATTCTGTGCGGGGCCAGCCGGCCGGGCTTCTTTCAGGGGGTGGCTACCGTTGTCGCGAAGCTGTTCAATATGGTGCAGCCGGATGTCGCCGTGTTCGGCGAAAAGGACTACCAGCAGTTGCTGGTGATCCGGCGCATGGTGGCAGACCTCAACCTCCCGATCGACGTGGTCGGCGCACCGATCGTGCGCGAGCCCGACGGGCTGGCGATGAGCTCGCGCAATGCATACTTGAGCGCGGAGGAACGTGCCGTTGCGCCGGCGTTGTGGTCGGCGCTGCGGCATACGGCAGGCGCGATTCGCGCAGGGTGCGCGCGCGCCGATGCCGAGTCCGATGCCGCCCGCATGCTCGCCGCCGCGGGGTTTCGCCCGGACTACGTTTGCGTGCGACGTGCCATCGATCTGGAGCCCGTGGGGCCGGATGACCGCGATCTGATCATCCTGGCCGCCGCGCACCTGGGCCGGGCGCGTCTGATCGACAACCTGGCCGTGCGACTGGGGTCGGCTTGAGGTGCGCCGCCGGGCGTCTTGCCAAGCCGGCGCCCGCGCTGCGACAATACGGCTATATTGCGCCGCAGCATAATCTGGAGTCCATGGGCCAGATCACCATGGCCGAGCTGCGGTTTGTCCGATACGAATTCGTCGCGGCGGGACACTGCCCCGCCGTTTGGAGGTGGACGGTTATGCAACTGACGCTGCTCAAGTGCAAGCTGCATCGCGCCTGCGTCACGCACGCGGAGCTTGAATACGAGGGCTCTTGCGCGATCGACGAGGACCTGATGCGGCTCGCCGGGATCCGGGAATACGAGCAACTGCATATCTACAACGTCACCAATGGTGAGCGCTTTACCACGTACGCGATCCGCGCCGAGGCGGGATCGAGGGTGATCTCGGTCAACGGTGCCGCCGCGCACAAGGCTTCGCCGCAGGATCGGGTGATCATCTGCACATACGCGGGCATGAGCGAGCACGAGGCCGAGTGCTTCGCCCCGACCCTCGTGTACTGCAACGAGCACAATGAAGTCATCGGCACGAGCAACCGAATCCCGGCGCAGGCGGCCTGAGCCAACCGAAGGCCGGTCCCTTCTGTCCGTGCAATGGATCAGCCGCTCATCTGACGCATGCACGCCGTCCGGCAGGGCCGCGTCTGTGCGCTAAACCTGGCTGGCTGGCGGGATGCGTGCGGGGAACGCCGATTCAATGCCGCGCGGGCATTCGCTCGGCTCGGGTCTCGCGTCCTGGGACGCGCGAAACGAGGCATTCTCAACGGCTCAAGGCGCGTGGAATCCGTGTTTCCGGCCTCGCCCCAAGGGCGTCCCAGACGCGCAAGTGCGGCGGGACGGCCCTTGAAAAGGGAGCGGCGATCGCGCGCGGGTCCTGCCTTGCCTTGGCGTGCTAGGCCGGGCCGGCCGCCACGGAGGCGTCCCTCACCGCGAGGGCCTCGGCGTAGAACGTCTCGTAGTGGCGGGCGCTTGCCTGCCAGCTGAGGTCTTGGCGCATCCCGTTCAGTTTGATCGCGCGCCACTGTTCGGGCTGATCGTGCGCCAGCCGTATGGCCTCACGAACCGCGTGGTACAGGCCATCCGGACTCGAGTCGGTGAACACGAAGCCGGTCGCGGTGCCCGCGGCCAGTGTCTCCGGATGGGTGTCTGTTACGGTATCGGCGAGACCGCCGGTGCGGTGGACGATGGGCACCGTACCGTAACGCAGGCTGTACATCTGGTTGAGACCGCAGGGTTCGAAGCGCGATGGCATCAGGAACGCGTCGGCGCCGGCCTCGACCAGGTGCGCGCGATCTTCGTCGAAGCCGATGTAGACGCCCACCCGATCCGGATTGGCGTTGGCGGCGGCCATGAGCAGGCGTTCCTGTTCCCTGGCGCCGGCCCCCTGCATGATCAGTTGCACGTCGGGGTGCTGCTCGAGCAATCTGGGCAGCATGCCGACGACCAGATCGACCCCCTTTTGTTCGACCAGGCGCCCAATGTAGCCGAGCACGAATGCGCGTTCATTGCGGGGCAGCCCGAAGGCGCGCTGCAACTCCAGCTTGTTCTCCACTTTCAGGTGCAATGTGGAGCTGTCGTAGTTCTGCAGCAGCGCGGGGTCGGTTTGTGGGTCCCAGATGCGATAGTCGATGCCGTTGAGGATTCCGCGGAAACGCTCGCCAAGCTGGCGCAGGAGGCCGTCGAGACCGCAGCCGTGGCGCGGCGTCTTGATCTCCTCGGCGTAGGTCGGACTGACGGTGTTGACCACGTCGGCGAAGACCAGGCCACCCTTGATGAACGACATGCGTTGATGGAACTCCAGCCCGAAGACCGACCATAGCGATGAAGGAAGGTGGAGCCGGTCGAACGTGGCCCGGTCGAACAATCCCTGGTAGGCGAGGTTGTGAATCGTGAAGACGACCGCGGGCCGCGTACGGTGCTCGTGCAGGAAGGCTGGCGCAAGACCGGTCTGCCAGTCGTTGCAGTGCACGAGCCGCGGACGCCAGTTGAGCGCCGGCAATCCCATTGCCACATAGGTGATAGCGTAGCCGAAGAGCATGAAGCGTTCGGCATTGTCGCCCCAGTCGCGACCGCTGACGTCGGTGTAGGGATTGCCCTCGCGGCAGAAGTGCTCCGGTGCATCCACCAGATAGACCGGCAGGTCGCAATCCGGCAGCAGCCCGCCGAGCAACCTTGCCGGACTGAGGGCGCCCGGCACGCGCAGCTCGCAGAGGTTTTTCAACTCGCGCACCTGCCTCAGGGCCTGCGGGTAGGCGGGGAGGATCAAGCGGGCGTCGTGGCCAAGCTCGCGCAGCGCGACGGGCAGGCTCCCGGCGACATCGGCAAGACCGCCGGTCTTGATCAGCGGCAGGGCCTCGCTGCTCGCAACGAGGACGGGATAACCGGCTGGGAGAGATGCGGGGTGGGCTAGGGGGGAATCCATGGCTGCCGGAATACGACGGGCTGGGGGTTGGCGGAACGCGACGAGGCCCTCCGCAAGGTCGCGTTAACTTAGCATAATTGCTCTGCATGGGGGCGGTGATATGAATGATGCTTGCACGTTGGTGATCTTCGGCTCGACCGGGAATCTGGCCCATATCAAGTTGCTCCCGGCGCTCTACCGCCTGGAGTTGGGGGGACATCTGGCCCCGTCGATGCGCGTTCTCGGCTTTGGCCGGCGGGACTGGTCGGACGAGCGCTGGCGCGGCGAGGTGCGAGCCATTCTCGGCCAGCAGATCGGGGAGCGCATCGATGAACAGGCGCGCGAGGCGCTGCTGCAGCGGCTCTACTTCGTCGAGGGCGATCTCGAGGACGACACGGCGTTTCGGCATATGGCGGAGCGCTTGCGCGGCGACGAGGGCTTTCCGGAGAACCTGATCTTCTATCTCGCCATCGCCCCGGGGTTCTACGGGGAGGTCGGCGACCGGCTGGCCGCCCACGGATTGCATGAGCAGCACGGGGGCTGGGTGCGCCTGGTGGTCGAGAAGCCGTTTGGCTACGACCTGGAGAGCGCGGAGATCCTCGACGAGCACCTTCGCCGGCATTTTGCTGAGGATCAGATCTACCGCATCGATCACTACCTGGGTAAGAGCACGGTGCAGAACGTGCTGGTTTTTCGCTTCGCCAATCTCCTGCTCGAGCCCCTGTGGAATCGCAACTACATCGACCATGTCCAGATCACGCACGCCGAGGCCCGCGGCATCGGTAGCCGGGCCGGGTTCTACGATGGGGTTGGCGCCTTGCGGGATATGATCCAGAGCCATCTGCTCCAGATGCTTACCCTGGTGGCCATGGAGCCGCCCCCGAGCCTCGACGCCGAGGCCTTGCGGGACGAGAAGGTCAAGGTGTTGCGCTCGATCCGGCCGATCCCGCGCCAGGCGGTCCATGCCCACGCCTTTCGCGCGCAGTACCGCGCCGGCGATCTCGACGGGGCCAGGCTGCCGGGCTATCTCGAGGAACCCGGTGTCGATCGCGCCAGCACCACCGAGACCTATGCCGCGCTCAAGGTCTATATCGACAACTGGCGCTGGCGCGGGGTGCCGTTCTACCTGCGCACCGGTAAGCGCATGGGCGCGACCCACTCGCTGATCAGCATCCGTTTCCGCCATCCGCCCCAGCAGCTGTTCAGCGAGACGCAGATCGAGCAGCTCAAGCCCAACTGGCTGCTCCTCAACATCCAGCCCCACGAGTGCATGCGCTTCGAGCTGCAGGTGAAGCAGCCGGGGCTGCAGATGCGCGCGCAGACGGAACGCCTGGATGCCAGCACCTGCAACATCGGTCGGGACCAGATCGACGCCTACGAGGCGTTGGTGCTCGACGTGATCGAGGGCGATCATTCACTGTTTCTGCGATATGACGAGGTCAACTACGCCTGGCGGGTGGTGGACCCGGTGCTCAAGCTCTGGGCCACGGAGCGCGACTACATCCATACCTATCCCGCGGGTTCCTGGGGGCCGGCCGAGGCCAACCGGCTCTTCGATAAGGACGACCAGGACTGGCGCAACGGACTGGATGGCTAAGACCTGTCGGGCTGCTGCGCGGCTGGTGCCTGTGGGGCCTGTGGGAGGCCCGCTCCGCGGGGCGACAGCATCGGGCAGCACGGAGGGTCGCGGCGCGGAGCGCCCCTCCCACGGCTCGGGGGCGTTCTCCTGCCGCTGTGCCGGGTGCGTAGGCGCGAGGTGCTGGCCGTGTCACTGCCCTGAGCGCGTACAATACGGGACAGACCGGCCCGGCGCCGCGGGGTTGGACCCCGACCCGCGACGTCCCGAAACCCCATCCCAAGACATCAAGCAGGAGTGAGACCCGCATGCCCCTTGTCACCAGCACACCGGAATGGAAGGCCCTGGAGCAGCACTGGCAGCAGATGGCCAAGGTTCATATGCGCGATCTGTTTGCCGAGGATCCCGAGCGCGCGGCACGCATGACCCGCGACGACGCCGGGTTGCACGTCGACTACTCCAAGAACATCTGTACCGACGCGACCCTGCGCCTGCTTTTCGATCTGGCCCGGGCGGTGGATCTGGAGGGTTGGCGCGAACGGATGTTCACCGGCGAGCACATCAACAACACCGAGGATCGCGCGGTACTGCACGTGGCCCTGCGCAATCGCACGGATGTGCGCACCCTTGTGGACGGTGCGGACGTGATGCCCGAGGTGGACGGGGTGCTCGCTCGCATCAAGGTCTTCTCCGAGCGGGTGCGCTCCGGTGCCTGGAAAGGCCAGACCGGCAAGACGATCACCGACGTGGTCAACATCGGAATCGGCGGGTCCAATCTCGGGCCGAAGATGGTCTGTGAGGCCCTCAAGCCGTATCAGACCGACGCCCTGCGTCCGCACTTCGTCTCCAACGTCGATGGCACCCACCTGGTCGAGACGCTGAAGCACCTGGACCCGGAAACGACGCTGTTCGTCGTCGCGTCCAAAACCTTTACGACCCTCGAGACCATGACCAACGCGCACAGTGCCCGGCAGTGGCTGCTGGACCGGCTCGGGGACGAGTCCGCCGTGCGGCATCACTTCGTCGCCGTTTCGACCAATGCCGAGAAGGTCGGGGCATTCGGCATCGACATCGACAACATGTTCGGCTTTTGGGACTGGGTCGGCGGCCGCTATTCGTTGTGGTCCGCCATCGGGCTGCCCATCGCATTGGCGGTGGGATACGATCGCTTCATCGAGTTGTTGGCCGGCGCGCACGAGATGGATACCCATTTCCGCTCCGCGCCCCTGGAGCAGAACCTGCCGGTCTTGCTGGGCCTGCTCGGGGTCTGGTACATCAACTTCGCGGGCGCCAAGAGCCACGCCATCCTCCCCTACGACCAGTATCTGGAGTATTTCTCGGACTACTTCCAGCAGGGCGACATGGAGAGCAACGGCAAGCACGTGACCCGTCAGGGCGAGCGTGTTGCCTACGCCACCGGGCCCGTGGTCTGGGGTCAGCCCGGGACCGACGGCCAGCATGCCTTCTATCAGCTCATCCACCAGGGCACCGAGCTGATCCCCTGCGACTTCATCGCGCCGATTCACAGCCACAACCCGCTCGGTGACCACCATGCCAAGCTGATTGCCAACTGCCTGGCCCAGACCGAGGCGCTGATGCGTGGCCGGACCGCCGAGGAGGCGGCCCGTGAGATGCTCGCGGCGGGGATGTCTCAGGAGGAGGCGCAACGCCTGGCCCCACATCGTCAGTTCGACGGCAATCGTCCCAGTAACACGATCCTGGTGGACAGGGTCACGCCGCATACGCTTGGTGCGCTGGTCGCGCTCTACGAGCACAAGATCTTTACCCAGGGTGTCGTCTGGGGGATCAACTCGTTCGACCAGTGGGGCGTAGAGCTCGGAAAGCAGCTCGCCGGCGTCATTCTGGGGGAGTTGAATGCAGGCAGCGTGACTGGTGACCACGACGCCTCGACAGCGGCGCTGCTGGCGTATTTCCTCCAGCACCGGTGAGCGGGTCGGACCAGGCACCTGTTCGGCCATGAGCGTTGAATGCCAGCGCGCTCGTGGTCCGGGTGCATGGCCGCGTCCCGCCCCGCGTTGCGGCTGCATGGGCCGTTCAGGCTCTCGGGTGACGCGCCCCATTGGCGTGACGACGCTGTGACGTCCTGAATTCCGGATACCCCCGGCCCAGGCACGTGCCCGCTATTCGTCGCCGGTCCCGGGTGGCGAGTCTGGCGTGACCTCGATTCGGTAGACGCTTGGGTAGACCAGGTCCTCGTAGGGCATGCTCACGAAGTGTCCCTGGATGTGGTCCACCCCCAGCGTGTAAAGCCGGGGCAGAATGGTCGCGTTGTCGACCGCCAGCGCGATCACCTTGACACCGTGGTTGTGGGCGCAGCGGATAAGCCGCTTTAATTCACCCACGGAGCGGTCAACGCTCACCGGATCGCGAACCAGGCACGGGTCGAGCTTGATGTGGCTGATGAGGTCCGCGCTGGCCTGGATCAGCCCGCAGTCGGCGAGCCCGACGGACTCGACCAGGAGGCCGTGACGGCGCTCGCTCAGCGCCGCGGCGAGCCGTGCCATGGCATCCGGCTGCTCTGCGAAGGCGTCTTTCCGAACCTCGACGACCAATGCCCCGTTGCCGATGCTGGCCCCGTTGATGGTCGCGATCAAGGCATCGAGGGTGGCCGGGTTCGACAGGGTCTCGGTGGCCAGATTGATGAACAGCTGCGTCATCGCGGGGTTCGCCGCCTGCATCCTGGCGAGGATCGGCAGGGCCCTGCGAAACACCCAGAGGTCGAGCTTGCCAAGCCAGTGCCGGCGGCCTGCGGTCGGGAAGAAATTGCCGGGCATCAGCAGGGCCCCCTGCTCGTCGCGCAGCCTCAGCAGGGTCTCGAACATCGGGTGCTGATCCGTCCCGTGTCGGAGGGTGACGATTGGCTGGTACTCCAGCGTCAGGCCGCCCCCTTCAATCAGCCGCTTGATGCGCTGTTCGTCCGATTGAGCCGGCGTGGGGGCCCGCGCCGGCTCGACCGTATCCGGCTGTTGTGGATCGGACGTCTGTGCGCCGGCCGGCTGTTGGTTCATGTCCTCGAGCTGCGGTACGGCGACGAACACGGTCTGGCCCGCGGTGGTCGTGGCCGCGATCTGGGTGCGGAGTCGACGCAACTCCCGGCGCAGCGAGCCGGTGTGAAGCTCGCGATCCATCACCATCAGGAGGTGTTCGCGGTCGCCGAGCGTGACCAGGTCCGCGGCGCCGCGGCTCAGGGCCTCGGCCGGCGACAGCGTGCTCGTGGCCGGCCGGAGCAGAATCACAGACGCATCCAGACGATCGGCCGCCTCCGCCATCCGCACGTCGAGTCCGAGGTCGAAGTAGTCTGCAACCCGGCACAGCACCAGATCCCAGCGCTGGACGTTGGCGAAGGCCTGTTGTAAGGCCGCCGGATCGGCGGCGACGCTGTAGCGGATCTCGTTGCCGCGGATGTGGGTCTGTGCGCTGATTCGAAGTGTTTCGGGATCAGCGCCGACACAGAGACACTCGTGCAGAATCGGCAAGGCGGCGCCCTCGATAGCATGCTGGCCGGATCAACGACGCGCGGCGCCACGGCTCCCTGTGCCCGGGATTGGCCGCGCCGATGATCTCCGGTACGGCCATCAACGCCCGATGGCCCCGTGGTTTGGGACGAGCCGTCAGGCGACGACCGTGCCGACCCCGCGCCGGCGGTTGCTCTGGATGACCGCCCGCCTGGCGGCATCGGTCCCTTGCGCCAGATCCGTGCGCACGTGCTTCGTGCAACCTACCAGATCGACGCGGCGATGGCGCATCCGCCGTGGCCAGGTAAAGCGGCGGACTTGGCCGGGTCGGTCCAGTCGGAGGCGCTGTTGCAAGCCCCCTCGCGGGACGCGAGCCCTTGTTGGGTTGTGATCGTCTGGACCTTCGTGGGTACCGCCGGTTCGGTTGTGCACGGTGGCCGATGGCCGTGTTTCAACGCGAGGCTGGCGCTGATCCTCGGAGATCGTGCCCGCGGTTGACGAGTTGGTCGAACGCCGCGACGACATTGGATCGGCATCTTCTTAGTGTAGCGCGGGCGATGTCACGCCCGCCATCGATGCCGTTGAGCGGGGTGCAAGGGCCCGTGACAAGGCTTGCCGACGACCGAAGCGGCTCGGCCGCTCGTAGTAACGGGTTTCGGCCCCATCTTTCCCCGATCTGACGCTTACCCACAGTACGGGAGCCGATCGCGATGTTGCGAAGCCCATTCCTGCCGTCTTTTTCGGAGCTGCCCGCCGAGATCCCCGTGTTTCCCCTCGGCGGCGCGGTCGTCATGCCCGGCGTACAACTGCCGCTGAATATTTTCGAGGCGAGATACCTGAACATGGTCGAGGCCGCGCTTGCGGCCGATCACCTGATCGGTATGGTGCAGCCGCTGACTGAAGAGACCTCTGGAGGGGGGGCGGCCCTGCACCGTGTCGGCTGTGTCGGGCGCATCACGTCCTACAGCGAGACCAATGACGGGCGGATCGTCATGGTGCTCACCGGCGTGTGCCGCTTCGAGATCGGGCAGGAGCTGGAGCCGTCGCATGGGTTTCGCCGCGTGCGTGCGAGCTGGGAACGTTTTGCCGGAGATTTCTCCAGCGACGAGGCGAGCCTTGGCGATCGCGACCGGTTCCTCGCCTCGCTGCGAGCGTTCGTTGATCTGCGCGGCGTGGAGATCCCGTGGGACGACATCGGTCGCATGGCGGACAACGAGCTGGTCAACCTGCTTTGCGCCCACCTGCCACTGAGTGTGGACGACAAGCAGGCCCTGATCGAGACCATCGATCTGCACGAACGCGCCGAGCTGATGTGTGGACTGATGGAGATGTCGGCGCGCGCTGGCAGCGCGAGCGCGCAGCAACACCACTGAGCAACCGCAATGGGCTTGCGCCCTCGTGGGGGGTGACGATGCCGGAGATTGGCTCACGCCTTCGGTGCCGGTATTGTCGGGTCCGGCGGCGGTGGTCTTGAAAACGACCGCGGCGGGGATAATCTCGTGCGCAAGCACGAGAAAATTTGCGAGCTCGATTCGAGGTATCCCAATGGCAGTAACATTGACCGATGCGGCGGCGCGCCACGTCGCGGGCATGATGGCCAAGCGTGGACACGGCGTTGGACTACGTGTCGGCACCAGGAAGAGCGGCTGCACCGGCTTCGCCTATGTCGTCGACTATGCCGATGAAATTGGTGAGGCAGATCAGGTGTTTGAGAGTCACGGTGTCAAGGTGGTCGTCGATCGCGAGAGCCTGGCGCGCATCGACGGAACGGAAGTGGACTTTGTGAAGTCGAGCCTGCTCAACGAGGGCTTCGAGTTCCGCAATCCCAACGTGAAGGATTCCTGCGGCTGCGGCGAGTCCTTCAGCGTCTAGCCACGGCCACGGCCATGATCAGCGAAGAGATCGAAGAGATCATCGAGACCTTCGAGTTGTTCGGCGACTGGGATCAGCGCTACGAATACCTGGTCGAGCTCGGGGAGCGAATGCCGGCGATGGACGGGGCGGACAAGACCGACGTCAACCAGGTCAAGGAGTGCATGAGCACGGTCCATGTCGCCGCGCATCGCGTTCCGGAACGTGTCGGGGCGCTGCGCTTCACAGCCGATTGCGACACGGCGATCATCAAGGGCGTGGTCGCATTGCTGGTCCGGCTGTTTTCGGGCAAGACTCCGGCCGAGATCGATGCCACGGATGTCGACGCGCTGTTCCAGGGGCTGCATCTGGAGGATCACCTCAGTCCGAACCGGCACGTGGGTGTCTACGCGATCGTCAACAAGATGAAGGGCCAGGCGCGCGCACTGGCCTAGTCGGGTGCGATCGGTGTCCGGCTGGTGGTTTGGGAGCCGCGGGTGTGAGGGATGGGAGGATTGCGATGCCGAGCAAGGAATCGCCGCGCGGTCGGCGACCGGCACTGGACAAACGCGGCGCTCTCGGCCATAAGGGCGCGATGATTTGCACCTTCTCAACGCCGGCCTCCCGCGACCGGTATCGGCCGTCTTTCGCTCCCCGAGCGAACCCCTTGCGTAGCAGACGGCCTGGCCGCTGTTCTTCGCGTCGATCGGTCCGGTCGTCCCAACCCCGGGGGCGGCGTCGGCGAGGCAGGAGCACCCTCGGCAGATGAAGACGGCGAGCATTGCATACCGCGTGCTGGACTTTCTGCGCCGATGGCCGCCGTTTCAGTACATGGACGAGGCGGAAACGCTCGAGCTGATCCGTGGTGGACGGGTGCAGTTCCACGAGAAGGACGAGATGATCTTCGAGCAGGGGAGGCGGCGTAAGCGGTTCATCTACGTGATCCAACAGGGCGCGGTGCGCCTGACGCAAACCACCGACGAGCGAGAGACCCTGCGCGACGTACGCGGCGAAGGCGATCTGCTGGGTGTCGGCCGCTATCTGGGTCTTGCCGAACATGTCTATACGGCACGTACGGAGACCGATGTCATCCTCTACGCATTGCCGGCGGACCTCTTCTGGGAACTGATCAAGCGCCACCCGCGGGCCAGCCGTTTCCTCGCCGCCTATTTCTCCGTTGCCATCGCGCCGCCCGGCCTGGAGACCCAGCCGACCCACGGTAGCGAGCTGCGCATCGGCCGGCGTCCGGTGGACTGGATGGTGCTCCCGGCCGCCTCCGGCCGGCCCCCGCTCCTGTGCGAGGCGATCACCCCCGCGCGTGAGGTCGCATCGATGCTCTCGCGCGCCGGGGCGGCGGCCGCGGTTGTCCAGGACCGCGACGGGGTGCCCGTGGGCCTGATCACCCCCGCCTGTCTCAGTGCACGGATTGCGACCGGCGAGCAGCCGCTGGATACACCGGCCGACCAGGTGATGACACGCCGGCCCCCGGTGGCCGCCGCCGGATTGGAGGCCGGTATCTACCTGACCCGAATGCTCGAGCACGAGAGTGAGTTCGTGCTCCTGACACGGGACGGCGGGACCAGCTCGCCGTGCGTCGGTCTGGTTTCGCGCCGCGACCTGACCCGCATCGAGGGCGCGGCGCCGCTCGCCGTGGTTGAGGACATGGCCAAGGCGCGCCAGATCGGTGAGTTGGCGCATCTGCGTGCCCAGGGCGAGGCGGTGCTTGCCGCCGGGCTGTCGGGACCGGACGCCGTTCGATGGTTGGCGCCGATGGCGACCGCATTCGACGCGGCGGTGTTGCGCCGCCTGGTCGCGCTGGTTGAAGGTGCGCTGGAGGAGGAGGGGCTGCCGAATCCCGGCCTCGCGCATTGTTGGGTCTTTTTCGGCTCGGCCGGCCGTAGCGAGCTGCTGACCCTGTACGACCTGGACCACGGGCTGATCTACGATGATCCGGAGCCGGGCGCTGAGCGTGCTGCCCGGTGCTGGTTCCTGGAGCTTGGTCGCCGTGTCAGCGCCGGTCTGTCGGCTTGCGGCTTTGTCTCGACCGCCAAGGGGATTGTCTCGGGGCATCCAAGCGCCTGCCGGTCCATCGTGGAATGGGAATGGGCCTTTAGCGCCTGGATCCGTGATCCGGTCAACAGCTCTGTCTATCGCGCCACGTCGTTTTTCGACCTGCGCCCGATCTACGGTGACTGCGCCCTGGTGGAACGTCTGGAACGCCACATCCACAGCGAGGAGGACCAGAGCGCGAGCTTCGTCCCGCTGCTGGTCAACGACTCCATGGCGAACCTGCCGCCGCTCACCTTCTTTCGCGGGCTGGTCGTTGACGATGACGGCGGATACCGCGATGTGCTGGATCTGCAACGGGCGACCCTGCAGCCGGTGGTCGACCTGGCCAGGGCGTTGGTCCTGGGCAGCGGGATCTACCAGGAGACCAGCACGCTGGATCGGTTGGCGGCCGTCGCGGCGCGGGTACCGGAGGCGGCCGATCTGATCGAGGAGACCGCCGCCGCGTTCCGCATCGCCCTCTACCATCGCGCCCGCACCGGCTACAACACCGGCACCGACGGCAGCCGGGTGGATCCCAACAAGCTCACGCGCCTGGAGCAGAACCTGCTCAAATCCGGTTTCCGAACCGTGTTGCGCCTGATGGAGTACGTCGCCGGGCGCTACGGGCTGGCGCCGAGGCGCTAGGAAACGCTGATTTATCACGTTTCCCGTCCGGGCCATGGAAGGCCCGGCATTTTCAGTCACCCACGTGACTGGAAATGGAGCGAGCCGGAAACCGCGTTTTCGGCTCGCCAGCTGAGCGAATGCCAGGACGGCATTTGATCAGCATCTCCTAGGAAAACGCGTTTTCGATCCGCGTCTTCCTGGCAGGCCGTCGAAACCGGTGCGGCCACGGAACCGACCCCGGTCCGGCCGCTCTTGCTACATATTGGCCGAGCCGATGCCTGTACCATCGCCCACCTCGATCCACCGGGAGCCGTTTGACCTTCGATGAAGCAATTCGACCGGATCATGGCCCTCTACCAGGCCGACTTCGACGCGACCTGGGCGGACACGGCCCCCGTGGATGCGGTCCGCTTCGTTGTGCTCGACTGTGAGAGCACCGGGCTGGATCCCCGTCGCCACAGGCTTGTCAGCATCGGAGCGGTCGCGGTCAGCGAGGCTCAGATCGACCTCGGCGACACCTTCGAGGCCTTGCTGCGAATACGACACAACAACGAGGCGACCCTTGTCCACGGCATCACGCGCGATCAGTCGCGCGATGGACTCGACGAACCCGAGGCGATGGCCGCGCTGCTTGCCTATCTCCGCGATGCGGTACTGGTCGGCCACCACGTTGGCTATGATCTGATGATGATCGATGCCGCATTGGGACGCCACTTTGGTCTCCAGCTTCGAAACCGGCACATCGATACCGCGGCGCTGATGGCCTCTTTGGAGCGCAGGCCCGCAGGCAGCGACCAGCAGCCGGCCCCGCAATGGTCGCTGGATGCGTTGTGCGAGCGCTTCGGCGTGCTGCCCTATGACCGTCATACGGCCCCGGGCGACGCCTTCCTGACCGCCCAGGTGTTTCTGCGTCTGCTGCGCCTTGCCGTGCGCCAGGATCGCGGCACGCTGGAGAGCCTGATGGCTTGATGCCCAGGCGCTGCACCAGATCCGCCGACAGGCAGGGGAATCAGTCGGGCTGGTCGCCGTCGTTTGTACTCCCGATGGACGCCCCGGGGGCGTTATTCATGAAGAACGACACACGTTCGGGCAAGGGGGGCACGATGATGCTGCGCTCCTGCTGAGCCTGCCCGGCATAGAGCGGGACAGCGACCAGCTTCAGGGAGCCTTGCGTGCTGGTGAAGCTCATCGCGTAGCGCAGCGGGGTGTAGCCGATAAATCGGTCATCGAGATAGATGGCCGCGGGCGTGGGGGCGCTCTCGATCTCGACCCAGGCACGGTCGGCGCCGGTATCGGCGCTCAGGCAGCGCGTCGCGCTGCCGAGGCAGTCTTCCCACAGTGGCGAGCAGGGCTCGGGGTCGCCACTGCAGGACATTGGTGGGTTGCCGCCGCAGGCAGCGATCAGGGCCAGCAGCCCCAGCGTCGTGACCCCGCGCACGCCCGGTCGTCCCTGTCGGGCGCTCACAGGGCCGCGGTCCGGTCCAGTTCCTCGAGCACCTCCGCGGCGGCCTTGTCCCAAGTGAAGCCGCGTGCGCGTTCGGGTCCGGCCGCGGCCAGTCGCTCGCGCAGCCCCGGCTCGTCGAACACCCTGGCGATGCTATTGGCAATGGCGGCCGGATCGTTGGGGTCGAACAGCAGCCCGGCATCGCCGACCACCTCGGGGATGCTCGATGTATTGGCCGCGCAGACCGGTGTGCCCGTCGCCATGGCCTCCAGAACCGGGATGCCAAAGCCCTCGAACAGAGAAGGGAAGACGAACAGGTCCGCGGCGGCGTAGAGCCGGGGAAGCAGATCGTTGGAAACGAAACCCGTGAAGTGCACGGCCTCCTCCAGGCCGAGCTCGGCAACCTTCGCATCGATCGCCTCGGCCCCGTTCCAGCGCCCCCCCGCGAACACCAGTTGGTGCGGCAGGGCGCGCTGGCCGCGCAGCCGGGCGAATGCCTCGAGTAGGCGAACGTGATTCTTGCCGGGATGTTCCAGACGCGAGATGTAGAGCAGGAACGGCGCGTCGATGCCCAGCGTGGATGCGATCTCGGCCCGTGCCGCCGCGCGGTTCTCGGGGCTGAAACGCGCGAGGTCCGCCCCGTTGTAGATGACGCGCACCCGGTCCGGGTCGACCCCGGCGAAGGTCTCGAGATCGCAGCGGGTCGATTCGCTGACGGCGATGACGCGGGTGAGTCGGCGCATCATCCGCGGTAGCACGCGCATGATGTAAAACATGCGCAGCGCGTCGTATTTCTGCGGCACATGCAACTGGGAGAAGTCATGTACGGTTCCCAGGCTGGGGACGCCGTAGCTCCAGCCCAGCCGGCGGTTGCCGGCGGGCAGGAAGACGAGGTCGCAGCCGTGGGAGGCCAGCACGGGCCCCAGTCGAAACAGGTGCCAGAAGATGCTTGCCACAGGGTGAGCGGTCCAGTCCGGGAAGGTCACCACCTCGATACGCGGATGCCAGGAGCGGACCCAGTCGCCGTCTGCCTCGTTGACGAATGCGACGAACTGGTGCCAGGGGGCCAGCGCGGCCAGCCGGCCACCGATGTTGGCCATGTACTGGCTGATGCCGGAGCGACCGCCGTCGCCGGCGAAAGCGGAGATACCGATCTTCATGATGTTGCCTGGGGGCGCCTCCGCGTTTGGGGTTGTTGGATTGAACCTGGAACGCGGCACTGACGGGCTGCCGGCCGGCCGGGCTCGACCTTGCCCGGCCCGCGAACGTTCGTCAGATGACTTGCTCCAGCAGGGCCTGCAGTCCGAGCAGAAACTGCTCGGGTTGGTAACGCTCGCGGACCCGTTGGGCGGCCTGCGCCCCGAGTCGTTGCGCGAGGGGCGGGTCATGCAGCAACCGCTCGATGTGGACGCCCAACGCAAGGCTGTCGGCCTCCGGGGCAATGAGTCCGGTGACACCGTGCTCGAGCCAGTCCGGGATGCCGCCAACGGCGAAGCCGACCACGGGGCGACCCCGGGCCATCGCCTCGATGCCAACCATCCCGAAGGGTTCGGGCCATCGCGAGGGCACGACGCTGACGGCCGCACGGGCGTAATAGCTGTCGAGGTCGTTGTGCGCGACCCAGCCGGCGAAGGTGACGCAGTGCGCGATGTCGAGCTCGATGGCCAGCGCCTTGCACGCCTCGAGCTGGTTTCCGGTCCCGACAATGGTCGCGTGCCACGGGCCGGCCATCCCGGCCAGCGCTCGCAGCAGAAGATCGACACCCTTGCCACGGATCACCTGCCCGACGAACAGGACCTCCGGGCGGTCTGATGGCGGCTGCTGTTGCGTGGTGGCCAACGATCTTGGCACGGGCGGCAGGATGTGGATGCGCGACTCCGGGATCCCGTTCATGGCCAGCTCGCGCTGCATCCAGCGGCTGCCGACGATGTAGCAGCGCACCTTGGCATGGGCTCGGATCGCGCGTTTTCTCCCCCGAACGAGCTTGATGCGGACTGGCAGCAACCTGCTGGCGGGGGCCGGCTGAATGAAGCACAGGTGCTGGTAACAGGCGATCCCCGCGGGTTTGTCGCAGACCCGGTTGCCGATGGGGAAGTACTTGTGCCGGCGCAGACACACCAGGTCGTGGTCGTGGATCATGCGCACCGACGGCACCAGGGCACTGAGTCGCGCGACCTCATCGGCGTCCTCGAGCTTGTGGATCAGCAAGAGGTCGGGACGGAACCGCGCAATCACGGCATCGTTGCCGCCACTGTCCTGAAACACCGAGAGGTAGTCGGAGCGGGGCGCGGGATCGGCGTGCAACAGGGCCTGCGGCAGGCCCAGCGCGGCCAACCCGGTGGCCATGTCGTGCAGGATCTGCTCGACGCCGCCGTAGAACCCGGCCCGTTGATGGACGTGGAGGACGCGCATTTTCTCAGTCTCCTTCGCTCGAATGGCCCAGGCCGCAGACCGCGATGGCCGCCGCGACCACTCAGGATGCCAGGCCAAGGCGTTCGAGGATTGCCCCGATGTGGTCCACCAGCCTTTTCTCGCGGTAGTAGCTGACGTAGGCGTCGCGCGCGTTGTTGGCAATGCGCTGGCGCTCGTCCTCGTTGTCGAGATAGAAGCGGCACTTGTCGAGCATATCGCTCATATCCCATTTCAGCGGGACATAGGTCTGGTCCGCGACGAGCACATCGGGCTCGGTCCGAATATGCTCGACCGACGGCTTCATCAGCAACGCGCCGAAATACATGGCCTCATAGTCCTTCGGAGTGTATTCGCACCAGCCCGACGGGGAGACAAATATCCGGCTGCGCGACATCTCGCGGTAGTATTCCGAGAACGAGACCTTCTCCGTGGAGGAGACGACATTGTATCTGTCCTGCAGGTTATTCAACGCGCTGATCGTCCGTTCGCGATGCTTTTTCGTCCAGCCCTTGTAGAGTGTCGCCCGGCAATAGGCATCGATCGGTTTCCCGCGACGCCTGAGCGCATCGACGGCTCCCTTTGCCTTCGCGATTGCAAAGTTGTGGGGCTTGTCCTTCCCGAGCAGCACCACATCCTTCTTGCCCTCGGCAAGATAGATCATGCGTTTCCATAACCCGAAATTCCAACCCAGCATCAGCTTGGACTCGTGCTCCGGCGCCAGCTCCGACTGGAACAGGTCGGTCCAGACCTCCGACAGTATGCTGTCCTCGGCCATGCCGATCCCCACCAGATGCTCGATAAATCTCGAGCCACCCAGGAATCGCTTCCGGTAATCCGACGGATCGGTATTCAGATATTGTTTCAGATAGAGGTCGACGTACGGCATGATGCCAAAGAAAGGCGATTGATTGCCGTCGTTGTAGTCGAAATGGACGAGCTTCTGCGCGGGGCGCGAGCGACGCAGCTCCCGGTAAAAGTCGTTGAGCATGTGGCGGTCTGTATTCCAGGGTACCGAGATAATGATCAGCTCGCCATTGAACGCCATGGCCTGGCGGAGCTTGTCCTGGATACCGTCGGAAATGATCTCCTCCGACTCGAGACCGAAACGTGATTTCAGCTCGGCCCTGTAATGAATGAACGGATATAACGACCCATGCCCGAAGCCCTTGTTGGAGAGAATGAGAGTCTTCATTTGGCTCCTCCGGAGCATGTGTCGCCTGGCGGTGTCGGGGTTCCCGGTCGGCGAGCGATGGGTGCCGTCATCACTGCCGTGAAACGCGGTCGATCATCGCGGGCATGCGGCGCGGGTGTTCCGGGTGGTGCGCACACGGGGCCATGCCCTCTATCCTGAAAAGGGAATATCCTCACTGCTTGGATGGTAACCCACGTGGATGCCTTTGTCATAGTCCGCCGCGCGCGGTGCCCTCGGCAGGGCGTCGTGCCCCTCGGCTCCCGAGAAGATGCAGCGAAAAACCGTTGCGTGGCTTGCCTTG